>NZ_CP085839.1:3153644-3469009 GCF_020715565.1 Nocardioides sp. Kera G14 | reverse complement strand
AGGGTCAGTATTCCGTGCGCGCCTCGTTGGCGATCCAGGCGGCGAACGGCTCGAAGGACGTCGGCACACGTACGGCGTCGATCGCCATGTCCCACTCCTCGCGCCGCTTCTCGAAGAGTTCGTAGAACTCGCGGTCGTCGAAGCCGCCCTCGGCCGCATCGTTGCGATCGGCGGCGAAGACGACCCGATCGAGCCGACCCCAGAGGGCGGAGGCGAGGCAGAGGGGGCAGGGCTCGCAGCTGGTGTAGAGGGTGTGACCGGCGAGGCTGAAGTCGCCGATCGCCGTGCAGGCCCGGCGGATCGCGGTCACCTCGGCGTGGGCCGTCGGGTCGAGGTCGCGGGTCACGCGGTTCTGGCCGGTGGCGACGATCTCGCCGGACTCCGTCCTGACGATCAACGCACCGAACGGCCCGCCGCCATCGGCCACGTTCGTCTTCGCCAGTTCGATCGCCTGCGCCAGAAAGATCTCGTCAGTCGCCTCAGTCACAGCGCCGAGTGTGGCACCCGAATGTTTCAACGCGCTGAAACAGATGTTTCAGATTTCGGTCACGGAGCCGGCCTCCACCCGAAGGCGCCGCGTGGTGTGGACCGCCTCGAGCATCCGGCGGTCGTGGGTGACGAGGAGCAGCGTGCCGGGGTAGGCGTCGAGGGCCGACTCGAGCTGTTCGATCGCCGGAAGGTCGAGGTGGTTGGTGGGCTCGTCGAGGACGAGCAGGTTGACACCTCGCGCCTGGAGGAGAGCGAGAGCCGCCCGCGTCCTCTCGCCCGGGCTGAGCGTCGCGGCCGGACGGACGACGTGGTCACCGCGCAGGCCGTACTTCGCCAGCAACGTCCGCACCTCCTCCGGTGCCATCGCGCTCGGATCGCCGGTGGTCGCGTGGTGCTGGAAGGCGTCGACCAGTGCGTCCTGCCCCTCGAAGAGTTCTCGCGCCTGGTCGATCTCGCCCACGACCACACCCGGGCCGAGATGGGCGTCGCCGGCGTCGAGAGGGATCCGGCCGAGGAGAGCGCCGAGCAGGGTCGACTTGCCGGCGCCGTTGGGTCCCGTGATCGCGACCTTCTCGGCCCAGCCGATCTCGAGATCGACCGGTCCCAGGGTGAATCCGGGTCGGCGTACGACGGCGCCTCGGAGCGACGCGGTCACGGCTCCAGAGCGGGGCGCGGCGGCGATCTCCATCCGGAGCTCCCACTCCTTGCGTGGCTCCTCGACGGCGTCCTTCTCGAGGCGCTCGAGCGCGCGCTCGGTCTGGCGGACCTTGGCGGCCTGCTTCTCGCTCGACTCGGCCCGGAAGCGGCGGACGGACTTGTCGGGTTCGTTGTTGATCGAGCGGCGGGCGTTGCGGACGCCCTGCGCCGCCCAGCCTCGCTGGGTGTTGGCGCGGGAATGGAGGCCGGCGACCTCGTCGGCGTACTCCTCGTAGGCCTCCCGGGCATGGCGACGGGCGACCTCACGCTCTGCGAGGTAGGCGTCGTAGCCACCGCCGTCGACGTTGACGCGGTGCTGGTGCAGGTCGAGCTCGACGATGCGGTTGACGGTGCGGGCGAGGAACTCGCGGTCGTGCGAGACGATCACCGCTGGCGCCCGCAGGGTGGTGACGAAGCGCTCGAGCCGGTCCAGGCCGTCGAGGTCGAGGTCGTTGGTCGGCTCGTCGAGGAGGAAGAGGTCGTAGCGGGCCAGCAGCAGGCTGGCGAGCCCGGCGCGGGCGGCCTGTCCCCCGCTCAGCGACGTCATGGGTGCGTCGAGGTCGACCGCGAGGCCGAGGTCGGCCAGCACCTGCGGGATCCGCTCCTCCAGGTCGGCGCCGCCGAGGGTCAGCCAGCGGTCGAGCGCGAGCGAGTAGCCGTCGGGATCCTCTTCGAGCCGCTCGGTCGCTTCGTCGAAGGCCTGCTGCGCCTGGGCGACTCCGGTCCGTCGTGCGAGGTAGGCGCTGAGGGTCTCGCCGGGCCGGCGCTCGGTCTCCTGTGGCAGGTGCCCGACGATCGCGGTCGGTGGGCTGATCGACACCGTGCCGTCTTCCGGTGCGAGCTCACCGGCGAGGGTCCGCAGCAGCGTCGACTTGCCCGCACCGTTCGGTCCGACGAGACCGATCAGGTCCCCCGGGGCGATCACGAGGTCGAGGCCGTCGAAGAGTGCCGTGGCGCCGTGGCCCGCTGCGAGCCCGCGGATGGTCATCGTGGCGCTCACCGGCTCAACGCTAGCCCGGTGGGCGAGTGCGGTGCGACCGATTTCACGCCCGCCGTACGTCGCCGGTAGCCTCCTCCACGGACCTGTCGCCTAGTGGCCTATGGCGCACGGCTGGAATCCGTGTTGGGTGCAAGCCCTCGGGGGTTCGAATCCCCCCAGGTCCGCCATGTCGAAGCCCGGATCATCTGATCCGGGCTTCGCTGGTTCTTGAGCCGGTCACGAGCAGTCGGGCAGGGTGATGAGCACCGCCGCGTCGTCGTACGTCAGGCGGCGAGTTCGAGGTCGGCGTCGTAGCCGATGACCAGGTGGGGCCGTCGCGGGATGGCGGGGCCGGTCGAGGCCGAGGGTGTGAGCAGGGGTGGTGGGTGGCTGTGCTGGTGGCCGATGACCTGTTTGGCCCAGTTGCATTGCCTGCAGAGACCCTCGCCGTTGGCGACGGTGGTCGTGCCTCCGCTGTCCCAGTCCTCGACGTGGTCGATGTGTGCGATGGTGGCGCCGCAGCCGGGTGTGCGGCAGAGCTGGTCTCGCAGTCGGATGAACTGGGCCAGGGCTTTGGGGAAGAGCCGTGCCTTGGATTCCATCGTGACCAGCTCACCGGTCTCAGGGGCGGTGAAGAGGCGACGGAGCTCGACCTTCTGCAGGTCGAGGACGGCGGTCTCGATGAGCCTCTTGGCGAGTTGGTTCGGGATCGGGCCGTAGCCCGCGAGGAGGGCCGGCTCCCTGTGGTCGTGCTCAAGGAGCGCCTCGGCGGTCATGACGAGGTCGATCGTCATCGGCTGGGCGGGCTGCTCGAGACCGACGGGGCCGGTGCCGGTGAGGCGGGCGACGAGGGTGTCGGCCATGACCTGGCTCCGGGTGGCGTCGACACCGAGCGCGACAGCGGTATCGGCGGCAGTGGCCAGGTCGTCTTTGATGGCGGCGAGCTGCTCGATCGGGAGAAGGGCTTTGAGCCAGCCCATCCCGTCACCACGGTCGGTGGGCTGGACCGTGACGTGCCGGTCGGCGACGGCCTTGTCCCGGCGACGTACGACGGCTTCCTCATCGAGGCCGAGCGCGATGGCTTGGGCGCGGTGGGCGATCTTCCGGGTGCCCATCTCCTTCACTCCAGCCGTGGCGGCGAAGCGGATGTCGAAGGCCAGCCGGTCGGGTCCTTCGAGTATCGCAGCCTCGCGGGCGACCACGAGGGCTTGGTGCTCAGAGAGATCCCCGGCTGCGAAGAGGTCGAACGTCTGCGGCAGGCCACGCAGTTGCTTGGCCAAGGCGACGACGGTGCGGCCGTGGGCGGGTGAGATACGGCGTTCACGAGCCACCAACTCAGCTACCCCCTTGCCCTGCCGCTGAGTCGGCACACCCTGCGCGGCAGCACGCTCCCGCATCAGCCGGTCGACCTCGAGCGCGAGCCTGGCCTGTCGCGCTTCGATCTGGTGCTTGAGGGTCTCAAGCTCACCGAGCTCGGCGCAGATCTCGTCAAGGCCACCGTCGACCGGGCCGGTGACGGGCACCCCGAAGCCACGGATCTGCTCCGTGGTCAGGGTGTCGGTCATCGCTTCTCCCAAGGTCGGCGTGGTTACTAGTGCTTTCGCCGATCCTATCAGCGACGCCAAGCGGCCGCAACCCCCAACCAGGGAATCTCGCTAGATTGGGCGCATGCTTCCGCGCCTCCCGCTCCCCTTCCTCCCCCATCGCAGTCCGCTCGAGGGTCGGGTCGTGCTTGTCACCGGGGCGAGCTCCGGGATCGGCGAGGCGGTGGCGATCGCGTGTGCCGCGAGGGGCGCGCAGGTCCTGTTGGTCGCCCGCCGCGCGGACGAGCTGGAGCGGGTCGCAGCCGAGATCCGGGAGAAGGGCGGGTCGGCGACGACGTACGCGCTCGACCTCACCGACGCGGAGGCGGTCGATGCGCTGGTGAAGCAGGTGAACACCGAGCAGGGCGGCGTCGACTACCTGGTCAACAACGCCGGTCGATCGATCCGGCGCTCGATCGAGCTCTCCTACGACCGCTTCCATGACGTCGAGCGGACGATGGCGATCAACTACTTCGGGCCGGTGCGGCTGACGATGGGCCTCCTGCCCGGCATGCGCGAGCGGCACTTCGGGCACGTGGTCAACATCGTGACCTGGGGCGTGACGCTCAAGGCGCCGAAGTTCAGCGCCTACATCGCCTCCAAGACCGCCCTCGACACGTGGTCGCGCGTCGTGGCGCGCGAGACGCGGGGCGACAACGTCACCTTCACCAACGTGCGGATGAGCCTGGTGCAGACGCCGATGACCGCGCCGACGAAGGTCTACCGAGGCAAGGGCTACACCGTCGAGGAGGCCACCGCGATGGTGATGGACGCACTTGAGCGCCGACCGTTGACGGTGCAGACCGCCGTCGGGCGCGTGGGGCAGCTCGCCGAGGTGTTCATCCCGAACACGTTCGAGGCGGTGGTGGCCCAGGTGAGCCGGATGTTCCCCGACTCCGAGGCCGCGAAGCGCAGGTAGGGCCTCAGCCGACGGCGGCGGAGACCTTCGCCGGCTCGAGCCGGACGACGACGGACTTGGAGGTCGGCGTGCCCGACTCGTCCGCGGTCGCGTCGAGCGGCACGAGGATGTTCGCCTCGGGGAAGTACGTCGCCGCACAGCCGCGACTCGTCGGGTAGGCGACCACCTGCCTGGACCTGAGACGGCGCTCGCCGTCAGGCGCGACGGAGACCAGGTCGACGGAGTCGCCGTTCGTGAAGCCCAGCTCCGCGAGGTCGTCCGGGTGGACGAAGACGACATGGCGGCCGTGCTTGATGCCGCGGTAGCGGTCGTCGTACCCGTAGATCGTGGTGTTGAACTGGTCGTGGGAGCGCATCGTCTGGAGCAGCAGATGCCCCGGCGCGACGTCCACGGCGGTGAGCGGGTTGGCGGTGATCTCCGCCTTGCCGGACGTGGTCGCGAACGTCAGCGAGTCCCGCGCTCCGTTGGGAAGCTGGAAGCCGCCGGGGTGCTGGACCCGCTCCTCGAAGGAGTGGAAGCCCGCCACGACATGGGCGATGTGGCGGCGGATGATCGAGTAGTCGACCGCCATCCCGCGCCAGTCGATGCCGGCGAACGGGTCGGAGCCGAAGACAGCGTCGGCGATGCCGCAGATGATCTGCACCTCGCTGCGCAGGTGGGGCGAGCCGGGCAGGAGCCGGCCGCGCGACGAGTGCACCATCGACATGGAGTCCTCGACGGTGACGAACTGGTCACCTGCGGCGGTCACGTCGCGCTCGGTGCGGCCCAGGCACGGGAGGATCAACGCCTCGCGGCCGTGGTGCAGGTGCGAGCGGTTGAGCTTGGTCTGGATGCCGACCGTGAGGCCGACGTTCTCCATCGCCTTGGTAGAGACCTCGGTGTCCGGGGTCGCCACGGTGAAATTGCCGCCGAGTCCGATGAAGACGTCCACCTCGCCGTCGCGCATGGCGCGCAGCGCCTTGACCGTGTCGAAGCCGTGCTCGCGCGGCGGGTCGAAGCCGAACTCTTCCTGGATCTTGTCGAGGAAGGAGTCCGGCATCTGCTCCCAGATGCCCATCGTGCGGTCGCCCTGCACGTTGCTGTGCCCGCGGATCGGCGCCGCACCGGCACCCGGGCGGCCGATGTTGCCGCGGAGCAGCAGGAAGCTCGCCACCTCGCGGATCGTCGCCACGGAGTTCTTGTGCTGGGTCAGGCCCATCGCCCAACAGACGATGACCCGGTCGTGCTGCTCCACGTCGTCCGCGAGGCTCTCGATCTCGGCCCGGGTGAGACCGCTGTGGGCCTCGATCGTCGGCCAGTCGAGTGCCGCCCACGCCTCGACCGCGACGTCGAAGCCGTCGGTGTAGTGGTCGATGAAGTCCCGGTCGACCGCACCGCGCTCGGTGAGGACCTTGTTGAGACCGGCGAAGAGCGCGAGGTCGCCGTTGAGCCGCACCGAGAGATGGACGTCCGCCATCCTGGTCCCGACGCCCGAGAGCCCGCGCGGAGTCTGCGGGTTGCGGAACTTGATCAGGCCGGCCTCCGGCAGCGGGTTGATCGAGACGATCTTCGCCCCGTGCTTCTTGGCCTCCTCCAGCGCGGTGAGCATCCGCGGGTGGTTGGTGCCGGGGTTCTGGCCCGCGATGAGGATGAGGCGCGACTCCTGAGCGATGTCGTCATACGTCACGGTGCCCTTGCCGACGCCGATCGCCTGCGTGAGGGCGGTGCCGCTGGACTCGTGGCACATGTTGGAGCAGTCGGGGAGGTTGTTCGTGCCGAGGCGCCGAGCGAAGAGCTGGTAGAGGAACGCGGCCTCGTTGGAGGCCCGGCCGCTCGTGTAGAAGACCGCCCGGTTCGGGTCCGGCATCGCCGTGAGCCGGTCGGCGATGAGCCGGAAGGCGTCGTCCCAGGAGATCGGCTCGTAGTGCGTCCCGCCGGGCTTCACGTACATCGGCTCGGTCAGCCGGCCCTGCTTCTCCAGCCAGTGGTCGTCGTGCTCGAGGAGGTCGGCGACGGAGTGCTCCTTGAAGAAGTCGGCGCCGACACGCTTGCGGGTCGCCTCCCAGGCGACGGCCTTGGCGCCGTTCTCGCAGAACTCCGCGGCCTTGCGGCGATCGGGGTCGGGCCACGCACACGACGGGCAGTCGAAGCCGTCGACGTGGTTCATCCTGAGCAGGGTCTGGGCGGTCCGCGTCGCACCCATCTCGGTGGCGGCGTACTTCATCGACCAGTAGATGCCGGGCAGACCGACCGCCGCGTGCTCGGGCTCCTCGATCTCGAGGCCCTCTTCGTCCTGGTCCGAGAACTCCGGTCGCCTCATGCCGACACCTCCACCCGCTTCGTCCGTACGTCGACAGCCCGCTCGGCCGCGCGGGCGGCGACACCCTCGTCGGAGCAGAAGCCGTCCCCCCTGCGCTTGAGACAGAGCAGCCCCTGCAAGGCCCCGTCGGGCGAGACGACTGCCAGTCGGCGTACGCCCTCGGCGGTCATCCGACGGAGGGCGACCTGCGCCTCGACGTGGAGGGCGATGGTCCGGCCTCGGAGGCGGCCGTGGGGCGCCGCAGGCTCGTCGGGTGACGCGCCGAGCAGGTCGGCGGCCGTCACGACACTCACGAGCCGGGTCCCGTCGACGAGCAGCGCGCAATGCACATGGTCGCCGGCGAAGAGCTCCAGCACCTCGCGCACGGGGGCACGGTGGTCGCAGGTCTTCGGCGAGCGGAGCATGGCTCCGGCGACGGTCTCCATGGCGGTCATCTACCCATCATGGCCCTATGTAACCTCGGAATCATGAGCAGGCGTGCCGTCAGTCGGCGGGTCACCCGGATCACGCTGGACGACGCCGATCGTCCGGTGGTGCGAGAGCGACCCGACCAGTTGGCGGCCGAGGAGCCGTTGGAGATCCGGGTCTCGGGTCGGCCGCTGGCCGTCACGATGCGGACTCCCGGCAACGACGTCGAGCTGGCCGCCGGCTTCCTCGTCTCCGAAGGCGTGGTGCGGGCACGCGAGGACGTGGCGACCGCGCGCTACTGCGCAGGAGCTGTCGTCGACGACGTCAACACCTACAACGTGCTCGATGTGGCGCTCGCGCCCGGCGTGACGCTGCCCGACTTCGGGCTCGAGCGGTCGGTCTACACCTCCTCGTCCTGTGGCGTGTGCGGCAAGGCGAGCATCGACGCGGTCCGCACCCGCTCCTCCTTCGACGTGTCGGCGGACGCGGTGGAGGTCGACGCGCGGCTCCTGCTCGGTCTGCCTGATCGGTTGCGTGAGCAGCAGGCCCTCTTCGACAAGACGGGCGGACTGCATGCGGCCGGCCTGGTCTCGGCGTCGACGGGTGAGTTCCTGGTGGTCCGTGAGGATGTCGGCCGGCACAATGCCGTTGACAAGGTCGTCGGCTGGGCCTTGGAGCACGGGCTACTCCCCCTGCGTGGCCACGTGCTCGTCGTCTCCGGGCGCGCGAGCTTCGAGCTCGTGCAGAAGGCGTCGATGGCGGGGATTCCTGTGCTGGCGGCCGTCTCGGCGCCGTCGTCACTCGCCGTCGAGCTCGCCGCCGAGGCGGGCGTCACCGTCGCCGGCTTCGTCCGCGGTCGCACGATGTCGATCTACAGTCGACCCGGCCGGGTCCTGACCGGATCGGATGAGAAGGAGCGCCACCTTGAGCGAGATCAGCTACGCCCACAACCCTGACGAGCGCCGTTACGAGATCCTCGACGGCGGCCGCGTGATCGGCTTCGCCCAGTACGTTCCCGCGGGCGAGGACCGCGACTTCACGCACACCGAGGTCGACGACGCCTACGAGGGTCAGGGCCTCGCCTCACAGCTCGTGCGCTTCGCCCTCGACGACGTGCGCACCTCCGGCATCCGGGCGATCCCGCACTGCCCGTACGTCGCCCGGTGGCTGCACAAGCACGAGGGCTACGAGGACATCACCGACTGGCCGTCCTGAGCAGGCGATCCCTGGGATCTGAGGAAGGCGTCGGCGTAGTCGAGGGCGAGCAGGAGGTCCCGCGCCTTCGGCCTGATCGGCTGGCCGAGCAGGCGCTCGGCCTGCTGCAGCCGGTACCGCACGGTGTTCTTGTGCACGCCGAGCGCCTCGGCGAGTGACGTGCTGTCACCGGCGTGCGTGAGTGCCGCCCGCACGGTGTCGCGCAGCTGGTCGTGCCGGACGTCCAGCAGCGGACCCAGCACTCTGCGCGTGAACCGCTCGGCCGCTTCCGGATCTGCGGCGAGCATCGTCAGCACCGCCACGTCGTCGTACGTCGTCACGGTGGCGCTCCGGGCGAGGGCGACCGATCGCGCAGCCTGTGCCTCCTGGTGAGCGAGGACGAAGCCCTCGATGCCGGGATGGGGTCCCGCCATGCTGATCCGCAGCTGGACAGGGTCCAGTCCGAGGGATCCGAGGTCGGCCAGGTGGTCGGCGGGCACCCAGCACCACGCCTCGCGGCCGCTCGGCCGGACGATCAGGGGCGCACGCCGGCCGAGCCGCGACGCCACACGATGGGCCGTCGGCTCGAGCAGTGCGAGCGCCTCGGGGGTGAGCGCAGTGAGGACCACCGCCACGTGCGACTCGGTCACGGGATAGCCGCCCAGCGCCGCCGAGAGCTCGCGCGGCCCGCGCTCGAGGCGGTCGGTGCCGCCGAGGAGCGCCTGCACCGCCTCGAACCGCTGGGCGTCACCCCGCTGCTGGATCCTGGCCGCCTCGTGCTGGTGGAGCAGGAGGGACTCCTCCACACTCGCGTCGAGCCAGGTCGCCGCCTCGGTCCAGAAGAGGACGAGGATCCCCTCGTGGTCCAACCCCACGGGCGCGTCGCGGACCACCTCGGTGGCGTAGACCCAGGAGCTGCGCTGCGCCGCGCGGTAGATTCCGAGGAGCAGGGTCAGGTCGAGGTGACGGCGTGCCAGCTCGTGCGCCAGCTCGACGGCGGCTGGCACCAGCCGGAAGCTCGCCTCACCGGCGAGGTGGTCGAGGAAGGCACGCCAGTGCTGGTCGATGGCGCGGCGCACGAGCCCTGCGAGGTCGGCGTCGGCGGCCACCGCGGGCACCTCCACCGCGATCGCGCGCCAGGTGCGGTCCACCCACGCCGCCACCCGGTCATCGGAGCGCTCGGACATGATGAATCCGCCGACCCACGCCTCGAGCTCGGCCGCCGTCCCGCGCTCGGTCTCCATGTACACATTGTGTGATCGCACAAAGATCCGGCGCAATGCTTCCCATCTGCACGGTGCTGTGTGGGCTAGGACTCGTCGATCCTGACAGGACACACCGACGTGTCGAGGAGGAACCAGATGTCGACGTACGACGCCAGCGGCACCGTCCGCCCGGAGACGGTCGCCCAGTGGACGGACAGGAAGCGGTATCTCTGGCTGATCGGCCTGGTCGTGCCGGCGCTCGCCTTCGTGGCGATGGGTGGTGCCGCGTGGACCGGATGGGGGGCCTTCTACTGGACCGGGCCGATCGTGCTCTTCGTGATCGTCCCGCTGATCGACCTCGTGGTCGGGCGCGACGGCTCCAACCCGCCCGACGACGTGATCGAGGCGCTCGAGAAGGACCGCTACTACCGCTACATCACCTTCGCGTTCCTCCCGATCCAGTACGCCGGCTTCCTGACGGCCATGTGGCTGATCGCCCGCGGCGACCTGTCAGTGGCCGACCGGATCGGGCTGGCGATCACGATCGGAACGGTCGGCGGAATCGGCATCAACACCGCCCACGAGCTCGGTCACAAGCGGGAGTCACACGAGCGGTGGCTGTCGAAGATCGCGCTGGCGCAGTCCTTCTACGGCCACTTCTACCTCGAGCACAACCGCGGCCACCACGTCCGGGTCGCGACGCCGGAGGACCCGGCCTCGTCGCGGTTGGGCGAGAACTTCTACACGTTCTGGCCGCGGACGGTCTCGGGATCACTGCGGTCGGCATGGAACCTCGAGAAGCGGCGCTACGCCCGGCGTGACCAGCACCCGTTCCGGATCGGCAACGACGTGATCAACGCCTGGTTGATGTCCCTGGTCCTCTGGGGCGCCGTCGTCGTCTGGCTCGGTGTCGGCGTCCTCCCCTATCTCCTCATCCAGGGCATCTTCGGCTTCTCCCTGCTGGAGGTCGTGAACTTCATGGAGCACTACGGGATGCTGCGGCAACGCGTCGGGGTGGGCGAGCGGCAGCGCTACGAGCGCGTCGACCCCTCGCACTCCTGGAACTCCAACAACATCGCGACCAACGTGCTGCTCTACCACCTCCAACGGCACAGCGACCACCACGCCAACCCCACCCGTCGCTACCAGTCACTGCGGGACTACGCCGAGTCGCCGGTCCTGCCGACCGGCTATGCCGGCATGATCGTGCTCGCACTCATCCCTCCGCTCTTCCGGCGGGCGATGGACCAGCGGGTGGTCGACCACTTCGACGGTGACATCCGGCTCGCGAACCTGCAGCCGGGGAAGCTCGAGAAGCTGCTGCGCCGGTATCCGACGCCCCTTGGCTCCGAGGCTGGCTCCGCTCGCACCTCAACCAGCGGCACGGCCGTCACGGTCACCGACGAGGTCATGGCGGCCCGCTGCCCGGGCTGCGGCTACGTCTACGAGGTGGCGGAGGGCAACGAGCTCGAGGGCTTCGCGGCTGGCACGGCGTGGCGCGACATCCCCGACGACTGGTGCTGCCCCGACTGTGGTGTGCGCGAGAAGGTCGACTTCGTGCCGCTCACCGAATCACTGCGATGAGCCGCGTCGTGGGGTGAATGGTTCCGGCGCCGATGGGTGCCGGAACCATTCACCTCAGACGGCCAGGAGGGCGATGCCGGCAACGACGACAGCAGCCGAGACCGCACGCCCCCAGCCGAGGCGCTCGCCGAAGAAGAGCGCCCCGATGAGGGCGCCGAAGACGATCGAGGTCTCGCGCAGTGCGGCGATGGGGGCGAGATGGTGGCCCTTGCTCTGCGCCCAGATCACGGTGCCGTAGGCGACCATCGAGACGACTCCCCCGAGGATGCCTGCCCACCACTGCTGGCGGATCTGCGTGATCGCCGCGCGTCGACGCGTGGCCAGCAGCCACCCCATCAGCCACGGGCCCTGGGCGAGGAAGGACCACGCCATGTAGGTCAGCGGCTCGGTCCGCTGGACCCCTTCGCCGTCGATGACGGTGTAGGTCGCGATCAGCAGTCCGGTGCCGACGGCCGCGGCGATCGCCGGCACGTGGTGGCGCGTGGGGACCCCGCCCAGCATGACCAGGAGGAGCAGGCCGGCCGAGACGACGATGACGCCGAGGACCTGCAGGGCGGGCAGGTGCTGGTGCAGGAGCGTGAGCGAGATGAGGGCGACCACCCACGGCGAGGTGCCGCGGGCGAGCGGATAGACCTGGCTGAACTCGCCCAGCCGGAAGCTCGTGAGGAGGGTCAGCATGTAGCAGGTGTGCGTGATTCCGCTCGCGATGATGAACGGCCACGCGTCGCTGTCCGGCAGGCCGGTGAGGCAGATCGCGATCGCCGGGATGACGACGAACGTCGACTCGACGAGTGCCATGTTGACCAGCCGGTCGCGGGAACCGTGGGCGATCGCGTTCCACGTCGCATGCAGGACCGCCGAGCCGAGCACCAGAAGGAGGATCGCCGGGCTCACGCCGGCGATCCTCCCCCAGGCCGTGGGGCGTCAGCGAATCAGGATCACGGCCACCACGACGGCCGCAGCAGCGAGGCCGCCGACGAGAGGTCGGGCGAAGGGCGGCAGCGGCCCGTCCGGGTCTCCGGTGAGCAACGCCGCGACCATGCGGCGCCGCTCCCACGCAGCCACGGTGAGCTGCTCCCGCGGTGAGAGCGACGTCTGCTCCGTCACTGCCACCAGCCCCGTGTCGCCATCGCCATGAGAGGCAGAATGCCCAGCAGGGCAAGGGATTCGGCCATTTCGGCACCGACGGCGAGCGTCGGTCTGGTGAAGGGTGGCCGGTGCTGCAGCAGGGTGAGCACCGCTGCAGTGAGCGACACGGCCAGCGCCCACGCGTCGTCACCCGTCCGTGCGAGAGCACCCGCGAGGAGCAGGCCGGCGACGACGTACGCCGTGAGGGAGCGCTCTCGCGCAGTGCGGATGTCAGCGCGACGACCGCCGTGGAGCGACTGCGCAGCCACGGCGGGGACGAGCCGCGACCCGAGCGCCAGCGCAGCGGCGACGACGGCGACTCCGACCGCGTCGAGGCGGCCGATGGCCAGCAGCAGCGGCAGGGCCGGGAGCGCTGCCCTGGTGACGATCCGCTGCCAGCCGGGCACCCACGCCGACTCGGCCGCAACCACCGCGGCGACCGCAGTCGGGCGGTCCAGCACGCTCACTGGAACGCCCGGGCGCCGGCCTGATCCGCTGCCTGGTACGCGGCCTGAGCAGCGGAGAGTCGGCTTCCCAGCTCGGCGAGTACGCCGTGCATCTCCTCCTCGGCCGCACGCCACTGCGCCTGGGCCGTGTGCCAGGCCACCTGTGCCTGGCCGTACCAGTCGGTGTGCAGCGGCGTGAGGTCATGGTCGAGCTGCGACAGCCGAGCCTCGGTGGCTGCGACGGCGCGACCGAGCGTCGCGACCGCCTCCTCGAGCGCCGCGTGGTTGACCAAGATCCGGTCACTCACTGTGCACCTCCCGACGTACCGAACGAGCCGGCCTGGCCGGCGTCCGTGGCGGCGTTGAGTGCCTCGATCGCGCGGAGCTGGTCGTGGAACCACTGCAGGCTCGCCAGGAGCCGGCGCTGTTGGGTGGCCCAGCCGTCGAAGGCGCACTGGAAGGCGTTCGCGCCCGCTCCCGACCAGGTGCCGGAGCCCATCGTGAGCTCCTGCCCGAGCCGGACGAGCTGGGCGTCGAGGTCGGCCTTGGCAGCCAGAGTGAGCGTCGCCGCCCGGTCGAGGGCACCGGTGACCTGCCCGGTGATGGTCGCTGACATGAGGGTCTCCTGTTCCGCGTCGTCCGCCGACGATGATGCGGCAGTGATCGGGTCGGTGCTGTCGGTTATCCACAGCGCCGGCTCCGTGGGCGTCACGGGCCGCGGTCTCGTGCCTAGGGTCTCGGCCATGCCGCTCCTGCCCAGCCCGCCGCCGCTGCCCGAGCGCGCGCACGGCTGGCTCGCGCAGACACTGCCGGTCGTCGCGAGTCTCGCCTCCGTGGGAGTGCTCACCGCGGCGAGTGGTCATCTGCTCGTCGCCCTCGTGATGATCGGCGCGACCCTGCTCGGCAGCGGCCTGCAACTCGACCATCAGCTCTCGTCGCGGCGCCGTCTCGTGGCCACCCGCCGCACGTCGTACGCCGACCTGCTGGCCGGACTCGCGCCCTCACCCGACTGGGAACCGCCGTCCGAGGCGGATGCCGACCCCGTCTGCCGGGTCCTGGCGGTGAGACACGCGGCGCGCCTTCGAGCACTGTCGTCCCGGACCGTCGTCCCGCGGGACCCGACACCGCACTGGGGATCCGGGACCCTGCGGGCAGAGCTCGCCGAGGGGATGTGGCTGGATCTGCGTGAGGCCGCCCTGGGCGGCGTCGGGCCGCACGGAGTGATCGTGGGCGCGACCGGGTCAGGGAAGTCCGAGCTCCTGCGGGCGCTCGTCCTCTCCCTCGCCCTGCAGCTGTCACCTGACGACGTGACGTTCCTGTTGGTGGACTTCAAGGGCGGCACCGGGCTGGGCGACCTCGCCGCCCTGCCGCACTGCGCGGGGCTCGTCACCAATCTGGCCGATTCGCCGGGCCTCGTGCCGCGGATGGTGCGGGCGCTCGACGCCGAGCTCGACCGCCGCCAGCGACTGGTCCGGGGCGGCGACGCGACAGTGCCGCTGGTGCTGGTCATCGACGAGTTCAGCGAGCTCCTCACGGCCCACCCGAGCGTGCTGGAGGTGCTCGTGCGCGTCGGGCGACTCGGCCGCTCGCTGGGCGTCCATCTGGTGCTCGCCTCGCAACGACTCGATGAGACCCGCCTACGTGAGCTCGATGCGCACCTCTCGTGGCGGCTCGCGCTGCGCACCTTCACGGACGCAGAATCCCGTGCAGTGCTGGGGATTGCCGACGCGGCGACCCTGCCGCGCGAGCCCGGCTGGGCGCTGCTCCGCGCGGGGCCGGAGACTCCGGTGCGGTTACGTGTGGCTGCTGCCGACGACGGCTTCTGTGCCCAGGCGATCGGCCAGGTCGTCGGTTCGGCCGAGCCGGTGGCGCCGATCTGGCTCCCGCCGCTCGAGGAGTCACCCCACCTGACGGACCTGCTGGCTCAGGAGGCTCCCGATTCGACGGCAGGAGAGCCAGGATCCGTGGTGGTGGGGGTGACCGATGACCCCGTCGCGCGGCGGGTCGTCACCCTCCCCTCCCGAGGCGGGCATGTGGCGGTGGTCGGCTGTCCGGGCAGTGGGAAGAGCAGCCTGCTGGCGACGATCGCGACCGGTCTCGAGGCCGCGGGGACCGGGCCGATCCTCGAGCTCGACCCCCGGGCGCCGCAGCTTCCCGCCTTGCTCGTGTCCGGCACGGTACTGCTTGTCGACGACTGGAGCGTCCTGCGACAGGAACACCCGCTGGTCGAGGACGCGCTCGTGCGCGCAGCCCTGTCGGTGTCGGGACTGAGGATCCTGCTGGCGGCACACCGGTGGGCCGACGTACGGCCGGCACTGCGGGACCTGCTGGAGACCCGCATCGAGCTGCGTCTGGCCGATCCGTTGGACTCCGTCTTCGACCGTCGGACGGCCGCGGAGGTGCCGAAGCGGCCCGGGTGGGGGCTCGTCGACGGTGAACTCTTCGTCGCGGCGAGGGTTTCAACATCGTCGTAACCTGCGATCAACCTTCCGGCGACGTTCGCATCCGACGATGACTCTTCAGCACCATCCGTCACAGTCACCGAATGTCAGAGGAGAGTGCCATGGGGAACGCACCGGCCACTCGGGGAAACGACATCGACGTCGAGCTCGAGCAGGAACAGCAGCGCACCGATCCCAGGATCCGCCACGCCAGCGCGGTGGCCCGGCTGATGGGTCAGCGCGAGGATCTCAACGGGGTCCACGCCCTCGCCGACATCGTCGCCGAGGGCCTGCGCTGGACCGCCTGAGGACAGTCAGCGCTTCTTGAAGATCTGCTGGACCGCAGTGCGGGCAGCCTGTCGCGCGACCTGACGGAAGGTCGTCGAGGTGACGATCTCCTCGACGATCGACTTCTCCTTCTTCGCGCGGCCCTTCGGCTTGGCCGCCGGGGCCTTGGCCTTCTTGGCGGCGACCTTGGCGTCAGCCTCCGCCTTGGCGGCCTCCGCAGAGGCCGTCATCTTCGCGCCCAGCTGGTCGGCGGCGGAGTCGACAGTCGCCACCGTGCCGTACTTGGCCTGCAGCGGTGAGGCCGCCACGGCGGCAGCGATCGACGCCGGATCGCTGGCCGCCATCAGGGATTCGGGTGCCCGAAGACGCGTCCAGGCCACGGGCGTCGGCGCACCGCGCTCGTTCATGACGGTGACGATCGCCTCGCCGATGCCCAGCGTGGTGATGACGGAGCCGAGGTCGGCGTACGACGACGTGGGGTAGGTGTTGACGGTGGACTTCAGCGCCTTGGCGTCGTTGGGCGTGTTGACCCGCAGCTGGTGCTGGACACGGGACCCGAGCTGCGCCAACACGTCCTCGTGGATGTCGGTCGGCGACTGGGAGATGAAGAAGACGCCGACACCCTTGGAGCGGATGAGCCGCACGGTCTGCGTGATCGTCGTGAGGAAGTCCTTGGACGCCTCGTTGAAGAGCAGGTGCGCCTCGTCGAAGAAAAAGACCAGCTTGGGTTTGTCGGGGTCCCCGACCTCGGGCAGCTTCCGGAAGAGGTCGGTGAGCAGCCACATCAGGAACGTCGAGAAGATCTGCGGCCGATCGGTGAGGTTCGGCAGCTCGAGCAGCGAGATCTGGCCCTTGCCGTCGGCCGTGGTGCTGAGCAGGTCGGAGGAGTCGAAGGTCGGCTCTCCGAAGAACTGGTCGGCGCCCTGGTCGGCGAAGGCGATCAGCTCGCGCAGGATCACGCCCACGGTCGCGGACGAGAGTCCGCCGAGCCCGGAGAGATCGGACTTCCCCTCGTCGGAGGTGAGGTACTGGAGGACGGCACGCAGGTCGGCGAGGTCCACAAGCTTGAGCGAGGCGTTCTTGGCGTAGTGGAAGACCAGTCCCAGCGAGGACTCCTGGGTGTCGTTGAGGCCCAGCACGCGGGAGAGCAGCGTCGCGCCGAAGGTCTCCACCGACACCCGGATCGGGACGCCGGAGCCCACACCACCCAGCGCGAAGTAGCCGACCGGGAAGCTCGTGGCCTCCCACGTCTGGCCGACCGTGGCGGCGCGGGCACTGACCTTGTCACTGGGCGCACCCGGGGTCGCGAGGCCCGACAGGTCCCCCTTGATGTCGGCGGCGAAGACCGGCACGCCTGCCTCGGAGAGCTGCTCCATCATGAGCTGGATCGTCTTGGTCTTGCCGGTGCCGGTCGCCCCCGCGACGAGGCCGTGCCGGTTGAGCATGCCGATCGGGATCTTCACGTGCACGTCGGTCAACGTCGACGCGTCGACCATGAGGCCCCCGAGCTCGAGCGCCGCACCCTCGAAGACGTAGCCGGGCTGGACGGCCTGGTAGATCGGGTTGTCCGGCAGAGACACGGGAGCATCGGTCATGGCCGCACTCTAAGGCGGACCAAGGGCCCGTTGTTAGAGTCACTGACGTGATCTTCAAGCGCGTCGGCGAGGGGCGTCCCTACCCCGATCACGGCCTCTCCACCAAGGAGTGGGCCGGCATTCCGCCGCGCCAGGTCCGCCTCGATGAGCTCGTCACCACCAAGGACACGCTTCACCTCTACGCGCTCCTGGACGACGACTCGACCTTCTTCGGCGACCTCTTCGCGCACGTCGTGGAGTGGGAGGGGGAGCTCTACCTCGAGGACGGTCTCCACCGCGCTCTGCGTGCGGCTCTGCAGCAGCGTCACGTCCTGCACGCCCGCGTGCATCACCTCTGACGTCCGCCCGGCTTCGATACGGTACGTCGGCATGAACCCCTTCCTGCGGACCGCACTGACCATCGGGGGACTCCTCGTCGTGCTCCTGCTGGCGGCGGCGTGGGGGTGGGGACAGGTGATGAAGCCGCTGCCGAGTGTCGTCACGGAGACGGCGGTCTGCACCGAGACGCCGGTCAAGGCGGGCGACTCCGTCACGCCCGACGAGGTGACCGTCAGCGTGCTCAACGCGGGGCGTCGCGCTGGGCTCGCGAGCCGCACCATGCAGCAGTTCACCGACCAGGGCTTCAACAAGGGCCAGTCCGCCAACGCGCCGGCCAAGTCGGGCGTCTCCAACGTCCAGATCTGGACCGACGACCCGGCCAGCCCGGCCGTCAAGCTCGTCGCCTCCCGGTTGCCCGACGCCAAGGTGGTCGAGAAGTCGGTGTCGCAGGTCGGGGTCGTCGTGGTCGTCGGCGACAGGTTCAAGGAGCCGGAGACCGGGGAGTCCTCGGTCAAGGCGTCCAAGGACACGACGATCTGCTCGCCGTAGCACCTCCGCCTCGCAGGGTCAGGAGGCGTTCCAACGCGCCAGCCGGCCGTGCCGGCTGACCTGACGGAGTCGGCGCTCGGTCGCCTCGCGGTCGGCGCGCGGCGTCACGACGAGTACGTCGTCGCCCCGGCGCAACACGGTGCGCCGCTCCGGCACGATCGCCTGACCGTCACGGACGATGAGCGAGACCGAGGCGCCGTGGGGCAGGCGGAGCTCGCTGACCTCGACACCGTGCATGCGTGAGCCCGGCGTGATCGCGATCTGCAGCAGGTCGGCCGCGAGCCGCTCCAGCGGCGCGGCCTCGAGGTCGAGCGCCCGCGGGTCGGTGGGGCGGGCGATGCCGAGCCAGCGTGCAAGCAGGGGCAGCGTCGGTGCGGTCAGCAGCGTGTAGACGACGACCATCACGAAGACGATGTCGAAGAGTCGCTCCGAGCCGGGCACGCCCTCGGCCAGCGGGATCGTCATCAGCACGACCGGCACCGCTCCGCGCAGCCCGGCCCAGGACAGGAAGGCCCGATCGCGCCAGCCCATCCGCTCGAACGCGGTCGAGGCGAGCACCGACAGTGGTCGGGCAACAAAGGTCAGCACGAGACCTGCGACGAGCGCCAGGCCCACGGTGTCCCACGTGATCCGGCCGGGTGAGAGCAGCAGCCCGAGCATCACGAAGAGGCCGATCTGTGCCAGCCAGGCGAGTCCCTCGGCGAAGGACCTCGTGGCTCCGCGGTGAGGCAGTTCGACGTTGCCGAGGACCAGGGCGGCGACGTACACGGCGGCGAAGCCACTGCCGTGCACGGCGGCGCCCAGGCCGTAGGCGAGGAAGGTCAGGGCGAGGACGGCCAACGGGTAGAGACCGGACGAGGGAAGGGCTGCCCGACGCATCACCCAGCCGCCGCCGAAGCCGATCACGAGCCCGATCACGGTGCCGGCGGCGAGCTCGTAGAGAACGATCCCGCCGACCATCCAGAGCGGATGCTCGTGGACCGCGCCGGTCGAGATGAGGGTGACGAGCACGACGGTCGGGGCGTCGTTGAGTCCGGACTCCGACTCGAGCGCACCGGTCAGCCGGCGTGGCAGGGGCACGACCCGGAGCACCGAGAAGACCGCAGCCGCGTCCGTCGGCGCCGTCACCGCACCGAGCAGCACGGCGAGCTGCCAGTCGAGGTCGAGGACGTAGTGGCCCGCCAGCGCCACGACGGCGACGGTGATCGCGACGCCGAGGATCGCCAGCGTCGCACCGAGCCGCATCGAGGACCGGACCTCATGCCAAGCGGTCGTCAGGCCACCTTCGGCGAGGATCAGCGCCAGCGCCGCGAAGCCGAGTGCGTGTGACACCGAGGCATCCTCGAACTGGATCCCGAAGCCCGACTCGCCCATGACGACACCCATGAGCAGATAGACGAGGAGCGTCGGCAGGCCCGTGCGGGAGGAGACGCGCACGGCGAGGATCGCGACCAGCGTGACGGCGGCGCCGATCAGCACGAACGTGTCGAGCTGGTCGGCGTCGAAGCTCATGCGGTCACCTCGTGTCTGGGGTGGCGGGGTTCAACCTTACCGACCGGCTTAGGGTCGGAGCATGGATCTGGGTGCCCGATGGACGGCCGCGCAACGGGCGAACGTGCCGCCCTTCCACGTGATGGACATGATCGACGCGGCCACCCGCCGTGCAGCGACGGGCGCCCCGGTCTATGCGCTGCACTCCGGCCAGCCGGCGACGGGCGCGCCCGAGGCCGTACGCGCCGAGGCGACGCGACTCCTGGCCTCCGGCGACCCCCTGGGCTACACGCCCGCGGTCGGGATCCCCGAGCTGCGTGCCGCGATCGCCTCCCACTATGGGGATTGGTATGACGTCGACGTCTCCCCCGACGACGTGGTCGTCACGACCGGTGCCTCGGGCGGCTTCCTGCTGGCCTTCCTCGCCGCCTTCGAGCCCGGCGACGTCGTCGCGATGGCACGGCCCAACTACGCCTGCTACCGCAATGTCCTTGCTGCACTGGGATGTCGGGTCGTCGAGCTCGAGACCGGGCCGGAGACGCGGTTCCAACCGACCGTCTCCCAACTCGCGGCCGTGCCCGGGCTCAAGGGCCTGCTGCTGGCCTCCGCGGCCAACCCGACCGGCACGATGCTGCTCCCCGACGAGCTCGTCGAGCTGACCGCGTGGTGCGAGGAGCAGGGCGTGCAGGTGATCAGCGATGAGATCTACCACGGCCTCGAGTACGGCGACACGCGACTGTCCCGCACCACGTGGGCGACCTCGCGACGTCCCGTGGTCTTCGGCTCCTTCTCCAAGTACTTCTCCATGACCGGCTGGCGCCTGGGGTGGATGCTCGCCCCCTCGCATCTGCGCAGAGCGGTCGAGGTGCTGACCGGCAACTTCACGATCTGCCCGCCGGCCCTCGGGCAGCGCGCGGTCGTGGAGGCCTTCTCCGAGGACGCCAAGGCGGAGCTCGACGGACACGTCGCGCGCTATGCCGCCAACCGTCGCGTGATGCTCGATCGCCTGACAGACATGGGGATCACGCGTCTTGCGCCGGCCGACGGAGCGTTCTACGTCTGGGCCGATGTGGGTCATCTGACGTCCGACACCATGGGCTGGGCGCATCAACTGCTGGCCGACACCGGGGTCGCCGTGGCACCCGGCGTGGACTTCGACACCGTGGACGGACATCGCTTCGTGCGGATGTCCTTCGCCGGGTCGGCCGAGGAGATCGCCGGCGGTCTCGACGCCCTGTCGGCGTACATCTCCTAGTCGGTTCTCCACAGGCGCGGAGAAGCCCCTGTCGCCGGACGGCGCTCTCGGGGACCCTGTCGGGCATGGATCACCACGTCTCCCACCTGCGCCGGCTTGCCGACGAGTGCCGGCAGGACGCCGAGCACCTGCAGCACCGCACCGCGCTGCTCAGCTGGCGCGGGCTGAGCGGCGCCGCCTTCCGCGAGGCTTCGGCCGAGCTCGTCCGCGAGCTCCACGCCATGGCGATCGCCCTCGACGTCGCGGCCGACGCCGTCCTCGTCCACAAGGTCGCCACCGCCGAGGTCAGCCTGGTCGCCGCGGTGGGCTCCTCGGTCGTCGACATCGCGGTGGGCGCGATCAGGAGCGCAGCATGACCGACGTCGGCCCCACTCCGACGCTGGAGATGGCGCACGCCGAGGCCATGAGCCTCGCGGGCGAGCTCGACGCCGTTGCCCTTCGGGCGGCGGGGCGGGCTGCTCGGGTCGGGTTGATCGTCGCCGAGGTCGCACCCACCCTGGCGGCCTCGCCGGCCACGGGTGCCGCCGCCGAAGCGGCGCTGGGTGTCGTCGGCGGCCTGGGCGTCACGAGCGGCCTCCATGCCGAGGCGGCGGCCCACGGCGTGCGCACGACGGTGCGCCTGATCAGCGGCGCCGACGTGGCGGCGGCCCGGTTGCACCCGCTGGTCGAGGCGGAGTTCGGGGTCGCAGGGACCGCGCTGGCGCTCACCCCGGCGGGAGCCGCAGCGCGCCTCCTGCTCACGGCTTACAGCGTCCGTCAACCCGGCTCCGCCGCGGTGCTCGCTCCGCCGACGCTGGCCACCACTGCTCCTCACAGTCTGGTCGACCTCCTCCGCACGCTCGACCAGGTCAACGAGGCGGGGCCGGTGATCGCGGTCCAGACGCTGACCGCACCTGACGGCCGCCGCAGGCACATCGTCTACCTCCGCGGGACCGACACGCTGTCGCCTCTGGACACCGCCAGCCAGCGGAACCTGCGCACCGACGCGTCGGTCCGGCTCGGCCGACCGACGAGCTACCAGGCCTCGATCGAGCGGGCCATGCGGGCGAGCGGCATCGCGGCCACGGAGCCGGTGCTGATCGTGGGCCACAGCCTCGGCGGCATGGAGGCCGCCGAGATCGCCCAGAGCCGGCGTTACCACGTGACCAACATCGTGACGGCAGGGTCGCCCGTGCAGGACCAGTCACTGCCGGCGTACACGCGCCTCATCTCGCTCGAGAACCACGGCGACGTGGTTCCGACGCTGGACGGTGACCCCGGCCGGGACCGACCGGGGAAGGTGACCGTGCGGTTCGACGACGGTCACGCCGCACCGTGGGCGGCGCACGGGCTCGACCACTACGTCCACGGTGCGCAGGCTGCCGAGGCCTCCCCGCAACCGGCCGTGAAGTCGGCCCTCGCCGACCTCGCCCCGTTCTACGGCGAGGCGGAGCTGGAGAGCCGGACCTGGACGCTCAGTCGAGCAGGCGAGTGACCCGCTCGACCTTCTCGGAGAGCTGGCCGGTGTAGCCGGGCCGGATGTCGGCCTTGAGCACCAGGCCGACGCGCGGGGAGACTGCCAGGACCGCGTCGGTCGCACGCCTCACCACGTCGAACACCTCGTCCCACTCGCCCTCGATCGTCGTGAACATCGAGGTGAGCTCCCATGGGAGCCCGGACTCCTTGACCACCCGTACGGCGGCCGCGACCGCTTCGGCGACGGAGCCGTCCTCGTCCGCGGCGGAGGTGGGCGAGACGGAGAAGGCGACGAGCATGGTGGTTCCTGTCAGGCGAGGTGGTGGACGAACTCGGTGAGCTGCTCGAGGTTGCGGCACTCGACCATCGGCACGATCCGGCCGTAGGGAGTCGCGGCGGAGTCCCCGACGTCCCACTGCATCTCGACCTCGGGGTTGAGCCACCAGCTGTGCCGGGCACGGTCGGCCAGCTCCCGCAGGGCGTCGAGGTGGAGGTCGGCGTAGTTGCTGCGGGCGTCGCCGAGGATGAGCAGCGCGCTCTTCGGGCCGACGGCGTCGGGGTACTTCTCGGCGAAGCGCTTGAAGGCCCGGCCGTAGTTGGTCCGCCCGACCGTCGCGGCGTAGTTGGCCTGCTTGGTGAGCTCCTCCATCGTGTCGACGAGGTCGGCGCCGGGCTGCATCGCGTCGGTCACCTCGACGATGTCGTCGACGAACATGAACGCCCGCACCTTGCTGAACTGCTCACGCAGCGCGATCACGAGCAGCAGCGTGAACGTGGCGAAGTGACTGACCGAGCCGGAGACGTCGCAGAGGACGACGAGCTCGTTGCGGTGCGGGCGCTTGGGCCGGTGACGCGTGTCGAGCGGCACGCCGCCGTACGACATCGACTCACGCATCGTGCGGCGGATGTCGAGCGGGCCGCGACGGCGGGCGTGCTTCTGCTTGGCCATCCGGGTCGCGAGCTTCCGAGCGAGCGGGTAGAGCTGGCGGCGCAGCTCCTCGACGTCGGCCTTGCGGGCGTGCAGGAAGTTGAGCTTCTCGATCGTCGGGCGGACGGTCACCTTGGCGATCTGGTCGGGGCCCTTCTCCTCGGCGATCCGCCGGCGGGCGTCGGCCTCGACCATCTGCTGGTACTCCCGGACGCGCCGACCTGCCGCCTCCCGCGCCTGCCCCTCGGGCCAGCCCTGCTGTTGCAGCGCCTCAGTGAGACGCCGCTCGATCTCCCCCGGGTCGAGCCGGCGAAGCGCGGTGTACGACGACCAGCTGGACATCCCGGGTCCGCGACCGGGCATCGAGCCGAACCGTCCGACGGCCTGCGTGGCGAGCTGGCGGTTCTGCTGGCGGTTCTCGGAGGCGAGGGAGTCGACGAGCTCCTGGCGGAACTGCTCCAGCGCCTCCTGGAGCTCCTCGGGCGCCAACGCCTCGGGAGGAACGCCGGATTCGGTGGTGAGCGACTGCCCGTTCGGCGGGGAGGAACCGACCATTCGGGGGAAGTAGAGCTCGAAGAGCTCCTCGAAGGTGGGCCGCTGGCTGGCGCGCTTGACCAGGGTGGCGGCGTACACGTCATGGACCTGGGAGCGCTCGCCCCAGCCGACGAGGCCGAGCGCCTGCACCGCGTCGAGGTCCTCGGAGAGGCTCACCGGCATCCCGGCGCCGCGGAGGGCCTCGAGGAAGGCGAGGTGCCTATCCAGAAGTGACATCGGTCAGTTCCACTGGGTGAGCTTGCGGTCGGGCTTGCCGAGCTTGAGCTCGCGGGCCGCGCGGGCGACGTCGGAGGAGTGCTTGAGCACCACGCCGAGGGTCTCGTCGATGACCTTGTCGTCGAGATTGGCGATGTGCAGCGCGATCAGCGTGCGCGCCCAGTCGATCGACTCTGCGATGCTCGGGGACTTCTTCAGCTCGAGGTCGCGGAGGCGCGCGACGACCTGCACCAGCTGGGTCGCGACCTTGTCCGGCAGGCCGGGAACGCGGGCGGTGATGATCGCCTTCTCCCGGTCGGCGTCGGGATAGTCGATGTGGAGGTAGAGGCATCGCCGCTTCACGGCCTCCGAGAGCTCGCGGGACGCGTTGGAGGTGAGGAGCACAAAGGGACGACGTACGGCGGCGATGGTGCCCAGCTCGGGGATGGTGACCTGGAAGTCGGAGAGGACTTCGAGGAGAAGCCCTTCGACCTCCACGTCGGTCTTGTCGACCTCGTCGATCAGCAGGACGGTGGGCTCCTCGCGCCGGATGGCGGTGAGGAGCGGGCGGGTGAGGAGGAACTCGTCGCTGAAGATGTTGTCGTGCGTCTCGTCCCATCCCTCGCCGTCGGCGGAGGCCTGGATGCGGAGGAGCTGCTTCTTGTAGTTCCACTCGTAGAGCGCGCGGGCCTCGTCGAGCCCCTCGTAGCACTGCAGTCGGACGAGCTCCGCACCCGTGGCCGTCGCGACGGCCTTGGCCAGCTCGGTCTTGCCGACACCGGCAGGGCCCTCGACGAGCACCGGCTTCTCCAGCGCACCGGCCAGATAGGCGATCAGGGCGATGGCGTCGCTCGCCAGGTAGCCCGTCGCGCGGAGGCGATCAGCTGCGTCGGTCGGGGAGGCGAACCACGTCATCCCCCCATCCTGTCAGGCTGGCGCACCTGCCGGAACCGGTGAGGGAGCACCGGGAATGCGCAGCGTCACCCGCGCGCCGCCCTCCGGGTTGCGACCGGCGGAGACCGTGCCGCTGTGCCGGTCGGCCGTCTGCTTGACGATCGAGAGGCCGAGGCCGGAGCCCGGCATCGCTCGGGACTCGGCGCTGCGGTAGAAGCGGTCGAAGACGTGCGGAAGGTCCTCGTCGGCGATGCCCGGGCCTTCGTCGTCGACCGTGACCGTGCCTCCGGAGAGGGTGACGTGGACGGTGCTGTCGGGCGGCGAGAACTTGGCCGCGTTGTCGAGCAGGTTGGTGATCGCGCGCTCCAGGCCGGCAGCCTCGCCGACGACCCACCACGGCTCGGCACGGACGTCGAAGAGGACGCTCGGCGCGCGCAGCCGGACCCGTGAGACGGCATGGTCGAGGAGCACATGCAGCTCGACCGGTCCGACCGCGGACTGCTGCTCCTCCTCACGGGCCAGCGCGACGAGGTCACCGATGAGGTTGGTGAGCTCCTCCATCTGCGCCCGTACGTCGCCCAGCAGCTCCTCTCGCTGCTGTGGGTCGAGCGCGAGGTCGGCCTGGGTGAGCAGGTCGATGTTGGTCCGCATGGAGGTGAGCGGTGTGCGCAGCTCGTGGCCGGCGTCGGCGATGAGCTGGCGCTGCCGGTCGCGGGAGGCGGCGAGCGCCACCAGGAGGCCGTTGAAGGCTGCGGCCAGTCGGGCGATCTCGTCGACGCCCTCGACCTCGAGAGGGGTGAGGTCCTCGGTCCGGGCGATCTCCTCGACGTCGGTCGTGAGCCTCCTGACGGGTCGCAGGCCGCCGCTCGCCACGGCCCATCCGGCCAGTCCGGCACCGACGATGCCGGCGATGCCGAGGAGGAGCATCAAGATGCCGAGCTTGTGCAGCACCCGCTCCTGGGGCGCCAGGGACTGCGCGATGACGAGTGCGGCACCCCGCTCGAGGGGGACGGCCACGACGCGGTACGCCGTGCCGTCGGCGGAGATGGTGCGCAGCGAGCGCTGCGACTGGCCCTGCGCGACGGCCCGCTCGGGCGCGCCGAGCTCGGGGTAGGCGCTGCTGTTGTCCATGTCGGGTCGTGAGAAGGTCCGGCCGTCGTTGCTCATGACACCGACCCGCACGTCGCCGGCGCCGATCACCCAGTTGGGGATCAGGAGCCGGCCAGCGGGGTCCACGTAACTCTGCGACGCGATCTGAGCCCGTTGCATCAGCGATTCGTCGGCGGCCGACCGGACCTGATCGCGGACCGCGAAGTAGCAGACCGCCGCGAAGACAGTCACGACCAAGGCGACCGCCATGGTCGTCAACAGAGTGACCCGGGAGGCCAGGGAACGACGATGGAGGCGCTCGGAGATGGCCGTCCCGAAGCCGCTCATGACTCCTTCAGGACGTAGCCCACGCCGCGAACGGTGTGGATCAGGCGCGTCTCGCCCTCGGCCTCGGTCTTGCGCCGGAGGTAGCCGACGTAGACCTCGAGGGAGTTCGCGGTGGTCGGGAAGTCATAGCCCCAGACCTCCTCGAGGATGAAGCTGCGGTCGAGGACGCGGCGCGGCCGGCGCAGGAACATCTCGAGCAGGGTGAACTCGGTCCGGGTCAGCTCGATCGCACGGCCCGCCCGGCGTACCTCGCGGGTCGTGGTGTTCATCGAGAGGTCCGCGAAGGCCAAGACCTCCTCCTCCTCGCCCTCCTCGACCGGCACGGCGCGACGGAGCAGGGCACGCAGGCGGGCGAGCAGCTCCGGCAGGGCGAACGGCTTCGTGAGGTAGTCGTCGGCGCCGGCGTCGAGGCCGTCGACCCGGTCGCCGACGGCGTCGAGGGCGGTGAGCACGATGATGGGTACGTCGTTGCCGGCTGCCCGGAGCGCCTTCGTCGCCTCGACTCCGTTGAGCCTCGGCATCATCACGTCCATCACGACGACGTCGGGCTTGGCGGCTCCGATGACGGCCAGGGCCTCCGCTCCGTCCTCGGCCAGCGCGACGTCGTACCCGTTGAACTCGAGGGAGCGACGGAGGGACTCACGCACGGCCTTGTCATCGTCGACGACGAGGGCGCGGGGCTTCGGGGCGGCTGAACTCACACTGAAAGACTGCCATGCACGACTGAATCGCGGCTGAAAGAGCGCTGGACGAACCCGAAGGGATCAGCGGGTGACCTTCGTGGTGCCCTTCTCACGCCATGCGCGCTCAAAGGGGAGCCGCCAGGTGTGGGGGGCGATGAGCTGGTGGATGGCGTTGGGCCCCCACGAGCCGGGGGCGTAGAGCCGCACGGGAGGGGGGTTGTCGAGCAGCGGCTGAGAGATCTCCCAGAGCGTCTCGATGCCGTCAGCCGTGGTGAAGAGGGTGTGGTCGCCACGCATGGCGTCGAAGATGAGCCGCTCATACGCCTCGAGCACGCCACTCGCCGAGGTGGTGTCCTCGGTGGCGAACTGCATCGAGAGCTTCTCGAGCTTCATGCCGGTGCCGGGTCGCTTGCCGTAGAACGACAGCGACAGCTTCGATTGGTCGGCCAGGTCGAAGGTGAGGTGGTCCGGGCCCGCCGTACCGGCGTTGGACCCGGCCGGAAACATGGTGAGCGGGGGCTCCTTGAACGCGATCGAGATGATGCGCGCACCCTCGGCCATCTTCTTGCCGGTGCGGAGGAAGAACGGCACGCCGCTCCAGCGCCAGTTGTCGATGATGACCTTGAGCGCGATGAAGGTCTCGGTGTCGGAGTCGTCCGCGACCTCCTCCTTGCCGCGGTAGCCGGTGTACTGGCCGCGCACGACGTTGTTCGTCGGGTCGAGCGGCTGGATCGAGCGGAAGACCTTGTTCTTCTCGTCCGAGATCGGGCCCGGAGCCAGCGACGTCGGCGGCTCCATCGCGACGAACGCGAGGATCTGCATCAGGTGCGTGACGACCATGTCGCGGTAGGCACCGGTCGACTCGTAGAACGCCGTGCGCCCCTCGAGACCGAGCGTCTCGGGCACGTCGATCTGAATGTGGTCGATGAAGTTGCGGTTCCAGATCGGCTCGAAGAGACCATTGGCGAAGCGGAAGGCGAGGATGTTCTGCGCCGCCTCCTTGCCGAGGAAGTGGTCGATGCGGAAGATCTGCTCCTCGTCGAAGACCTCGTGCACGGCCGCGTTGAGCGCCTTCGCACTCTTGAGGTCAGTGCCGAACGGCTTCTCCATGATGATGCGGGCCTTGGTGACGAGGCCTGCCTCCTGGAGCTCCTTGATCACGACCAGCGCCGCCTTGGGTGGCACGGAGAAGTAGTGCAGGAGGCGTACGCCGTCGATCTTGACACCCGAGGACGCCGCGAGCGCCTTGCGCTTCTGCTCGACGACCGTCTTGAGCGCCTTGGCACCCTGCGTCGTCGGGATGTAGGAGAGCATCGACTCGAAGGGCGCCCAGCGGGCGTCGGTGATCTCCCCCTTGCCGAACTCCTCGCACGCCTGACGGGCCAGCTTGAGGAACGCGTCGTTGTCCAGGTCGTCGAGCGAGGTGCCGATGATCTGGGCGCTGGTCAGGAGTCCCGCCTCGTGCAGGCGGAGGAGGCCGGGCAGCAGCTTGCGGCGGGCGAGATCACCCGTCGCGCCGAAGAGCACGATGACGTGGGGAGCCACAGATTCGTCAGGCGTCGTGACCATGCACACCACGCTACTGGATGGGTCTTGGATCGTTCCAGAGGACTGGGCGGTCGACTTGGTGGTCCGCGCCGTTCAGTCGAGGAGGAGGGTGCTGACGAGGTCGTGGAGGAGGTCGAAGCCGCGCTCGGTCAGGATCGACTCGGCGTGGAACTGGATGCCCTGGAAGTGCCGGCCGTGGATCGCGTGGATGTCGCCGGTCTCCGGGTCGGCGTCCACGGTGACGCCCTCGGGGAGCGTCGCGCCCTCGGGGCCGACGGTGACGCGGCCGACGAAAGTGTTGTAGAAGCCGACACGCTCGGTGCGGGTGCGGCCGTGATCGGTGAACGGCACGGCGGACTGGGTGCCCTGGAAGACGATGTCCTTGACGCCGAGCGAGAGCCCGAGGGTGTGGCAGAGGGCCTGGTGGCCGAGGCAGACGCTGAGGAACGGTCGCTCCTGCTCCATCAGGTAGGCCACGGCGGCACGGAGCTGGCCCATCTTCGGGTCGGCGTCGTCGCGCGGGTCGCCGGGGCCGGGCCCGACGATGACGAGGTCGGCTCCGTCGAACCGCTCCGGCGCGTAGTCCTCGTGGCGCACCACGGCCGACGTCATGCCGAAGACGCCGAGGATGTGGCGGATCATCTTCACGAAGTCGTCCTCGCCGTCAAGGATCACGACGTGCTTTCCGGCCAGGCGCGGGTCGGGGTCCTCGCCGGCCTGGTCGGTGAGCCAGAACTGGCTCAGGCGACGGTTCCGGCGGTTGAGCTCGAGCAGGACGTCCTCGTCGGCGACCACTTCCGCGACGCCCAGCTGGCTCGCGGGCGCCGCCGGGGCGACGAGACCGAAGGCGCCGAGGATGCCGGCGGCCTTGGCGTGCGTCTCTGCCACCTCGTACGCCGGATCGCTGTCCCTGACGAGGGTGGCGCCCGCACTGACCTTGAGGTGGCCGTCGATCGAGACGTCGGCGGTACGCAGGGTGATCGGGCTGTCCAGCACGGGCGCGCCGGACGTGTCGCGGCCGAAGATCGCCAGCGCGGCGGCGTAGTAGCCGCGACCCTCCGGCTCGTACTCCTTGATCAGGCGACAGGCGTTCTCGACGGGCGAACCGGTGACGGTGGCGGCGTACATCGTGTCGCGGAGGACCTCGCGCGGGTCCTTGCTGCTGCGACCGGCCAGCAGGTACTCGGTGTGGATCAGGCGCGACATCGGCTTGAGGAAGGGGCCGAGCACCTGGCCGCCCTCGTTGCAGATCTCGCACATCATCTTGAGCTCCTCGTCCACGACCATGTAGAGCTCGTAGATCTCCTTCTCGTCCTTGAGGAACTCGAGGAGCTGGGGCTTGAGCGCGGCCGCGGCCTCTTCCGCGGTCGTCGCGTCACCTCCGGAGGGGAGCCGGAAGGTGCCCGAGATCGGGTTCATCCGTACGTCGCCGCCGTACATGCTCACGTGCCGCTCGGGCGTGGCGCCGATGAGGTAGCGGTCACCGGTGAAGAAGCAGAACGTCCAGTAGGCGCCGCGCTCGCGCTCGAGCAGGCGGCGGAAGACGGTCAGCGCCTTGGCGGCGTCCCAGTCCGCGATCACGGCGCGGAAGTGGCGGCCGATGACAAGGTTGGCGCCCTCACCCTGGCCGATCTCGTCGTCGATGATCTGCTCGACGATCTTCTCGTAGGACGCGTCGTCGATGGTGAAGCCGCCGCGGTCGGCGAACTCGAAGTCGGTGTCGGGCAGGGCCTCGAGCACGTCGGCGACGGAGAGCTCGAACTCGGTCTCGATGTCGACGACGACCAACGGCGTGCCGTCGTCGTGGGCCTCGAAGCCGCGCTCGGTCACCTGCCGGAACGGCACCGCGACCAACCGGTCCGCGACGTGACCGTCGGCCGGTACTCCGGTCTCGAGCGGGATGTCCATGATCGACTCGACCACGGACCGGGTCCCGCCGAGGGCGCCGACGGTCTCCCGCTCCCCCGCCCGCGTCGAGCGCCGGATGAGGGCCCACGCCTCGTGCGCCTGGATCGCCTCGATGGCTTCCTGGGCGGAGACGGCGCTCTGGTTCATGGGAGAACCCTAACGAGGCGTCGCCACCGAGTTTCTGTCGAGGCGGGAGGGCCACCAGATCCGCGAGCCGAGGTCGAGGTTGAGCGCCGTGACCAACACCGAGCGCACCACCATCGTGTCGAGCATGACGCCCAGTGCGACTGCGATGCCCAGCTCCGCGAGGAAGACCAGCGGGATGCTGCCCAGGACGGCGAACGTCGCGGCGAGGACGAGCCCGGCCGAGGTGATCACCCCGCCGGTCGAGGAGAGCGCGACGAGAGCCGCCTCACGGGTGCCCCGTGCCGGGGTCTCCTCACGCACCCGCGTCATGAGGAAGATGTTGTAGTCGATCCCGAGCGCCACGAGGAAGACGAAGACGAAGAGCGGGAAGGAGTTGTCCGAGCCGGGGAACCCGAGCGCCTTGAAGATCAGCGCGGACAGTCCCAGGGCCGTGCCGTACGAGAGCACGACAGTGAGGATCAAGAGCAACGGCGCGAACAGGGCGCGCAGCAGCACTATCAGGATGACCATGACGACCAGCAGGACCACGGGGATGATCACGGCGTTGTCGTGACTGGAGGCCTCCGCCGTGTCGAGGTAGAGCGCCGCCGATCCACCGACCAGCGCCTCCGCACCAGTGACGTGGTGCACCGCGGTCCGGACCGCGCGGACCTGGTCCGCCGCCTTGTCCCCCGCGGGGTCGATGCCTTGGGCGATCTCGAGGTACTTCACACCACCCTGGGCTGGAACCTGGTCGTTCACCGCGCCGATGCCGGGAACGGTCCTGATCGCGTCGACCACCGCGGCCGAGCCCGAGTCGTCGGCGACGACCTGGATCGGCGTCGAGGTGTCGGCGAGACCGTGGTCGACCAGCGCCCGTGTGCCGAGCACGGAGTCGAAGTCCTTCGTGTACTGCTCCTCGCTGGGGATGTTGCCGGTCGACAGGGCGAAGAGGCCGAGGCAGCAGGCGGCAAGGACCAGGCTCGTGCCGATCCAGACCGCGCGCGGGCGCGGCCTGATCCTCATCCCCACCCGGGCCCACAGCCCGCGGGCCGTCGTCTCCTCGGAGCCGAAGGTCGGGCGCGCCGGCCAGAAGACCCAGCGACCACAGATCACCAGCAGCGCCGGCAGCAGCGTGAGCATGACGACGAGGGTCGTCGCCACGCCGACGGCAGCGACCGGACCGAGACCAGCGGTCGAGTTCATCTCGGCGAAGAGCAGGCAGAGCATGCCGATAGCCACGGTCGCGGCACTGGCCACGATGGCGGGAGCCGCCCGGTGCAGGGCGAAGGCCATCGCCTCGTGACGGTCCTCGTGCCGTCGCAGCTCCTCGCGATAGCGGGCAACGAGGAGGAGCGCATAGTCGGTGCCGGCCCCGATGACGAGGACCGACAGGATCGCCTGCGACTGGCCGTTGACCGTGAGGTCGGCGTACTTGGCCAGCAGGTAGACGATGGCCTCCGCGGTGAAGAGGGCGAAGACCGCGGACAGGATCGGCAGCACCCAGAGGACCGGGCTGCGATAGGTGAAGAGCAGGATCACGATCACCACACCGAGCGTCGCGAACAGCAGCGCGCCGTCGATCCCCGCGAACGCGTCGGCGGCGTCCGCGGCCTGCCCACCGGCGCCAGCGAGGTAGGTGTGGCCGCCGTCGGGGAGGGTCGCGATCCGGTTGAGCTTGTCGGTGATCGGCGGCAGTGCGTTCCAGCCGTCGCTGCCCACGTTGAAGGTGACGATCGACTGGGCCACCTCGCCGTCGGCCGACACCAGGCCGAGCTTCTGGCCCGTGGCAAGGTCCGGCGCGGTGATGACAGCGGGGCCACTCGACGGCACCACGACACCCGTGAGCTTCGCGATCTCCGTCGCCTGCTCGGCCATCGCGGCGAAGTCCGCCGGAGTCAGGCCGCCCTTGCGCTCGTAGACCACGATCGTCGGGATGTCGTCGACGTCCTGGAACGGCGCCAGCTTGGCGAGCGCCTTGGTCGACTCGGCGGAGGACGGCAGCCAGCTCGACGCCTCGTTGTTCTGGACGTCGGCCAGCTTCCCGGCGAGACCGGAGGCGCCGACGATGACGAGGATCCACAACACCAGGACGACCCACTTCGAGATCCGCCCGGTGAGCCTCCCGGCGATGGCGATGTGCATGGGCCTACCTCACCACGGCCGCTGAGGCTGCGCATCGGGGTTCGCCTCGGGGTGATCCCCGAGTGCCAAAATTTTTACCAGCGCTGTGTCGGCCGGCCGCCACTAGAGTCACCGCCCGTGCGGATCGGACTCCTGCAGGTCGCCCTCGCCGGGGTCCTGTGGGGCACCGGCGGGCTGGTCGTGCAGCTCATCCGACGTGACGACCCCATCTCGCCTTTGGTGCTGTCGTCGGAGCGGATGCTGATCGGCACGGTGGCGATGCTGGTCGTGCTGGCGCTGGGTCGAACGCTCGGCGATCTCCGTGAGCTGTGGCGTCGGCATCCCGTCGCGGTCTGGGTCGTCGGTGGCTCGACCGGCGCCTATCAGGCGCTCTACTTCGTCGCCGTCACGCAGGTCGGCGTCGCCGTCTCCACGATGGTGTCGCTCGGCATCGCGCCTGTCCTGCTCGCCTCCCTCGAGTCCGTACGCCGACGGGCGCTCCCGTCGCGCCCGATGCTCGTCACGCTCGTCGTCGCCCTGGCTGGCCTCGCGCTCGTGTGTCTGACCGGTAGCGACTCAGCTGGGCCGCACCCCGTGCTGGGTGTCGTGCTGTCGATCGTGTCGGGGACGACGTACGCCATCACAACGGCGGTCGGGCAGAGGATCGCCGGCGGCGTCAGACCGACCGTGCTGGCGACCGGATCGACGCTCGCCGGGGCGGTCGTGCTCGCGCCCCTGCTCCTCGTCGGACTCGGCGACAGTCCGGTCTGGCCCACGTCGGCGGGTGTGGCCGCGTGGCTGCTCTATCTCGGTGTCGCGACGATGGGGCTGGCCTATCTGGCGCTCTACGCCGGCCTGCGCACCGTGCCGGCGGCCATCGCCACGCTCGCGAGCCTGCTCGAGCCTGTCACCGCCGCGTTCCTCGCCGCGCTCGTGCTCGACGAGCGCCTCACCGCCCTCGGCATCGTCGGCTGTGTCCTCGTCCTCGCCGCCGTCGCCGGTCTGGCCGTCGAGGAGCCTCCGGGGTTGTGAACGCCCAGCCACGCCAGAGCGTGGCGAGACACTCACAACCCTGCCGTGGAGGCGCGGAGGTGCAGGCCGCCGTCGATCAGGGTGAGGTCGGGAAGAGGGGCGCCGGCCTCGAGGTGGTCGATGAGAGCACTCGCGCAGGCGGCGCCGAGCTCGCGGGGGTTGAGATCGATCGCGGTGACCGCGGTCGACAGGTGCGAGAGCAGCTCGGCTTCGATCAGGCAGGCGACCTGGACGTCGCTGCCGAGGGCGACGCCCCGCTCCCGCAGGGAGGACACCACGGCGAGCGCAGCGTGCTCGGTCGGCACGATCACGAGATCGGCGTCGGGGCGGACCGTCATGAGCTGGGACATGAGCTCGCGCTCGTCCTCCTCGAAGCCGGTGAGGAAGGCGATCGGCACGTGGACAGGCTCGATGTCGTGGGAGAGACACCAGTCGACGTACGCACTCCGGACGATCGCGCCCCAACCGGAGTTGGCGTCGGGCACGACGAGCAGCGGGCGCCGCACGCCCGTCGTGAAGCAGTGGTCCAGGAGCCGGTGGAGCACCGCCACGTGGTCGATCCGGATCACCGGCGCGCTGGCCATGCCCTCGGGGAACTGCTCGGCGGCGACGATCGGGACGCCGGAGTCGAGCAGCTCGCGGGCACGGATGTCATCGGCGATCGGGTCGGCGATGAGGATGCCGTCGACCTGCGGCTGGCTGGGGCGCGGCTTGTCGGGATGGGCCGAGAGGAACATCAGGTCGTAGTCGCGCTCCTTCGCCACGAGCATCACGCCGCCGACGAAGTCCCTCACGTACTGCGTGGCGAACGAGTCCGCCCCGGCGAGCTGATGCAGCCCGATGGAGTAGGTGCGTCCGGTGCGCAGCCCGCGCGCCAGCGCGTTGGGGCGATAGCCCAGCTGCGCCGCCGCCTCCCGTACGCCGGCACGCGTCTGCTCCGCCATCCGTCCGCGTCCCGAGAGCGCCTCGGAGGCCGTCGAGCGGGAGACTCCCGCCGCCTTCGCGACGTCCGCAAGGGTCACCCGTCGCGTCGTCATGCGCGTCACCGTACGCCGAGAGCGTTTCGCTCAGGTCACAATCACGCGTTGGATCAGCTGATGGTCGTCAGCAGCTGCGTCGCACGGGTGAGGACGACGTAGAGCGTCGCGCGACCGGTGGCGGACTCGTCCTCGATCTCCTGTGGGCGTACGACGACGATGGCATCGAACTCGAGGCCCTTGGTGTCGAGGCCGGTCAGCACGACCACCCGGTCGTCACCCGACGGCGTCGCCGAGGCATCCGCAGCCGACGCACGGGCACTCGGCGCATCCGGAGCCAGCTCGGGCCAGGAGGCCAGCCAGTTGTTGACCTCCGAGCGACGCGCGACCGGCACGACGATGCCGACCGTGCCTGCGACCTCGCCGGCAAGCCGCACGACCTCGGCCCGCGTGGCGGCCTCGAGATCGGCCACCTCCTCGAGCACACGGGGAGCGACACCGGTCGAGCGAACGGCGGTCGGGAGATCGGCGTCGAGGCCCACGCGCTGGGCGTAGGCGGCGGCGAACTCGTAGATCTCCGAGCTGTTGCGGTAGTTCGTGTCGAGGTGGAAGGAGTGGATCTCCTTGCCCTCCAGCGCCTCGGCCCGTGCGGCCTCGGCCTCGGCGGGAACCGGCCACGAGGACTGCGCCGGGTCGCCGACGATCGTCCACGACGCCGTCCGGCCCCGGCGGCCGACCATGCGCCACTGCATCGGCGTGAGGTCCTGCGCCTCGTCGATCAGGACGTGGGCGTAGGGATCGTCCTCGATCCGGTTGGTCGGTGCCTTCCACGCACGCGTCGTCGAGAAGTCCCGGTCGGACGCGGTGAGGAGCTCCTGCACGTTGATGCCCAGCTCGGGGTCGATGTCGCGCTCGTCCTCCGGCCGCTCGGGCACGTCGCCGAGCGAGTAACGCAGCTCGTCGAGCAGCGGGACGTCCTGCACGCTGAGCGACGCGCCGTCGCCCCACGACTTGAGCAGCAGCCGCTGGTCCTCGGCCGACAGCACGCCGTCGGAGACCCGGGTGAGGAAGTCGGGCTCGCGCAGCCAGCCGAGCACGGTCACCGCGTCGAGCGGCGGCCACCAGGCGTTGGCGAAGTCCAGGAAGCGGTCGTCGCCGACCAGGTCGTCCTCGAACGCCTCGCGCCCGCGCTCACGGCCACGCTCGGAGCGGACCTGCCGCCAGAGCGCGTCGAGGAGAGTCTGTGCGACGCGCGGTAGCTGCCGGTTGCGGCGGCCCTGACCCATCAGCTGACGGCGCAGCTCGCTGAGCCGGCGCGCGTCGAGGGTGAGTACGTCGTCGCGGTAGAAGATCCGGAACTCGCGCGGCGCACCCGGCACGGCCTGACGGGCGGTTCGTCGCAGGACCTCCGCCATCCGGGCCGCACCCTTCACCGCGGCCACGGACGGGTCGTCGTGGCGGGACGCCTTGATCCCGTCGACGACCTCGCCGAGGCTGCGGAGCGCCACGGCGGTCTCGCCGAGGGAGGGAAGCACGCGGGCGATGTAGTTCATGAAGACGCCGGACGGGCCGACGATCAGGACGCCGCCGGACTCGTAGCGACGGCGGTCGGTGTAGAGCAGGTAGGCGGCGCGGTGCAGCGCGACGACGGTCTTGCCGACGCCGGGACCGCCGGAGATCGAGACGACGCCCTTGCCAGGTGCGCGGATCGCCTTGTCCTGCTCGGCCTGGATGGTCGCGACGATGGAGTGCATGGTGCGGTCGCGGGCGCGGGAGAGCTGGGCGATCAGGGCGCCCTCACCCATGATCGGGAGCTCCTCCTCGCGCCCGACGTAGGCCTCGGCATCGAGGAGCTCGTCCTCGACGCCGATGACGTCGCGCCCCTTCGAGCGGAGCACCCGTCGGCGTACGACGCCGTGGGGCTCGGCCGCGGTGGCCTGGTAGAAGACGGCGGCGGCGGGGGCACGCCAGTCGATCAGCAGGGAGTCGCGGTTGTCGTCACGCAGGCCGATCCGGCCGATGTAGCGCGGCTGGTCGTCGAGCTCCTTGTCGAGGTCGAGACGGCCGAAGACGAGCCCTTCGTGAGCGGCATCGAGCTGGGCGATCCGCTTGGCCGCCTGGAAGAGCATCGCGTCGCGCTCGACGAGGCCACCCTCGTGGCCGAGGCCGCCGCGGGCGTGGCCCTCCTTGGCGATCTCCTGGGCGTTGCGAGCCGAGGTCTCGAGCTGCACGTAGACCCGGTCGACGAAGGCCTGCTCGGTCGCCACCTCGCGTGCCGCAACGTCGGTGTTGGTGTTGTCCTGGTCGTTCAAGACGGCTCTCTCGTCCCCACATCCTCACGCCGGAAGGGTCACCGACGAGCGATCAACTCTACCTCCCGGGAGGGGTCGATGTGGTGAGGCGTCGGTCACCGGTCGAGACGGTAGGTCAAGATCGTGACACGGCTACCTTTGCCCTTCGCCATGACGGTCACGGTCTCAGGAGCGTCGTGCGGCATGACCACCCGGCGAAGTTCGACTGTGCGCCTTCGGTGCCGTTCTCGAAGTCACTGCCGAGCGGGCCTTCTGTTGTCGCCACGGCGATGCTCGTGGTGTGGCGGTCGCCGACCAGCCCACGAGCATGGGAACGTCGCTGGCCGGCAGCGTGGTCGTGAAGGAGTTGTCGCTCCCGTCGGATTCGGACTCTGCCCGCTCCACGAGCGCCCACTCCTGGCGTCGAAGTCGACGCTCCCCTCGCGTCCAGCGCCCTGCGCGGCCCCGGCCATGGTGGTCATGCTGCCTCAGACGCGCTGGGCTCCGCAGATGGCTGCCCGGAGATGCGCCCAGCAGCTTCTTTCACGACTGGGGCGATCGGGTACTTGCGCCTTCTTGGTCTTGCTGATAGGATCGGCGAAATCACTAGCAACCACGCCGACCTCGGGAGAAGCGATGGCAGACACCCCCACCACGGACGACATCCGCGGCTTCGTGATGTCCATCGCCGGCCCGATCGACGGCGACCTGGACAGCATCTGCGCCGAGCTCGGTGAGCTTGAAACGTTGAAGCACCAGATCGAAGCCCGACAGGCCCGCCTCGCCCTCCAGGTCGACCGCCTCCTGCGTGAGCGGGCCGCCGTGCAGGGTGTCCCGGCCTCACGGCAGGGCAAAGGTGTCGCTGAGCTGGTGGCTCGGTCCCGTCGGATCTCCCCGGCCCGCGGCCGCACTGTCGTCGCCCTGGCGAAGCAACTCCGGTCCCTGCCACAGACCTTTCAGTCGTTCTGTGCCGGGGATTTCTCCGAGCACCAAGCCCTCGTGGTCGCCCACGAGGCTGCGATCCTCGAAGGCCACGACGTCTCGGCGTTCGACCAACGGTTCGCCGCCACACCGGGGTTGAAGGAGCTGGGCACCCGGAAGATCGCCCACCGCGCCCAGACCATCGCGCTCGCCCTCGACGAGGAGGCCGTCGTGCGTCGACGGGACAAGGCTGTCGAGAACCGACACATCACCGCCATCCCCACCGACCGGGGCGACGGGATGGGGTGGCTCAAAGCACTCATGCCCATCGAGCAGCTCGCGGCTGTCAAGGACAGTCTTGGTGCTGCTGCGGACACCGCGATCGCGCTCGGGGTCGACGCCACCCGGAGCCAGGTCATGGTCGACACCCTCGTCGCCCGCCTCACCGGCGCCGGCAGCGGAGCGGAGACGGTCGCCCTCGAGCAGCCGGCCCACCCCGTCACGATCAACCTCCTCATGACCGCCGAAGCCCTCCTCGACAACGACCACACCCAGCCCGCCCTGCTCGCCGGACACGAGCCGATCCCCACCGCGCTGGCGAAGCGACTGATCCAGACCGCGGTCCTCGATGTGCAGAAGGTCGAGCTCCGTCGCCTCTTCACCGCCCCCGAGACCGGTGAGCTCGTCGGGATGGAGTCCAAGACGCGTCTCTTCCCCCAAGCCCTGGCCCAGTTCATCCGACTCCGCGACCAGCTCTGCCGCACACCCGGCTGCGGCGCAAGGATCGGCCACATCGACCACATCACCGACTGGGCCTCAGGCGGTCAGACCTCAGCAGCCAATGCCCAGGGCTACTGCCGCCAATGCAACTGGGCCAAACAGGTCATCGGCAACCAGCACAGTGACCCACCGCCCCTGCGAACACAGCCAGAGCCCGACGTACGACCACGCCACCACCTCGTCGTGGCCTACGACACCGACCTCACCCTCGCCGCCTGAACCCGCCTGACGCGCCTCAGAACTCGTCGTCGTCGACCTGCGGCTGCTCGTGCGGCCCGACCGGAGGCGGCGAGCTCGGTGGCCGGAGCCGCGGGAGTGCGCGGGTGCCCTCGGGACCGACGATGAACGGGTCGGCGCGCTCGGCCCGACGGCGACGACCGGGCTTCCGCGCCCAACTTGGGTCCATCACGATCTCGTGGGTGTCGCCGTCGCGGCCGTCGAAGCTCACCGCGACGGTCTGGAATCCCTTGTGCCGGTTCATCAGGGCGTACGACGCGTAGGCCCGTCGGTCGGCATCGGTGAGGTCCACCGCGTCGGTGAAGGGCGTCAGCAGCGCGCGCGGCCACAGGTGCCGGACGATCACGACGTTGACCTCGATCGACAGCACGCCCATGACGGCCGCGATGTAGATGAAGCCGATCAGCCCGAGAACCGTCGCGAACGTCTGGTTCATGCCCGAGGCGCTCTTGATGACGTTGTTGACGTAGAAGGCGCCGCCCCACTGCAGCATCTGCCAGAGCACAGCCATGGTGAAGGCACCGGGCGCGGCGCTGCGGAGCGGGTGGTCGCGGGCGGTGCCGAGGCGGAAGAGGATCGTCAGCATCGTGCCGACCAGCAGCGTCGTGGCGATGACGATCAGCCAGCGCAGTCCGCTGTCGATCTGGTCACCGAAGACCTGGGTGTTGGCGCCGATCGTCGAGAACACCGAGATCGCCACGACGGCGAGGCCCGCGGTCGCCAGGAAGATCAGGCTCCGCAGTCGGAGGAGGAAGGGGTTCGGTCGGCTGTTACGGGGCACCGACCACGCCGTGTTGAGCGTGTTCTGGATGGCCTGACCCAGGCCCATCGCGCCGTAGACCGCGGCGAGCGAACCCGCGACCACACCGCCCGTGGAGCCCTGGATCGACTCGGGCCGGCCGAGCTGGTCGCCGATGATCGGGAACTGCGAGAGCGCCGAATTGAGCAGCTCCTTCTGCAGCTCAGGGTTGCCCTGCAGGAAGAAGCCGAGGATCGAGGTGCCGAGCAGCATCAGCGGGAAGATCGCGATGAAGGCGTAGTAGGTGACGACCGCCGCGAGGTAGTTGCCCTGGTCGTCGAAGAACTTGTAGATCACGCCGAGCGGAAAGCCCACGGGCGGGAACCGCCTCTGCCCCCGATCGAGTGACCCCACGACGCCCACGGGCGCAACCCTAATGGGGTTGCGCCCGTGGACCGCGTTACGCGGAGTGTTCAGGCCGGCTGGGGCTCGGAGGCCTCGCGCTCGGCGATGATGTTGAGGGCGATGTCGATGATCATGTCCTCCTGGCCACCGACGAGGCGGCGACGGCCACACTCCATGAGGATGTCGCGTACGTCGACGCCGTACTGCTCCGAGGCACGCTCGGCGTGACGCAGGAAGCTCGAGTAGACACCGCCGTAGCCGAGCGTGAGGGTTTCGCGGTCGACCCGGACGGGACGGTCCTGGAGCGGGCGGACGATGTCGTCGGCGGCGTCCTGCAGCTTGAAGAGGTCGCAGCCGTGCTTGAAGTCGCTGAGGTTGGCGACGGCGATGAACGGCTCGATCGGGCAGTTGCCCGCACCGGCACCGTGACCCGCGAGCGAGGCGTCGACACGGTAGACGCCGTTCTCGACGGCGACGACGGAGTTGGCCACCGAGAGCGAGAGGTTCTCGTGGGCGTGGATGCCGATCTCGGTCTGCGGGTCGAGGACCTCGCGGTAGGCCCGCACGCGGGCGGCGACGTCGTTCATCGTGAGGCGGCCGCCGGAGTCGGTGACGTAGACACAGTGGGCGCCGTAGGACTCCATCAGCTTCGCCTGCTGCGCGAGCTTCTCGGGCTCGTTCATGTGGCTGAGCATCAGGAAGCCGGAGACGTCCATGCCGAGCTCCCGCGCGGCCTGGATGTGCTGCGCCGACACGTCGGCCTCGGTGCAGTGCGTCGCGATGCGGACGCTGCGGACGCCGAGGTCGTAGGCATGCTTGAGCTCGTGGATGGTGCCGACACCGGGAAGGAGGAGCGTGGTGAGGCGTGCGGTCTTGATGACGCTCGCCGCCGCCTCGATCCACTCCCAGTCGGTGTTGGAGCCGGGGCCGTAGTTGACCGAGCCGCCGGCGAGGCCGTCACCGTGCGCGACCTCGATCGCGTCGACACCGGCGTCGTCGAGGGCGGCGACGATGCGCTTCACGTCCCCGGGCGTGATGCGGTGACGGACGGCGTGCATGCCGTCGCGGAGGGTGACGTCCTGGACGAAGATCGGGGTGGACATCAGAGGCCTGCCTTCTCGGTTGCGTTCTTTGCTGCGATGCGCTCGGCGACCTGCAGGCCGGCCGAGGTCATGATGTCGAGGTTGCCGGCGTACGCCGGGAGGTAGTGCGCGGCGCCCTCGACCTCGAGGAAGACCGACACCTGGTGGGTGGGGCGCCCGGACGACGCAGAGCCGTCGGCCAGAAGAGTTTCAACCGGCTGGTCCTCCGGGATCGGGAAGATCTGGACCTGCTGCTTGAGCCGGTAGCCGGGGACGTACGCCGACACGTCGGCGACCATCTTGTCGACGCTCGCACGGATCTGGGCCTGCGTGTCCTCGTCAGGCGCGGTGACCAGCGCGAAGACGGTGTCGCGCATGATCAGCGGCGGCTCGGCCGGGTTGAGGATGATGATCGCCTTGCCGCGCTTGGCGCCGCCGACCTCGACGATGGCCGAGCTCGTGGTCTCGGTGAACTCGTCGATGTTGGCGCGGGTGCCGGGGCCGGCGGACTTCGAGGCGATGGAGGCGACGATCTCGGCGTACTCGACCGGGACGACACGGCTGATCGCGGCGACGATCGGGATGGTGGCCTGGCCGCCGCACGTGACCATGTTGACGTTCTGCGCATCCAGGTGGTCGTCGATGTTGACCGCCGGGATGACGTACGGGCCGATGGCCGCAGGCGTCAGGTCGATCATGATCTTGCCGAGCGGCTGGAGCTTGGCGGCGTTGGCCTTGTGTGCGCCGGCGCTGGTGGCGTCGAAGACGATCTCGATCTCGTCGAAGTTCGGGAGGTTGATCAGGCCGTCGACGCCCTCGTGGGTCGTCGCGAAGCCGAAGCGGGCGGCGCGGGCGAGGCCGTCGGACTCGGGGTCGATGCCGACCATGGCTCCCATCTCGAGGTTCTGGCTGGTGCGCATCACCTTGATCATCAGGTCGGTGCCGATGTTGCCCGACCCGATGATGGCGACCTTGGTCTTTCCACTGTCAGTCATGGGGTTTCCTTACCTGCGTTATTCGCTGAAGACGGCCGAGACGGTGCCCAGGCCGGAGATGGTGACGTCCACGCGGGCGCCGGGGGTGATGGGGGCCATCGGACCGAGGGCGCCGGAGAGGAGCACCTGCCCTGCCCGGAGCGGCTCGCCGAAGTCGCGGGCGTAGCGGGCGAGCCAGGCGACCGCGTTGACCGGGTCGCCGAGGCAGGCAGCGCCGCTGCCGGTCGAGACCTGGACTCCGTCGATCTCCATGGACATGGAGACGTCGACGGGGGTGAACTCCTCGAGCGTCTTCCGCTCGGTGCCGAGGACGTAGACGCCGGATGAGGCGTTGTCGGCGACGGTGTCGCCGAAGCTGATGTCCCAGTCGGCGACGCGGCTGCCGCAGACCTCGATGGCGGCCACGCCGTAGTCGATCGCGCCCTTCACCTGGTCGTAGTCCAGCTCGCCGTCGGCGAGGTCGGCCCTCAGCACGAACGCGACCTCGGCCTCGGCCTTGGGCTGGAGCACCTTGGCGAACGGGATGGTGTCGCCGTCGGTGAAGGCCATGTCGTCGGTGAGCCAGCCGAAGTCGGGGGTGTCGACGCCGATCTGCTTCTGCACCGCCTCGGAGGTGAGGCCGATCTTGCGACCGACCACCACCCGGCCGGTGGCGACCGCGAGCTCGAGGTTGAGGTTCTGGACGGCGTACGCCGCCTGGATGTCGTCACGGCCGATCAGGTCGCGCACGGGGCCGGTGGCCACGCCGGTCTCGGCAGCGGTGCGGAGTCGCTCAGCGGCCGTGGCGATGACGTCGGCGCTGACGCCGGTCGCAGTGGTCGCGGTGTCGTTGGTCATGGCACCACTGTGCGCCTCGCTCTGTGGCGTGGGCCACGCGAGCGTTCCACTGAGCGGTACGCTGTTTCTCGTGACCCTGGACTCGACCGGCGCCCTGGACACGGTGCTCGGCAAGGCGGTCGCCCTCCTGCGCGCCTTCACCGCCGATGACCGGGTGCTGCCGCTCGCCGAGCTCGTCCGGCGCACCGGCCTGCCCAAGGGCACCGTCCACCGCGTCGCCGGTGACCTCGTCGAACACCGACTGCTCGACCGGACCGACCGCGGTTACCGGCTCTCGGGCGGTCTCTTCGAGCTCGGCCTGCGGGCCTCCTCCGAGCGGACGCTGCTCGAGCTGGCGATGCCCTTCCTCCAGGACCTCTACGAGCGCACCCACGAGACCGTCCATCTCGGCATCCGGGAGGGCACCGAGGTCGTCTACGTCGCCAAGATCGGCGGCCACCGTCAGGCGAAGACGCCCTCACGGACCGGTGGTCGGATGCCCATGCACTGCACGGCGATCGGCAAGGTGCTGCTCGCCCACGCCGACCCCGAGCTGCAGGCCGACGTGCTCGCCGGCCCCCTGGAGAGGCGTACGCCGCGCACGATCGTCGCGCCGGGCGTGCTCCGTCGGCAGCTCACCCGGATCGTCGAGACCGGCGTCTCCTACGAGCGCGAGGAATCCACCCCCGGACTGCTCTGCGTCGCCGCCCCGGTCTTCGAGACCGACGGGCGGACTCCTCTGGCGGCGATCTCGGTCACGGGGCCGGTCGGGCGGTTCCGGCCCGAAGCGCATGAGACGGCCGTGCGGGCAGCGGCGACGGCGCTTGCCTCCACCCTGGGCCGTCGACGGCGCTGACTACGCCCCGACCGTCATGGGCGCCAAGCAGCAGCGGACGCCGCCGGGCCGGAAATGACGGTGGCCACGGCACGCGCGTCGCGTGCCGTGGCCACCAGCCGTGGAGGGATCAGGGCTTGTAACCCTGCTGGAGGTCGGAGGCGAAGAAGTCCTTGACCTGCTCAAGGCCGCCGTCCTCCTTGGAGGGCTTGAGGATCAGGCTCTGCGTGGAGGCCGGCTTGCTCGGGTCGGTGAGGTCGAGCGTGGGGGTGACCTCCGTGTCGACGCCGCTGAGCTTGCGCAGGTGCTCGGTGACCGATTGGCGGGTCAGGTCGCCGTCGGCGCAGGCGGCCTTGATCGCCTCGCCAAGGACCTGACCGTTGGCGTAGCCGATGAGGGCGTGCTGGGTCGGGGAGCTGCCCTCGGCGACACCCGCAAAGGCCGAGTCGACCGTCTTCTGCACGTCGGTGTCACCCACGAACGGGCGCAGTGAGGTGACGACGAGGAGGTTCTTCATGACCTCGTCGGCGGCCGGGCTGGAGAGGAGCGACGGGTCGTACGACGGCGCGTTGACCAGCACCGGCAGCTCGCCGAGGCCGAGGCTCGGCGCCTGGGTTGCCACCATCGCGGTCTGCTTGGGGCCGGTGGAGACGAGGATCGCCTTGACGTGGGCTGCCTTGAGGGCAGCCATCTCGGCGCTGATGTCGGTGGCCGTCGAGGCGACCTTCTTCCCGACGTACTTCAGGCCGAGCTGGCTCGCGGCGTACTCTGCGCCGGCGGCGGCGTTCTCGCCGAAGTCGCCGGCCATGTAGATCTGGCCGATCGTGTCGCCGGACGTGAGCTTGCCCTGGCCGACGAGGTACTGCAGGCCGTTGATCTCGTCGAGGTCGTAGGGCGTGCCCGCGACGGCGACCTCGGGCGTGCCGAGATAACCGCGGCTCCAGCCGTTGGCCATCACCGGCATGTGGTCGGCCTCGATCTGCGGCAGCAGCGACGAGATGACGGGCGAGCCGAGCAGCTGGACGATGCCCAGAACGTTGCTCTTCATCGAGGCGTACTCGGTGTTGGCCAGCTGGGTGTCCATCTTCTGGTCCTGGGCGACGAGCTTGATCTGGCGCCCACAGATCCCGCCTGACTTGTTGACCTGGTCGGCCCAGATCTGGTTGCCGGCGTACACCGTCTTGGCCAGTGGGCCGTAGACGACGCTGAAGTCGCTCAGCACGCCGAGGGTGATCGTGTCCTTCGTGACGCCGAAGTCCGTCTTGACCGAGTCAGCGCCGGAGCCGGACGCGGAGCCCGAGTCCGAGTCCGACGCGCGGGTGCCACACGCCGAGAGCGACGCGAGGCCGACGACCGCCATCGAGGCTGCGGCGATTCGGAGGGTGTGCTTCATTGCTACCTCTTCTTGTTGGGGATTAGACCGCGACGCGGGAACGTGCACGGAAGAAGCTGGCCACGCCGTCCGGGCGGCCGATGATGACCGCCACGACGACGACGCCATAGACGATCTGGGCGACGACGCCCGGGGTGTAGCCGTTCGAGCCGGGCGAGGCGAGGAACGGCAGTTGGTCACTGAACTTGTTGAGCAGCAACGGCAGTGAGGTGACGAACGCGGCGCCGAAGACCGCGCCGCCCACCGAGCCCAGGCCACCGATGACCACCATCGCGAGGTAGGACATCGAGACGACGAGGTCGAAGTTGCCCGAGCCGATGAAGTTCGACGCGAGGGCGAACAGGACCCCACCGAGGCCGGCGAAGGCCGAGGACAGGATGAACGCGGTGGCCTTGGCGTGCTGGACGCTGATGCCCATCGCGGCCGCTGCGGCCTCGTTGTCGCGCACCAGTTTGAGCGCGCGGCCGGGGCGCGAGCGCAGGATGCGGGCGGCGGCCACGATGGTGAGGACGAGGAGCAGCAGCGAGACGTACCACAGCCGCTCGGTGCCGCCGAAGGGCACGCCGAGCACGGTAAGGGAGTGGCGGGGGTTCGACCCGCTGAGCTCGAAGCCGCCGACCGTGAGCGGCTCGACCGAGCGGCCGTTGACGCCGCCGGTGAACTTCGTGGCGTCCTGCATGACCCACTGGGCGAGGAACACCAGGCCGATCGTGCACACGCCGAGGTAGAAGCCGCGCAGTCGCGCGGCGACCGGCGAGAATGCGAGGCCCGCGAGGCCCGCGACAATCACGGCGAGTACGGCGGCGAGCAGCGGCGACAGGCCGACGCCGGTGTAGCCCTTGCCGCCTGTGGGGCCCGAAAGGAAGGCGTAGGCGTAGGCGCCGACCGCCATGAACGCGGCGTGGGCCAATGAGAGCTGACCGGCCGACCCGCTCAGCACGGTGAGGCCGATCGCGGCGACGGCCGCCGCCATCGAGAAGATCCCGATGATCGTCCAGGACTGGTCGAAGTAGAGCGGGATCGCGGCCATGACGACGATCACGACAACGGCCGCGACCGGCTTCGCGAAGCGGAACGCAGTGAGGCTCGTGCGCTCAGACACGGGCGACCTCCTTGGAGCCGAAGAGACCGTAGGGCTTCACGAGGAGCACGACGACCATGAGGATGTAGGGCGTCACCGAGCCGATGTCGGAGCCGAGGAACGCGTAGTGGCTCTCGTAGCCGGTGACGAGCCCCTGGACGAGGCCGACGATGAGGCCGCCGAGAACGGCACCCTCGGAGGAGTCGAGGCCGCCGATGACGACCGCCGGGATGGCGCTGAACGCCGCGAGGTGGGAGGTGTAGTCGAGCCCTGGGTTGGGCGAGGCGGCGAGAAAGACACCGGCCACGACGGCGAGTGCCCCACCGATCACCCAAGCGGCCGAGGCGACCCGGCGCTCGCTGATGCCGAGCAGCTCCGCGGTCACAGGGTCGGCCGAGGCGGCCCGCATGGCCGCGCCCCAAGGGGTCGCCCGGAAGGCCCAGAAGAAGATGCCGACGAGGACGAGCGTGACGATGATCGCCCAGCCGCGGGCCTCGGGAATCCCCACGCCGCCGAGGTGCCAGACGCGGTCGCCCCACGGGTCGCGCGTGGTCAGGAAGTCAGAGCCGATCCGCCGGGTGAGCTCGCTGATGAGGATCACCTGCACGCCCATCGTGAGGATCGTCATCGTCAGATGGCTGCTTCCCCGGGCGGCCAGAGTGAGCAGCCAGATCACGACGGCGGCGACAGCGCCGACAACGAGACCGACGACGACGGCGAGCAAGAAACCGACGTGCGGCGCACCCTTCGCGGCGACGTAGATACCCAGCAGCATCACGGTGCCCTGGGCGAGGTTGAAGACCTTCGTGCCCTGGAAGATCGTGACGATTCCCAGCGCGATGAGGGCGTAGACCGCGCCGAGCGAGACGCCGAGCAGGAGCTGTTGTGCGAAGAGCTGCATTTCAGGCCTCCTTTCCGAGGTAGGCCGCGATGACCGCGGGGTCGTTCTGGATCTCCGCGGGGGTGCCGTCGGCGATGAGCCGACCGAAGTCGAGGACGCTGATGTGGTGCGCGACGCCCATGACGAGAGGCATGTCGTGCTCGACGATGAGGATCGAAGCGTCGAGCCCCGTGTTGATCGCCTTGACCAGCTCTGCCATCTCGGCCTTCTCGTGGGTCGGAAGGCCGGCGGCCGGCTCGTCGAGCAGGAGCAGGTCGGGCTCGGTCGCGAGCGCCCGGGCCAGCTCCACCTTCTTCCGCTGGCCGTACGACAGGGTGCCGGCCGGCCGCGCGAGCAAGGGCCCGATGCCGACGAACTCGGCGATCTCGACGACCCGGGCGCGATGCAGCCGCTCCTCGCGGCGCGCCTTCGGCAGGCCGAGCGCCGAAGAGAAGTAACCCGTGGTCGTGAGCCGGTAGCGCGCAACCATAAGGTTCTCGAGCACGGTGTCCGATGCCGTGAGCGCGATGTTCTGGAAGGTCCGGCCGATGCCGAGGCGGGCGATGGCATTGGGCCGCTGCGTCGACAGCACGTGGTCGCCGTACCTCACCGAGCCGGAGGTCGCGCGGTAGAGCCCGGAGATGACGTTGAAAGTCGACGACTTGCCGGCGCCGTTGGGGCCGATCACTGCATGGACCGTGCCGGCCTCGACCGTGAACGAGACGTCGCTGAGGGCCTTGACCCCGCCGAACCGGAGGGTGACGCGGTCGACCACGAGGGGAAGCGCGCTCACGCGGACCATCTCGCGAGCGCTGGACGCTGTGCGGCGGCGACGCTGCCGGGAACCGGCTCGGCGGTCTCGTGCAAGTCGGCGCCGAGGTAGAGCTTGCGTACGTCGTCGCTCTCGGCGAGCTCGGCGGCCGGCCCCTCAAGCACGACCCGGCCGCTCTCGAGGACGTAGGCGTGCTCGACGGCGCCGAGCGCGACGGCCGCGTTCTGCTCGACGAGGAGCACCGCGGTGCCGGTCGCGTGGATCTCCTTCACGGACTCGGCGATCTGCGTGACGATGAGCGGTGCGAGGCCGAGCGTCGGCTCGTCGAGGATCAGCAGGCGGGGCTTGCTCATCAGACCGCGGCAGATGGCAAGCATCTGCTGCTCGCCGCCGGAGAGGAGCCCGGCCGGCTGGGTGCGGCGCTCGCCGAGGACCGGAAAGCGCTCGTAGGACTCGGCCACGAGGCGGCGGCGCTCGGGCCGGTCACGCAGCACGAGTCCGGCCGCCTCAAGGTTCTCCTCGACGGTGAGGCCGCCGAAGACCCGGCGTCCTTCGGGCACATGAGCGATGCCCTCACGGACGATCGCTGAGGCACGGCGGCTGTCGATCCGCGCGGCGTCCCAGGTGATCCGGCCCGACGCGATCCGGCCGCCGGCAGCGCGCAGGATGCCTGAGGCGGCCCGCAGCAGCGTCGATTTGCCGGCGCCGTTGCCTCCGATGATCGTCGCGGCTCGGCCGTCGCCGACGGCCAGCGAAATCCCGTCGGCGGCGATCACCCCGGCCCCGTAGGTGATTCGCACGTCGTTGAACTCGAGCATTCCCCGCTCTCCCCTTGGTCGGACCACATCACCGATCGTGTAGATAATGCACATTGTGATGCAGATAACGACGATCGTGATGGCGGTCACAGCAATTGTCAAGACTTCGCGTCCGACCCCTGACCCCTGGCCTTCGTCCCGGAGTCGGGTTGACGACCCCTACGCTGCGTCGTCATGAGCGAGACACGATCCGTCCCCGGCACGCAGACCCTGGCGCGGGGACTGAGTTCGCTCGAGCTGGTCGCGCAGGCGCCCGACGGCGTCGCCATCCAGGACATCGCTGACCAGCTCGGCGTGCACCGCTCGATCGCCTCGCGGCTGCTTGCGACCCTCGCCGACTTCAAGCTCGTGGTCCGCGGCGCCGACGGGCGCTACCGCGTCGGCAGCGGCCTTGCCGCGCTCGCCTCAGGGATCCACACCACGTTGCGGGTTGCGGCCGAGCCCATCCTGCGCGAGCTCGCCGAGAGGCTCGGCGCCACCGTCACGCTGCTCGTAGCCGAGGGCGACGAGGCGGTCGGCCTCTCGGTCGTCTCGCCGGCCCGCTCGCAGTACCACCTCGCCTTCCAGACCGGTGGCCGCCACCCGCTCGGCGTCGCCGCCGGGGGCGTGGCCCTCCTCGCCGGCATGCCGCCGCGGCCCGGGGAGAGCGCCCGGGTCGCCGAAGCCCGCGAACAGGGCTACGCCCAGACCTTCGGCGAGGTGGAGCCCGGGGCGTACGGCGTCGCAGTTGCCCTTCCGCAGATCGCCGGTGTCCCTGCGGCCTGTCTCAACCTGATCACCCACCGCGCGGAGATCGCGGCCGAGGCCCCGGCGGCGCTCATCGACGCCGCCAAGCGGCTCGCCGCCAGCCTCGGCTGAACCGTCCCTCGCCCGCCTTGACACCACCGCCTCCGGGTGGTGATATGGCCTGCGTCACATCGTGTAACTATCGACTGAGAACGTGCAAATAACGCTCTCGTGCGTCAAAGGAGCCTCCATGACCCCCACGAAGGATGCAGCCGCGCGGGACCTCACGTTGCGCTCGAACAAGCAGATCCGCTACTACGAGGTCGGCGATCCCACGGCCACGCCCGTCGTGCTGCTCCACGGCTCGGGTCCCGGCGCCACCGGCTGGTCGAACTTCTCCGGCAACCTCGCGGCGATCGCGGAGGCCGGCTTCCACGTCCTGGCGCCCGACATGCCCGGCTGGGGTGACTCCGCCGCCGTGAAAACCACCGAGATGGACCACGACGTCGACCTTGTGGACTTCCTCGACGCCGTGGGCCTCGAGAAGGTGGCCCTCGTCGGCAACTCGATGGGCGCCCACACCGCCGTCCGGTTCGCCACCCTCCACCCCGAGCGAATCACACACCTCGTCACCATGGGCGCAAGCCTCGGCAAGGGCTTCCCCTCCAGCCTCTTCGGCCCGCAGGACGGCCCGAGCGAGGGGCTGAAGGTGCTGGTGCGGGCCTACAAGGATCCGAGCCCGGAGAACATGAAGGCGCTCGTCGAGATCATGACCTTCGACAAGGCCCGCTTCGCCACGCCCGAGCTGACGGCGGCGCGCTCGGAGGCGGCCTCGGCCCGCCCCGACCACCTCCAGAACTACGTCGAGGGCCTTCCCGACGGTGCCCCGATCCCGTTCAAGGTCGATCGCTCACTGATCCCGAACATCGCCGTGCCGACCCTGCTGATCCACGGCCGCGACGACCGCGTGCTCCACTTCGAGACCTCGCTGTGGCTCAACGCGCACATCAAGAACTCGCGGCTCGTGCTGCTCAACCAGTGCGGCCACTGGGCGATGATCGAGCACGCCGACGAGTTCAACCGGCTCGTGATCGACTTCCTCGCGAACAACTGAGGACTGCCGCGATGACAACGAACCTCGATACCGACGTCCTCCTCATCGGGGCTGGCCCGGTCGGCCTCACACTCGCCAACCTCGTCGCCGTCCGCGGCCACCGCGTGACGGTCCTCGAAGCGCGCTCTGAGCTGATCGCCTATCCGCGTGCCGTCGGCCTGGACGACGAGTCGATCCGAACCCTGGTCGCCGCGGACCTCTGGGATGCGGTCGAGCAGTTCACCGTGCCGCACCACGTCGCCCGGTTGGTCAACGGACAGGGCCAGGTCCTGGCGACGAACGACCCCCAGACGACCGAGTTCGGCTATCCGCGCAAGCACGGCTTCAACCAGCCGGTCGTCGACGCCGAGCTCGCACGAGGCCTGGACCGCTTCGCCCAGGCCGAGCTGCGCTTCAACCACCGCGTCATCGACCTCGTCGACCACGAGACGCACGTAGCGGTCACGGCAGAGGTGCTCGAGGCCGACGGGACGGTGAGTGGGACGACGACCGTCACCGCGCGGTACGTCGTCGGCTGCGAGGGCGGCTCGTCGCCGACCCGCAAGCGCCTGGGGATCGAGTTCGAGGGAAAGTCTCCCTCCACCCGCTGGGTCGTCGTCGACATCGAGAACGACCCGATCGGCGCGCCCAACGTCTACCTCGGCGCCGACCCGAAGCGCCCCTACGTATCGATCGGTCTCCCCCAGGGCGTGCGCCGCTTCGAGTTCATGCTCCACGACGACGAGGACACCGCACTCGTCGACGACCGCGACTTCATGAACGGGCTGCTGGCGAAGTTCGTGCCCGACCCGGCCAACCTCACGATCATCAACCAGCGCACCTTCACCCACCACGGCCGGATCGCCACGACCTTCCGCCAGGGCAACGTGTTCCTTGCCGGCGACGCCGCCCACCTGATGCCGGTCTGGCTCGGTCAGGGCTGGAACTCCGGCATGCGCGACGCGACGAACCTGGCCTGGAAGCTCACCTCCGTCCTGTCGGGGAAGGCCGATGACGCACTGCTCGACACCTACACCGTCGAGCGGCACAAGCATGCGGCCGACATGATCGACGTCAACATGGCCGCCGGCACCGTCATGAAGATGAAGCCCTTCGGCGGGTGGGTCCGCGACCGGGCTGCGTCCGCCCTCAACCTCGTGCCGACGTGGAAGTCCTACTTCACCGAGCTCCGGTTCAAGCCGATGCCGCGGTACGCCGCCGGCGTGGTCGTCGACCAGGTCACCCTCACACCCGGAAAGGCCGAGGCGACCTTCAAAAGCGGCAAGGGCTCCTCGCTGCTGCCCTACGTCGACTCCCCCGGCTCTGCCTCCCCCGTGGGCTTGCAGTTCATCCAGCCGAGGGTCAACACCTCCGAGGTGACGGACAAGCTGCTCGACCTTGTCACCGGCGACTGGTGGGCCCTCGCAACGTGGGGCACCAACCCGACGACGTACCTCACGGCCGACGACCTCGAGTTCTGCGCCAAGCACGACGTCCGGCTCTTCTCCTTCATCCCGGAGACCCAGCGGCAGTGGGCCGAGAAGCAGTACGCCGACAGCCCGGCGCCCGTCACCGTCGTCGGCGACACCTCAGGCGCGCTCAAGCGCTGGTTCGACGCCCGCGCCTGCGGTGCCGTCATCCTCCGTCCCGACCACTTCGTCGGCGCCGCCTGCTTCAACCAGCAGGTCTCCCAGGCGCTGGCCGCAATCAAGAAGGCAGGTTCCCTCGCATGACCCTGGCACTCGTGACGATGTCGCACTCCCCGCTGCTGGAGTACAACGACCCGGCGGCTGACGTGAAGGCGGAGGTCGACGGGGCGTTCGCGACCGCCCGCGCCTTCGTCGAGGAGTTCGACCCGACGCTGGTCGTCTCCTTCGCACCCGACCACTACAACGGCTTCTTCTACGACATCATGCCGCCGTTCTGCATCGGATACGAGGCGCTCGGCGTCGGCGACTACGGCACCGCCGAGGGGCCACTCGACGTCCCGACCGCCGTCTCCGAGCAGCTCGCGCAGTGGGTCGCCGACCGCGATCTCGACGTCGCGATCTCACGGAAGATGGAAGTCGACCACGGCGCGATCCAGCCCCTCGAGATCCTCTTCGACGGTATCGACACCGTGCCGACCATCCCCGTCTTCGTCAACAGCGTCGCCACGCCGTTCGTGAAGATGTCGCGGGTCCGCCGCCTCGGTGAGGCGATCGGCTCCTTCCTCGCCACCCTCACCGACGAGCGCGTGCTCCTGATCGGCTCCGGCGGCCTCTCCCACGACCCGCCCGTGCCCCAGTGGGCCACCGCGACCGAGGAACAGCGCGCCCTGCTGCTCAACGGCCGGCACCCCACCGCCGCCGCGCGCGACGCGCGACAGCAGCGGGTGATCGACACCGGCCGGGCCTTTGCCGCCGGCACCGCCACGATCCAGGACCTCAATCCTGAGTGGGACAAGGCTTTCATGGACGTGCTCGCTTCGGGCGACCTCTCCCCCATCGACGCGATGGTCCCTGCCGAGATGGCAGCGGCCGCCGGCAACTCGGCGCATGAGGTTCGCACGTGGGTCGCCGCCTTCGCCGCGCTCAGTTCCTCCGGCCCGTACTCCGTCGAGTCGACGTACTACCGGCCGATCCGCGAATACATCGCGGGCTTCGGCGTGATGACGGCCGTCACCGCCTGAGCGCTGGGCCGTCGGCGTACGTTCTGAAAGTTCCGGCCACCGGAACCCGAGGCTGGTTGAGTCGCACCTCGTGAGGGAACTATTCCTCCATGTTCTCCAAAGTGCTCGTGGCCAACCGTGGCGAGATCGCCGTCCGTGCCTTCCGCGCCGCCTTCGAGCTTGGGGCACGCACCGTCGCGGTCTTCCCCTATGAGGATCGCGGCTCCGAGCACCGGCTGAAGGCCGACGAGGCCTACGAGATCGGGGAGCTGGGCCACCCGGTCCGGGCCTATCTCGATCCGGAGGCGATCGTCGAGGTCGCGGTCTCCTCGGGGGCTGATGCGGTCTATCCGGGCTACGGGTTCCTGTCCGAGAACCCCGCGCTGGCCGAGGCGTGTGCCGCCGCCGGCGTGACGTTCGTCGGGCCGTCGGTCGAGGTCCTCGAGCTGACGGGCAACAAGGCGCGCGCGATCGCCGCGGCCAAGGCCGCCGGCGTCCCGACGCTCAAGTCGGTGGACCCGTCCGACGACGTCGACGTGCTCCTGGCCGAGGTGGAGACGGCAGCGATCCCCTACCCGCTCTTCGTCAAGGCCGTCGCCGGTGGCGGTGGGCGCGGCATGCGACGGGTCGACTCCGCTGGCGAGGAGGGGGCCGAGCTCCGCGCGGCGATCGAGACCTGCATGCGCGAGGCCGAAGCGGCGTTCGGCGACGGGACGGTCTTCATCGAGCAGGCGGTGATCGAGCCGCGCCACATCGAGGTGCAGATCCTCGCCGACCAGGTCGGGAACGTCATCCACCTGTATGAACGTGACTGCTCGGTGCAGCGCCGTCACCAGAAGGTCGTCGAGATCGCGCCCGCCCCGCACCTCCCGACGGAGCTGCGGGACCGGATGTGCGCCGACGCGGTGCGGTTCGCGCAGTCGATCGGCTACTCGTGTGCCGGCACCGTCGAGTTCCTGCTCGACCCTGCGGGGAACTACGTCTTCATCGAGATGAACCCCCGCATCCAGGTCGAGCACACGGTCACCGAGGAGGTCACCGACGTCGACCTCGTCCAGGCGCAGCTGCGGATCGCCTCGGGAGAGACGCTGGCCGACCTCGGGCTCTCCCAGGACGCGATCGTGCTGCGAGGTGCCGCGCTGCAGTGCCGGATCACGACCGAGGACCCGGCCAACAACTTCCGGCCCGACACGGGCGTCATCACCACCTACCGCTCCCCGGGCGGCGCGGGGGTGCGCGTCGACGGCGGCACCACCTACACCGGCGCGGAGGTCTCGGCGCACTTCGACTCGATGCTGTCGAAGCTCACCTGCCGTGGTCGGACCTTCGAGGACGCTGTACGTCGTGCCCGACGGGCCGTCGCCGAGTTCCGCATCCGTGGCGTGGCCACGAACATCGCGTTCCTCCAGGCCCTGCTCGCCGATCCCGACTTCGCCTCGGGTCGCGTCACGACGTCGTTCATCGAGACCCACCCGCAGCTCCTCACGGCACGCTCCAGCGGCGACCGTGGGACGAAGCTGCTCACCTGGCTCGCCGACGTCACCGTCAACAAGCCCTACGGCGAGGCGCCGGTCACCCTCGACCCGCGGGAGAAGCTTCCTGCGCTCGACCTTGATCTCGCGCCGCCCTCGGGGACGCGGCAGCAACTGCTCGAGCTCGGTCCTGAGGGCTTTGCCGCCGCGCTGCGGGCGCAGAGCAACGTCGCCGTCACCGACACGACCTTCCGTGACGCGCACCAGTCCCTGCTCGCCACCCGCGTCCGCACCCGCGACCTCGTCGGCGTCGCCGGACACGTGGCACGACTCACCCCGGAGCTGTGGTCGCTCGAGGCCTGGGGCGGGGCGACGTACGACGTCGCGCTGCGCTTCCTCGGTGAGGACCCGTGGGACCGGCTGGCCCAGCTGCGCGAGGTGGTGCCGAACATCAACCTGCAGATGCTGCTGCGCGGGCGGAACACCGTGGGCTACACGCCCTATCCGGTCGCTGTCACCGACGCCTTCGTCGAGGAGGCTGCCGCGACCGGGATCGACGTCTTCCGGATCTTCGACGCCCTCAACGACGTCTCCCAGATGCGACCCGCGATCGACGCCGTGCGCGCCACCGGCACCGCCGTCGCAGAGGTCGCGCTCTGCTACACCGGCGACCTCTCCTCGCCGAGCGAGTTGCTCTACACGCTCGACTACTACCTGCGGCTCGCCGCCGAGATCGTCGAGGCCGGCGCGCACGTCCTGGCGATCAAGGACATGGCCGGGCTGCTGCGCGCTCCGGCCGCGCGTCGGCTCGTCACGGCGCTCCGGTCGGAGTTCGACCTGCCGGTGCACCTGCACACGCACGACACCCCGGGTGGTCAACTGGCGACGCTGACCGCGGCGATCGAGGCAGGTGTGGACGCGGTCGATGCCGCCTGCGCCGCAGTCGCGGGCACGACGTCGCAGCCCGCGCTCTCAGCTCTCGTTGCCGCCACCGACTTCTCGGAGCGTCCGACGGGGCTGTCGCTCGCGGGGGTGAACGCTCTCGAGCCCTACTGGGAGGCGACTCGTCGCGTCTATGCGCCGTTCGAGTCCGGTCTGCCCGCACCGACCGGCCGCGTCTACCGCCACGAGATCCCCGGAGGCCAACTCTCCAACCTGCGCCAGCAGGCGATCGCGCTCGGCCTCGGCGAGAAGTTCGAGCAGATCGAGGACATGTACGCCGCCGCCAACGACATCCTCGGCCGGGTCCCCAAGGTCACGCCGTCCTCGAAGGTGATCGGCGACCTGGCGCTCTCGTTGGTTGCGGCGGGAGCCGATCCGGCGGAGTTTGCGGCCGCCCCGTCGGCGTACGACGTGCCGGAGTCGGTCATCGGGTTCCTCCACGGCGAGCTCGGCGACCCGCCCGGAGGCTGGCCCGAGCCGTTCCGCTCGAAGGCGATCGAGGGACGGACGTGGAAGGAGCCTCAGGCCGAGCTCTCTGCAGCTGATGAGAAGGCGCTCGCCGAGGACCGTCGAGGGACCCTCAACCGGCTCCTCTTTCCCGGACCGACGAAGGAGTACCTCGAGTCAAGGGCGACGTGGGGCAACGTGTCGCTGCTTTCGACGCTGGACTACCTCTACGGCCTACGGGTCGGCGAGGAGCACGTCGTCACGCTCGAGGAGGGCAAGCAGGTCTACTTCGGCCTCGAGGCGATCGGCGAGCCCGACGAGCGCGGCATCCGCAGCGTGCACTGCACGATCAACGGCCAGATGCGCGCCATCCCGGTCCGGGACCGCTCGGTCGTGCCGACCACCGCGGCTGCGGAGAAGGCCAACCCCTCGGTCCCAGGTCAGGTCGCGGCGCCGTTCCAGGGTGCCGTCACCGTCTCGGTCTCCGAGGGCGACCGAGTCTCGGCCGGCGACTCGGTCGCCACGATCGAGGCGATGAAGATGGAGGCCGCCATCACCGCCCCCATCTCCGGTACGGTCAAGCGCCTCGCCGTGAGCGGCACCGCCTCCGTCGACGCCGGTGACCTCGTCGTGGTGATCGGCTGATCAGTCCTCGACGAGGAAGACCTCACCGTCGCGGACCTCGACCTTGTGGGTGGCGACGTCGATGGTGGCCGGCAGGCTGAGGGCCTTGCCGTCGCGGAGGCAGAACTCGGCGGCGTGGAGCGGGCACTCGACCTTGCCGTCGGAGACGAACCCCTCGGCGAGTGACGCGAGCGAGTGCGTGCACGTGTCGTCGAGGGCGAAGACCTCGTCTCCGTCGCGGAAGAGGGCGAGGTCATCGCTCGTGCCGCTGACCGAGGAGTCGACCAGGAGGCCGGTGTCGGTCGGGATGTCATCGACGGCGGCGAGACGGATCGGCTCGGTCACGAGGCCACCCGTGACGAAACGAACGTCAGCGAGGCCCGGAGCGGGGCGGCGAGTGGCCGCAACAAGTCGGTCATGGCTTCACCTTCTCAGAAAGGGCCAACCGGGCGACGTCCAGCGGGATCCGCTCCTGCTCGATCCGCCGGTGTCGACGCCAGTCCGGGCTGCAGAGCAGCAAGTAGAGCTCCCGCTCCGAGGGCGTCAGCAGGCTGACCTCCCGGGGTGTCCGCGGCCCCAGCGGCCGCCCACCGTGGTCGCGGTCGACGCCATACTTCTCCCAGAGTTCGTAGGTCGGCACGTCCATGAACAGTGACTCGACGGCCAGGCCCGCGACGCGGAAGCCGTGCAGTATCTCCAGCCCGTCGGCGTCCATGTCACCCCAGTAGAAGCGGTGCTCCGCCGCATGCACCCACTCAAGCGAGGCGACGGCGCGGGCGCCCCGACCGTCGCCCTCAATCGCGATCACACCGGCGAGGGGTGGGAACTGTTGAGCGGTATCGCGGTTCTCGCAGATCAGCACGATGCGCGGCCGGTAGGCGACCGTGTCGACGTCCCCCACGGTCGCGACGTCATGACGCCGGCCGCCCCTCGCGAGGTGGGCGGGATCGAGATAGGTGACGTGCACCCGCGACGGCCGGCCGGGGAGCAGACCGAGGTCGTCGAGACCGGCAAGACGTCGTACGACGCCGGCGTGCTCGTCCAGCCACTTCGATCCCATGCCCTCCACCGGTACCTGTCGCGCGGTGAGGCCGGCCGGATGGGGCGCGGCGAACCAGGCTGCGGCGCGGCAGGTGATCTCGAAGTCGACGTCGCTGGATCCGTCCACCGCCCGCAACAGTCCGGCGACGTCGTCCAGCTCCGGAAAGGCCGCGGCGACGGTCGCCCTGCGGCGAGCGGTCCGCGCGAGGCGATCAACCCACGCCGCGCCGAGCAGGCGGGCGGCGACCTCGATGTCGGCGACGGTCACCGCAGCCGGGATCTCCTGATCCATACCTCGTGCGTAGGAGACGGTGCGCGGCACCAGCTCGACGCCGGCGCCCGCAGCACTCACCCAGTCCCGCCACTCCAGCGTGTCGAGATGGAGGCCGGACCACACCGCCCGCAGCCGAACGCCGGTGAACTGCGAGGTGCCGAGATCAAAGCGCGGGCTCCACATGGCGCGCCCGCAGACCACCTCGGCCCAGCACGTCCGGAGCCGCTTCTCGCATTGGGCCAGAAGCCACTCGGGCGAGCGCAGACCATCGGTGCGCATGTCTATCCGGCGGCCTCGGTGTCGACGGCCGCGTCCGTGATGGGGGTGATCCAGGACTGATGGGTCTGGCTGTTCTTGGTGATGGCCAGGAGCTCGTCCATGTGCGGCTCGAGGCCGGTGACCTTGTCGAGCGGGACGCCGATGATCAGCTGGAAGCCGAGCCCCTTCCACGCCGAGACGGCGCGCCCGGCGAACTCCGAGTCGGCCTTGACGAATCCCTCGTCGAGGAACACCGGAGCGAACCGCGGCCGCGAACGCATCTCGTCGCCCAGCCGGAAGCGCAGCGCCGAGCCGACGATGAAGGCCACCAGCTCCTGCGACTCACCACCCGACTTCTCCCCCAGGGTGCGGTAGGTGGCGCGGAGCTCGCCGGTCAGCGTGTCATAGCGCTCGGCGCTGATCTCCACGTGTCGGCGTACGTCGAGGAGCCGGTCACGATCGCTTGTGCCGGTGGCGGCGTCGATCCCGGGACGCAACTGCACCATGAAGCGGCTGAGCTCGGTGAACCGCTTCTCGAGCTCCGTGTCGGCGAGGTCGGCCGTCGACCCGCGGGAGAGCTCGCGGAGCTCCCGCATGAAGACCTGGACGTGCGCAGGCGCCAGGCGCCGCAGCCGGATCCGCAGCCGGTCCCGGGTCGCGCCGAACTCGAGCCGCTGCAGGATCGCGTTGATCGGCGCGAGCCGGTCCTCGATCTCCTCGATCGAGGCAGCCATCGCGCCGACCAGCGGCACCAGGTCCTGACCGCTCCACTCGGTGAGCCGGCGCCGCCACTCGGAGCGGCGGCCGGCGAGGCCGGTGCCGCGGATCTCGTCGAGAATGCGGGCGTAGTCGGCGTAGGAGTCCGGGGTGGCACCGAGGTTGGGCGAGTCCCACTGGGCCTTGTAGAGCCGGAAGATCTCGCCGAGACGCTCGTCGACCCGCGTGATCTCGGCTTCCGTCTCGGCGACGGCGCTTCGAAGTCGCTCGGAGAGTCGTTGGGAGTTCACGAGGAAGCGGTCGAGCTCCTCGGGGTCCTCGGGTGCGGCGGCAAGCGCGAAGTCATGGGCGAGCGCCACCGACTGCTCCTCGGTGAGCACGACCCGGCCGGAGCGCTCCATCGCCTCGAGCTGGTCCTTGAGCACATCCTCGTCGTCGACGAGCCTGCCCTGCTCGGCAGCGAGCTCATCACGCCGACCCTCGAGCGCGAAGCGCGATCGCCGAGCGTCCTCGATCCGGAGACTGAGCTCCTCGATCTGGGCCTCCAGCGCCTTGAGCTGGTCGTCGGAGTCGAGGATCTCGCTCCGCCGGCGCTCGAGGTCGGCGATACGCGCGTCGGCCCCGTCGACGTCGATGTCGTCGAAGCGGGCCGTCGCCACGGCGTCGTACGCCGACTGCGAGCGCTCGAGGACGCTGGCGCGCCGGTCGAGCTCGGTGATCTCGGCGTTGATCCGGTCGAGCCCGGTCTCCAGGTCGGCGAGCTCGGCGTCGATCTCCGCGAGCGCCTCCTCGTTGGAGAAGCCGATGATGTTGCGCTCGCTGCCCCGGCCATGGGCACCGCGGCGCCCGCTGCGGGTCTGGCCGGCAAGCGTCACCCGGAGACCGCCCCCGGGCAGGCCGGAGGTGTCCTCCACGCAGAGCGCGTTGCGTGCCGGCTCGGAGACATGTGCCTGTACCCAGCCGGAGAAGGGTGAGTCCTTGAAGAGCAGCTTCCCGGCGACCCGCTCGGGATCCTGCGCGGGAACGGCAGGCAGGTGCAGCTCGACACCCTCGAAGGTCAGGCGCCCGCGCAGTCGAAGGCCGTCGATCGCGGCAGAGAACTCCTCGAGCCGGTCCAGCGGAACGAGCATCGTCCGAGCCGAAGCGCCCAGCACGGTCTCGATCGCCGTGCGCCAGCGTGACTCCTCGGGCGCCACGTCGATCAGCTCGGCGAGGAAGGGCAGCTCGTCGACCGACATGCCCGACGCCTCCGCGACCGCGGAGCGCAGCTCATGCAGCATCGCGGGCACGCGGCCTGCATGGGACTCGGTCGCGGCCCGCTCGCGGGTCAGCTCGGTGCGGCGCTGCATCAGCGGATACTGCCGCTGCAGGGCCCCGTCGCGTTCGCGCCGGAGCTTGACGCGATGGGCGTCGAATCCGGCCAGCCAGTTGACGGCGTGGGTGGCGAGGATCGTGAAGGACTCCGCGGACATCAATGCCGAGTCGACGTCGGGGGCGTCGGAGTCGGTGACGTCGATCAGCGGCAGCAGCCGCTCCTGCAGGTGCACGCGGCGGCGGAGCCGGTCCTCACGGGTGATCTGCTCGGCCTCGAGGCTCTGCGCGAGCGCCTGGAGGGTGGAGCCACCAGCGGCGCGGTGTGCCTCCTTGGCCGACTCGAGGTCGGCGAGCAGCGACCGCTCGGCGGCGACGGTGGAGTCGAGCTCCTGGGACGTCGACGTGCGCGCGGCCCGGTTGGCCGTCGCGGCTGCCTCGATGAGGCGGAGGTGGGTGCGCAGCAGCCAGAGCTGGAGCGGCGTCTCCGACCCGCGCAGGGTCACGCCGAACGAGTCGAGCTCGGCGAGGCGCCGGGCGGCCAGCTCGCGACGGGCGTGGAGGTCGGTGATCGGCTCAAGCAGCTCGAGCTTGGCGGCCTCGGTGCGCATGGCCGCATAGGACGCGTCGAGGAGGTCGAAGTGCTCGATGGCACGGTCGGCGGCGGCGTACGTCGCGGGCCGCTCCAGCACCATGTCCTTGTAGAGCTCGTCGACGCTGCGCACCTGGTTGCCGGCCTGGATGCGGGCGAGTAGCCGCAGCGCCTTGGCACCGTCGCCGTTGGCCCCGATGCCGAGCCGGGCGTGCAGGACGGCGGAGAACTCCGCGTAGGTCGGATGGACGCGGACGCCGGGGTAGAGCTTCTTCAGGGTGAGCGCGTCGAAGCGATCCGGTACGGCGGCCTCGAGGGTCTCCAGGCTCAGGGCGCCCTCGTGGGTGAGGAGCTTCATCGCGACCTCCCCGGAGCGGGTCGCGCGGCGCGGGACGTAGTAGGTGCGCAGCGCGGTGAAGCGGCCGCCCTGGTCGTTGACGAACGTCATCGCAACCGCGCCCCAGGTGTCGGAGCCCTTGCCACGCAGGAGCTTCTCGACCGGGCGGCCGGTCTTCGGGTCGTCGATCACGTCGACGGCACCGCGCAGGTAGGAAAGCAGGTTGCGCTGCCCGAGGCCCCGCGCCCGGCCGGCGACGGCGTCGTTGGAAGCGCCGTTGAACTTCGTGTCAGACGGCATCATCAGCGCGGTATAGGCATCGAGGATCGTCGACTTCCCCACGCCCGAGGCGCCGGAGATCATCGTCGCGTCACCGCCGAGCGGGACTGCTGTGAGGCCCCCGAAGCCGCCCCAGTTGATCAGCTGCAGCAGGGAGGCGCGCCACTGGACGGTGTCGTCAGACGGCGTGGCCACCGTCGACTCGGCGAAGAGGCCGGTCTGCGTCTCGTCGATGCTCATGGCGCCTCCTCCGGTGACTCGTCGAACAGGTCGGGCTCGCCGAGCGTGGTCCGGTCGTCGCCCACGGTCTCGCCGGCCGCCACGTCGCCGCCGTTGGCAGCCTGCAGCGCGGCCAGGAGCTCCTGGAGCAGCTCCAGCGGCAGCAGCGGCTCGACCGCGCCGCTGATCTCGAAGCGCTCCTCGCCCGTCGTCGGGATCAGGAGGCCTGCCTTCATCACGCTGGCCACCGCGTTGCGGGCGCGCTTCTCGTCGCCTGACTCGTCGGTCGCGTGACCGGGACGGAAGCTCGCGATGTGGTCGAGCAGGTCCTCCCGGTCGACGAAGACACGCGTGTCGCCGCTGGCCAGTCCGGCCCGCAGTCGGTCCCGCAGGTGGACCAGCACGAGCGTCTCCTCGCGCGTCCAGGCGGTGTCGTGGAGAAGCGTCGGGAAGCGACCTCCGGACTCGGGGCTCGCCTGCCGCTTCCATGCGACCTCTCGGTCACGGTCGATCGCCAGGTCGAGGAAGAGATCGTTGAGCCGCCCGCGCATGATCCGCTCGTGCTCGAGCAGGACGGGCCAGTCGCGCGGGTGCGTGCGCGCGCTGATGAACCTCTGCTTGAGGAGAGCGACGAGGGTCCGCCGCTGGGCGAAGTCGAGGCCGCCCTCGTCGCCCTCGAAGAGCGACACGGAGGCATCGTCGACCGGGGCGAAGGCGTCGAGGTCGTCACGCTCCGGCTCGGGCTCGTCCAAGGTCGACTCGTCGACCTCCACATCAGCCAGTTCGCTCACTGAGCGGCCTCCTCGGCAGTGGTGTCATGTGTCGGGTCGAAGCTGGGGTCGAGATCGGGATCCGGGAGGAGGAGTCGCGGCACGGCGAAGGTACGCGTGCTCCCATCCGGGCGTACGGCGGCGAAGGACTCGGTCTCCTCGACCGTCTGCTGCGCCTGCCAGCCCTCGTCGGCCGCGAGATGGAGGAGGCCGAAGATCTCGACGGGTCTGCGCAACGACGGCTCGAGCCGGTCGAAGAGCTCCCCGAGCGACCCCGGCGGCTGCAACCCCGCACGCGCGTCCTCGAGCCGCCCGCGCAGCGACCGGAGCTGTGGCCCACCCTGGGCCATCAGAGCGGCCAGACTCACTGCTGGCGCCTGGCCCGCGTCGACCGCCGTGAGCCGTTCGGGCAGTCGGTCGTCGGCCGGGTCGTAGAACCGCTCGCGCAGATGCTCGACGCTCGCCCGTGAGGGCAGCAGGTCCACCTCGTGCGAGGCCCGGGGACCGGTCGACGCGATCCATGTCATCAGCTCGGACTCGACCTGCCGCAGCGTCAGCTCGAGCTCGCGGTCGCGGACGGCGTCGTGGGAGACGATGTACTCCTTGAGCGTCGCCGTCACACGAGAGCGCTGCGACAGCACGCGGTCCAGGCCGTCGCGGACCAGGCGCACGGTCCCGCGCAGCTCAGCACGGTCGGCCTCGCCGAGGAGGCCATCGGCCAGCGGATGGTCCAGGAGATCGGTGAGGTCCTCGCGCAGCTGGCTGACGAGCCCGTCGTCACGCAGCAGCGCGAAGGCGCCCTCGAAGGCACGCCCTTCGTGGGTCGCCGTCATGAGCGCGTCGGCCCGGGCGAGATAGTCGTCGATCACGTCACCGGCTGGGCGGTCCTCGGCGCGGAAGGCCGCCAGGATCTCCCCGCGGATGGTCGCGAACCGCTCCTCGACCCGCGCGAAGTCCGACGGCAGCGCGGAGATCAACGACAGCAGCTCGGTGAAGCCCTCGAGCATGTAGTCCTCGGTGGCGCCCACGAGGTCGGCGCCGTCAACGAGCCGGTCACGCTCGGCGCTCAGCCGGGCGATCTCGTCGTTGAGGATCGTCACCCGGGCTCCACGGTCGGGGTTGGCCTCGGCGTTGAACCGACGCACCGTGCTGAGGATGGTGGCGATCCGGTGCTCCGACAGCGTTGCGCGCTCGCGCGTGAGGTTCTTCACCAGCTCCAGTGCCTGCTGGGCATGCGACGTCAGGGAGTAGACCTCGTCGCCCTGCTCGTCGAGTGAGCGGACCAACCACTGACCGCGCATCCAGCGCTGGCAGATGTCGCGACCGGAGCCCGCCGGCACGTCCACCTCGCCCGACGTACGGATCTCGGCGAGGTGCTCCTCGACCTGGGCGTGCAGTCGCGCGGTCGGGATCGGCTTGTTGTTTCGCCCGAACGCCGCGCGGAAGATCGTGATGACGACCGGCGCCTGACGCTGGTGGAGCAGCGTCAGCGTGGGCTGGGCGAAGGCGCCCTTCACACGCTGCAGCTCGCCGACCGTCTCGCTCACGGGCCGCAGTGTTCCAGAGAGCTCCGACACATTCGCAGCCGACGCAGCGTCACGCCGAGCGCCCGAAGACGCGCACGGCGGCTCCGTGTGCGTCCGACACGAGCTTGCGGTCACACGTGAAGAGCGGCGCATCCAACACCTCCGCGAGGGCGAGATAGGAGGCGGCGTACGTCGTGAACTGCCCTCGCAGCTCCCAGATCCGCTCTGCCAGGCCGCCGAACTCGTGCCGTGCAATGGTGAAGCTGACGTAGTCGAGCCGTGCCTGGTCCGCGGCCTCGGGAGCGAGCTTCCGGCTCAACGAGAGCCCGCGCAGCACGGACAGCACCTCGACGTCCAAGAGGTGCGGGGCGTCGATGTCGCCAGCCAGCCCGTCGATGAGGTCGCCGTCCGGCCAGGCGCCGACGAGCGCCTCCACCATCGCGGAGGCATCGACGACGATCACCGGCGGCTCTGCGCGAGCTCATCAACGATGTCGGCCGTCGAGGGCGCATCACCGCGGTCCTTCGCCCTGAGCCGCTCGGCAACCTCCGCGTTCGTCGGCCGCGCGGCGAGCCTGGCCAGCTCGGAGCCGACGTAGGCCGACAACGACAACCCCGCCTCCGCGGCGCGGCGCTTGAGTGTCTGGGTCACCTCGACCGGCACGTCCCGGACATACAGCGTCGCCATGCCGAAATGCTAGCACTCTGCAAGCAGCGCGAGTGGCGAACAGAGTCTCATGAATCGGCGAGGAATCTCATCTGTCAGGCGGGCCTCCTATCCTTGATGGGTACTTCTTCCCCCGGAAAGGCTTGTTGTGGTGCGTCCTATCCGTGTTGCCGTCGTCGGTGGCGGTCCCGCCGGCATCTACGCCGCTGACATCCTCACGCGTGAGCACGAGGGTGCGACGGTCGATGTCATCGAGCGCCTGCCCGCGCCCTACGGCCTGGTCCGCTATGGCGTCGCGCCGGACCACCCGCGGATCAAGGAGATCATCAAGGCGCTGCGCCGGGTGCTCGACAACGACCGCATCCGTTTCTTCGGCAACGTCGACTACGGCAACGACCTCAAGCTCGACGACCTCAAGCGCTTCTACGACGCGGTCATCTTCGCCACCGGCGCGATGGCCGACCGTGAGCTCACCATCCCGGGCGCGGACCTCGAGGGCAACTTCGGTGCCGCCGACTTCGTGAGTTGGTACGCCGGCCACCCGGACGTCCCGCGCGAGTGGCCGCTCACCGCGCAGTCCGTGGCGGTGCTCGGCGCCGGCAACGTTGGCCTCGACGTCGCCCGCATGCTGGCCAAGCCGGCCGACGAGCAGCTCGTCACCGAGATCGCCGACAACGTCTACCAGGGCCTCAAGGCCAACCCGGCGACGGAAGTCCACGTCTTCGCCCGTCGCGGCCCGGCCCACATCAAGTTCTCCCCGATGGAGCTGCGCGAGCTGTCGCACAGCCCGTCCGTCGACGTGGTCGTCGAGGAGGAGGGCTTCCAGATCGACGACGCCGGCCAGGCCGAGATCAGCAAGCACAAGGCCACCCGTCTCGTCGTCGACACGCTGCTCAAGTACCTCGAGGCCGAGCCCACCGGCGCGCCGCACAAGATCGTCATCCACATGATGCAGAACCCGGTCGAGCTGCTCGGCGAGGACGGCAAGGTCGTCGCCATCCGCACCGAGAAGACCGAGTACGACGGCACCGGCAACGTCCACGGCACCGGCGAGTTCGTCGACACGCCCGTCCAGGCGGTCTACCGCGCGATCGGCTACCTCTCCTCCCCGCTCGCCGACGTCCCCTTCGACGACGGTGCGGGCGTGATCCCCAACGACGGCGGCCGTGTGCTGACCGAGGTCGACGGTGAACAGATCGACGGCCTCTACGTCACCGGCTGGATCAAGCGCGGTCCGGTCGGCCTGATCGGCCACACCAAGTCCGACGCCAAGGAGACGATCGACCACCTCCTCACCGACCTCGAGGCCGGCCGCGTCGCCGAGCCGGAGGCCGCTGACCCGGCCGCGGTCGTCGAGCACCTCACCGCCCGCGGCGTGGAGTTCACCACCGAGGAGGGCTGGGGCAAGCTCGAGACCCACGAGCTCTCCCTGGGTGAGGCCGCCGGCCGCGAGCGGATCAAGGTCGTCCCGCGCGAGGAGATGCTCCGCATCTCACGCAGCTGATCGGCGCATCCCCGACGCAACCAGCGTGATCGCCGCACCCACGACCGCCCAGGCCGCGATCAGCCAGACGTGACCAGCGGCGCCGTGACCGTCGAAGTAGACGATCTCGCGCAGCGCCGTCGTGCCCGCACCGTTGGGCAGCCACTGCCCGACCGTCCGCCACAGCGCCGGGAGCAGCTCGAACTGGTAGGCACCGCCCGCACTCGGGTTGCCGAGCACCACGAAGAGCAGCACGGTCAGGCCGATCCCGATCGTGCCGGCGAGCACCTGGAGCGCCATCGTGACGGTGGCCGAGGAGAGCACGAGCAGCGTGCCGACCGCGGCGAGTGCCCAGAAGTGGCCGGTGAGGGCGCCGAGGAGCTGGTCGACGACGAGTGCTCCTGTCAGTCCCGAGAGCACCGCGTAGGGCAGCATCGCGCCCAGGCGGATGACCGCGCGCCGCAGGTTGGCGGGGCGAGCGCCCTTGGCCACACCGAGGAGCGAGGCGACGAGGTAGCCGCCCACGAGCCAGCCGATGACGAGGTAGAAGCCGCTCAGCCCGCGCGCGTCACCACTCTGGAGCGGGACCACGTCCGTCGTCGTGAAGGACCGGCCCTGCTTCGACTCCGCGGCCGTGGCCAGCTGTTCGACGGCCGTCTGCAGGGAGGTGCCCCGGGCACTCGCGACCAGCAGGGTGTCCCGGGTGCTGGCGGGATCCGCCACCAGGACGGCGACGAGGTCGCCCCGCCGGATCTGTTTGCGGGCGCTGGCCTCGTCGGCGACCACCCGGGCCGACAGCGGGGTGCCGTCGGCGGCGTTGAGCTGGTCGCGCACCGCGCCTGCCTGGGCGGTCGGTGCGACGACACCGACCTCGATCCGGTGTGGTGACGGGTGGTGGAAGGCGCCCACATACGAGGCGATGAAGGCGATCTGCACCAGGAGCACGCCTGCGACCAGCAGGACGGTGCGCAGCGAGATCGCATCCTTGAGCTCATCGAGGAATCGGCGGTCGTCGGTGGTCATGTCAATAACGCTACTCTTGGTTTCGTTATGAAGCACCTCCGACCGGGCAGGCCACGGCGTGACGTCGACGACGTCGTGCGCGCCGCGCTCGTCGACCTCGTCCGTCGCCAGGGATACGCCGGCACCACCATCGATCAGGTCGCCCGGGCTGCGGGCGTCGCCAAGACCACGGTCTACCGCCGCTGGGAGTCCAAGACCGCATTGGCGCTCGACGCCCTCATCGATGTGCTCGGCGAGCCCCCTGTCGCTGACGGTCCGCGTGAGACCGGCCTGGGGGTCGCCATCGGCTGGCTCGCCGGGAGGATCAGCGATCCCGACGTCCACCACCTGCTCACCGCCCTCATCGGCGAGGCGGCACGCGATGCCGAGATCCGACTCCGGTTGCGCGGCGCCATCCGGACGCCGTTCGAGCGCCGGACCGCCGAGGCGTGGGCGCTCGACCCGGCCTCGGTCGACCTGGCCTTCGACGTCGCCGTCGGGGCGCTACTCCACCACGCTGCCATGACCGGCCGGGTCGAGGCCGCCACCGTCGCGCTGATCAGCGATCTCGCCGTGCGGATCGCCTCCGCCTGACTTCCGTGGTCATTCCGTCGCGAGCCGCACGCCGAACCCGATCAGCACCACGCCCGTGACGGCATCGAGACGGCGGCGGATGTGCGGCGTCTGCATCCAGGTCGCGATGGTGCCCGAGACGGCGATGAGGCCGACGAAGTAGAGCGCAGTGAGCAGCACGAAGATCGCGCCGAAGGCGATGCTCGTCCACCCCACGGAGGCACCGTCAGGCACGAAGCCGGGCAGGAAGCTGACGAAGAAGACACCGACCTTCGGGTTGAGGATGTCGGTGAGGAAGCCGCCGGCGAAGCCCGAGCGGCCCTTCGTCTCGATGACGTCGGCGGGTGCGGTCGGCCCGTCCCCGTGCGCCGCGACCTCGCCGGTCGACTTCCGGATCGAGCGCAGCGACTGCACGCCGATCCAGATCAGGTACGCCGCCCCCGCGATCTTGAGCGCCTCGTAGCCGACTTCGCTCGCCTTCAACAGGGCCGCGAGTCCGAGCGCCGCAGCCGCGACCCAGCAGCACAACCCGCTCAGCACCCCGAGGGCGGTCAACGCCGCGCCGCGCCGTCCGCCACGGACCATGCCGCGTACGACGACCAGCGTGTCCGGCCCGGGCAGCAGCACGATGAGGATCGCGGCGATCGTGAAGGTGCCGAAGGCGAGCAACATGGCCTGAGTCTAAGGAGCCGTCAGAGTGCGGCGGCGAGGTGTTTCGTCAGTTCCTCGGCATCCGCGTTGGCGCCGTCGATGTACGTCGACCGCCGCCGTCGTAGGACGGGCAGCCCGGTCACATAGAGACCGGGAAGATCCGTGACGCCGCCGTCGTGCCGGATCGCGCCCTTGGCATCGAAGACCGGCGCGTCGACGAAGCCGTGGTCAGGCTTGATCCCGGTGGCCCACAGGACGGTGCGGATCTCACCCGAGGCGAGGTCGAGGCCGAGCTGCGGCGCGGGGATCCGCGTCGGATCCAGTCGCTCGCCCTCCCCGCCCGCCACCACGTCGATGGAGGTGAGCAGGCGGTTGAGCTTGAGGTCGGCCAGCGAGGCCACGTTGGCGAGGGAGCCGGAGAAGAGCGCCTGCCCGTCGCGGATCCCGGCGAGCTTGCCCACGAGGCGGACGCCCAAGGACTGCAGGGCGTTGAGGTCCAGGTCGCCCGAGCCTCCGACCAGCTGGAAGGACGGCAGCCTGCGGGCACGGACGACGTCGTCGACCTCGTCCCAGCGTTCGTCGAGGAGTCCGATCTCGTCGATCCACGCGAAGAGGTCGCGGTCGCGATAGCGGCGGACGGCGCGCACATGCTCACCGACCGCGAGGGTCACCTGGCGGCCGGAGCGCTGCAGTTCGGCGGCGATCTGCACGCCGCTGGCCGCCGCGCCCACGACGAGCACACCGCCTTCGGGCAGCTGCGACGGGTTGCGGTAGTCGACGGCGTGCAACGAGACCACGCCCTCGGGCAGCCCGTCGGCCACCGCGGGGACCACACCACGCACGGAGCCGGAGGCGAGGACGACCGTCCGTGCCGACCATGGGCCCTGGGAGGTCTCGACGGCGAAACCGCCAGACACGGGCGCGACCCGGCGTACGGCGGTCTCCGCCTGCACCGGCGCGCCGGAGACGCTGGCGTAGTCACAGACGAAGTCGGCCACCTCGGCAGCGGTCATGAAGCCGTCGCGATCCGGCCCCACATAAGCGTGGCCGGGGAGGCGGGTCATCCAGTTGGGCGTGAGCAGTCGGAGCGAGTCCCACCGCTGGGTGCGCCACGAGTGGGCCACCTGACCGCGCTCGAGGACGACGTGGTCTATCCCCTGCGCGGTCAGGTGGTGGCTGACGGCCAGCCCGCTGTGACCCCCACCGACGACCATCGTGGTGGTCCGGCGGCTCGCCGTCGGCGCGGTCACGACACCGAGACGGTGACCGCAGTCGGGTTGGTCAGTGCGTCGAAGACGGCCGACCGCTTCTGCGACTGGGCGACGAGCGCCTGGATGTCCTCGGGGCTCGCGTCGGCGTCGATGGAGTAGTTGACCCGGATCTCGTTGAAGCCGTTGCGGACGTCGGGGTCGGCCCCGAGGATGCCGCGGATGTCGTGGTCGCCCTCGATCGTCGCCGTCACCGAGTTGAGCTGGATGCCGCGCTGCTGCGCCACCGCGGCGACACCGGCCGTGAGGCAGCCCCCGAGGGCGACGAGGAGCGTCTCGACCGGCGTGGCGCCGTTGTTCTCGGCGGCGAACTGGGGCGGGTGATCGCCGTCGTACTCGAAGGAGCGCTCTGCCTCCTGCTCCTCGCCGAGGCCGAAGAAGCCCTCGACCTTGCTCTTCGAGTGGGTGCCCTTCACCCACGTGTTGGTGGCGCGCCAGGTGAACTGAGCGGCGGCCGGGGTCTCCTGCAGGGCGGCGCGGGCGCCGAGCAGCGCCTCGACGTTGACGCCGTTGTCGACGGGTGTGGCGGTCTGGGTCATGGTGATCTCTCTCGTTTTCGGTGGGGTGGTCGGGTGGATCGCGGATCAGGCCAACGAGATGTTGACCGGGACGGCGCTCTGCAGGGTGTGGCCGACGGGCGAGCTCGCGAGCACCTTGGCGTGAAGCGCCTCGAGCTCCTCGCGCGGAGCGTCGGAGACGAGGGTCACCTGGGCGTCGATGGCGTCGAAACCGGCGTGGCCCTCACCGAGCCCGAGGAAGACGGTGAGGTCGACGTCGCCCTTGAGGTCGATGCGGACGTCGTCCAGCTTGAGGCCCGCGACGGTCGCGTTGGCGGCGTAGCCGACGGCGAGGCAGTTGCCGAGAGCGCCCAGCAGTTGCTCCACCGGGTTGGGGGCCGTGTCACCGCCACCCAGCCCTGCCGGCTCGTCGGACTGCGTGGGCTCGAAGGAGCGGATCTTCGCCTCGGAGGCGAACCCGCCCTTCCAGTTCACGTGGGCGGCCCACGTGGTGTGGGCCTTCGCGGGATCGGCCTGGATGGCCTCGACGAGGCCGCCGACTGCGGCGAGGTCGACATCGTTGAGCTGCGTCGTTGCATCGATGCTCATGGAGCACTCCTGAGGTCAGGGGGTTCGCGGATAATCGAGATAGTAGACCGATTAACTAGACTAGAACCAGTGTCTCAACGAGCGGCCTTGCGGGACGTGATCCGCCCGGTGTCGAAGCCGGCAAGATGGAGCCCTCCGTGGAACCTCGCGTGCTCGATCTTGAGACAACGGTTCTGCACGACGGTGATCCCGGCGGCACGGGCCGTGGCGGCGGCCTCGTCGTGGACGAGCCCGAGCTGGAACCACACGACCGGACTGCCCAGTGCGATCACCTCGTCCACGACGCCCGGCAGGTCCGAGGTCCGGCGGAAGACGTCGACCACGTCGGGCACCTCGGGCAGGTCCTGCAGCGAGGCGTAGACGGGCAGGCCGAGCACCGACTGCCCGGCGGCGTTGGGATTGATGAAGTAGAGCGTGTAGTCGGTGTCCTGCACGAGGTACGTCGCCACGTAGTAACTCGACCGCGCGGTGTTCGGCGAGAAGCCCACGATGGCGATCGATTGGGCGGCGCGCAGGAGGCCCAGCCGCTCCTTGGCGGTCGGCTCGTGCTCGATCTGCGGGATGCCCATCAGCCCTCCTTGGTCGCGGCGGCCAGCGCCTGGTCCAGGTCGAAGAGGAGGTCATCAGCGTCCTCGATGCCGACGCTGATCCGCACCAGCCCGGCTCCGACGCCCGCCTCGGCCAGACGCGACTCGCTGAGCTGGCGGTGCGTGGTCGACGCGGGATGGATGACCAGAGTCTTGGCGTCACCGATGTTGGCCAGATGACTGGCGAGCTCCACCGACTCGATGAACCGCTCACCCGCGGCACGACCACCACGGATCCCGAAGCTGAAGACCGAGCCGGGGCCCTTCGGCAGGTATTTGAGAGCACGCGAGTGGTGCGGATGCGAGGAAAGCCCGGCCCAGTTGACGAACTCGATCCGGTCGTCGGCAGCGAGCCACTCGGCGACGACACGCGCGTTCTCCACATGACGCTGCACGCGCAGGGGCAGGGTCTCGACACCGAGGGCCAGCTGCCACGCGCTCTGCGGTGAGAGGGTCGCGCCCACGTTGCGCAGGTGCTCGGCACGCAGCCGGGTGAGGAACGCGTACTCGCCGAAGTTGCCCCACCACGAGAGACCGCCGTAGTGCTCGACCGGCTCGTGGAAGAGCGGGAAGCGCTCCGGCGCATAGGTGAACCGCCCCGACTCGACCACGACACCGCCCAGCGTCGTGCCGTGCCCACCGAGGAACTTCGTGGCGGAGTGGACGACGATGTCGGCGCCCCACTCGATCGGGCGGTTGAGGTACGGCGTCGGGATGGTCGAGTCGATGACCAGCGGCACTCCGTGGGCATGGGCGACCTCCGCCAGCCCCTCGATGTCGGCGATCTCTCCGGACGGGTTCGCGACCGTCTCGGCGAAGAGCAGCTTCGTGTTCGGGCGGATCGCGGCGGCGTAGCCCTCCGGATCGGTCGAGGAGACGAAGGTCGTCTCCACCCCGAAGCGCCGCAGTGTCACGTCGAGCTGGGTGACGGTGCCGCCGTACAGCTGTGCGGAGGCGACGATGTGGTCGCCCGCGCCGGCGAGCGAGGCGAAGGTGACGAACTCGGCGCCCAGCCCCGAGGCCGTGGCGACGGCGCCGATGCCGCCCTCGAGCGAGGCGATCCGCTCCTCGAAGGAGGCGACGGTCGGGTTGCCGACGCGGGAGTAGAAAGATGTTGCCGTACTTCTGCAGCGCGAACCGCGCGGCCGCATCCGCGGTGTCGTCGAAGACGAAGGCCGCCGACTGGTAGATCGGCAGTGCCCGCGCACCGCTCACGGCGTCCGGGATGTTGCCCGCGTGGATGGCGCGGGTGTGGAAGCCGTAGACGTGGTCGGAGGGGACGGACGGGTCAGACAACGGGTTCTCCCAGGAACGTGCGGACGAGGTCGAGGTAGCCGGGCGGGTCGAGCAGGAACGAGTCGTGTCCCCAGGTCGAGTGCACCTCGTGCCGCTCCACGTCGACACCGGCGGAGCGGAGCTGCTTCTCGATCAGCTCAGAGTGGGCGGTCGGGAAGCGCCAGTCGGAGTCGAAGGAGATCAGCTGGAACCGCGTCGGCGACGCGGCGGCGAGGATGCGGGCGGCGAAGCCCGGGTCGGCGAACGGGTCGAAGTGGTCGAGCAGCCGGGTGAGGTAGAGGTAGGAGAGGCGGTCGAAGCGGTCGATGAAGGTCGACCCTTGGTGGTCGAGGTAGCTCTCGACCTCGAACTCGACGCCCAGCCCGGGGGACGATCCCGGACGGCGGGAGCGGCCGAACTTCTCCTCGAGCCCCTGCTCGGAGACGTAGGTGATGTGAGCGAGCATCCGGGCGACGGCTAGCCCGTTGACCGGGTCGCGCAGGATCGCCTGCCGGGCGACGTGGGAGAGCGCGATGTTCTGGGCGCTGAGCCGCGCGCTGGCCGCGACCAGCACGGCCCGGCCGATCTGACCCGGAGCATCCGACGCCCACTGCAGGAGCTGCATCCCACCGAGCGAGCCGCCGACCGCCCCGTGCAGCCGCTCGACGCCCAGATGCTCGAGGAGCGCGCGGTGGACCATGACCACATCACGCATGGAGATGAGCGGGAAGTCGAGTCCCCACGGAAGGCCCGTCGAGGGGTTGGTCGAGGAGGGCCCGGTCGTGCCGCGGCAGCCGCCGAGCAGGTTGGGGCAGATGACGAAGAAGCGGTCGGTGTCAACGGGCCGTCCGGGCCCGACCATGGTCGGCCACCACTCCTCGGCGTGGGCGTCGCCCGTCAGGGCGTGGGCGATGAAGACGGCGTTGTCGCGGGCCTCGGTGAGCGTCCCGTACGTCGCGTAGGACACCTCGACGGGTGCCAGGTCGGTCCCATGGGACAGGCGCAGCGGCGCGTCGGAGGAGAAGAGGGCAACGCTCGTGGCGGCCACGTTGCCACCTCCCACCATGTAATAGTCCAGTGAGTCAGTGGGCAATCTACTGTCTGGGATTCGCGAAGGAAACACACTGCTGGAACCATCGTGGGTATGGCGATGGACGAGGGCGTCGACCTGCGCGCGGAGCCGCCGCCGCACGGGGTCCTCGAGGACCTGCTCGGCCTCGCGATCGGCATCTTCCTGACCAGCCTCGGCCTCTACCTGATCCACGTCACCGGGGCGGTGACCGGTGGCACCGCGGGCCTGAGCCTGCTCATCTCGTACGCGGCGAACTGGAACTTCCAGCTCGTGTTCGCGCTGATCAACCTGCCGTTCGTCGTGGTCGCCTTCCTCCAGAAGGGCGCCGACTTCGCGATCCGCTCGGCACTGAGCGTGGTCGCCGTCTCGCTGGCCACGGGATGGCAGGGCGACGTACTCGGCCTGGACCACCTCGACCGGAGCTACGGCGTCCTCGCCGGGGCGATCCTCACGGGCATGGGCGTGCTCGCGCTGGTCCGGCACAACTCGAGCATCGGTGGCTTCAGCGTGGTGGCGGTGATCCTGCAGGAGAAGGCCGGGATGCGGGCGGGCTACGTGATGATGTCGCTCGACGCCCTGGTCCTGCTCGCGTCCTTCCTGGTCCTGGAACCGGGGGTGGTGCTGTGGTCGGCGCTCGGGGCGGCGCTGCTCAACATCGTGCTGGCGTTCAACCACCGCCCGGGCCGCTACATGGGCCTATGACGGTCTGCCATGATGACGAGCGGCCGACGCACGGCCGGGCACACGCACTGAGGGACGGAGCACCGTGGCAACAGAGAGCAACACCTGGGTCCGCCTGCTGGTCGACAACCGTGAGGAACTGCTGCAGTCCTGGGCAGCCGTCGTCGAGCGCAATCTGACCGGTCGGATGACCGTATCCGAATCGGCCCACGACATCCGTGAGATCTTCGACGGCCTCGTCGCCGGAGGGTCCGACCAGTCGGCCGCCGGCGTACGCGGCGAGAGCTTCGACAGCCTGCGCGCGCTGCTCGCCGACCTGGGCCGCACCCGTGGTCGTCAGGGCTTCTCCCCCACGGAGGCCGTGACCAGCATCTTCGCGCTCAAGACCGCCGTGCTCGAGCTGCTCGAGCGCACCGGTGACGCCGAGGGCTACCGCGCCTTCGCCCAGCTGTCGCTGGTGATGGACGACCTCGGGCTCTACATGCTCGAGACCTACGCGTCCGCCCGTGAGACCGTCATCGCGCAGCAGACCGAGACGCTCCTGGAGCTCTCCACCCCCGTCGTGAAGCTGTGGGACGGCATCGTCGCCCTGCCGCTCGTCGGCACCCTCGACTCCGCGCGCACGCAGGTCGTCATGGAGGCGCTCCTCCAGGCACTCGTCGAGACCGGCTCCGAGCACGCGATCATCGACATCACCGGTGTCGCCGCCGTCGACACGCAGGTCGCCCAGCACCTGCTCAAGACCGTGCAGGCCGCCCGCCTCCTCGGTGCCGAGTGCATCGTCTCGGGCATCCGCCCGCAGATCGCCCAGACCGTCGTCGCGCTCGGCATCGAGTTCGGTGACATCCACACCAAGGCGAGCCTCGCGGACGCCATGCTCCTCGCCATGCGTCGGTCGGGCCTCGACGTCGTCAGCAGGGCCTGATGGACCGCATCCCGGTCCTCCGCATCGGCGACGTCCTTCTGGTCTCGATCCAGGTCGATCTCCAGGACCACATCGCCCTCACGCTGCAGGACGACCTCAGCCAGAAGATCGTCGACACGGGCGCGAAGGGCGTCCTCATCGACATCTCCGCACTCGAGATCGTCGACAGCTTCATCGGCCGGATGATCTCGACCACGGCCGCCGTCTCCCGGGTCCTCGACGCCGAGACGGTGGTGGTCGGCATGCAGCCGGCTGTCGCGATCACGCTCGTCGAGCTCGGCCTCACCCTCAGCGGGGTGCGGACGGCCCTCGACGTCGACCGCGGCCTGCGACTCCTCCGGAGCCGCCTGGACGAGGCGGATGACACCGGCACGGTCGAGTCGGATGACAACGCCGGCGACTGACGGCGTCAACGTCGTCGACATCGGGGCCGACTCCGACGTGGTCCGGGTGCGACAGCTCGTCCGAGACCTGTCGCTGGCGGCCAAGCTGTCCCTCGTCGACCAGACGAAGCTGGTGACCGCCACGAGCGAGCTCGCCCGCAACACCTTGGTCTACGGCGGTGGCGGCGAGGCCACCGTTCAGATCGTCGAGCGGGGCGACCTCACCGGTGTCGAGGTCATCTTCGCCGACAAGGGCCCGGGCATCGACGACGTCGACCTGGCCCTCACCGACGGCTGGACGAGCGGCAGCGGGATGGGCCTCGGCCTCTCCGGCGCCAAACGGCTCGTCGACGAGTTCGAGCTCGACACGGCGCCCGGTGAGGGCACCCGTGTCCGGGTCATCAAATGGCGGCGATGAGGGTGTTCCCTCCCGCGCGCGTCGCCGACGACGTGTGGTGGCGTGTCGAGGACGACGCGGCCGTGGCCTCCGTACGCCGGGCCGCGACCGCCCTTGCCAACCAGCTCCGCTTCGACGAGTCGCGGGTCGGCGAGGTCGGGATCGTGGTGACCGAGCTGGCCACCAACCTGAGGAAGCACGCCGGCGGCGGCGAGCTCGTGCTCCGCAGCCCGCACGGCACCACCGAGGGCCTACGTATCCTCGCGATCGACTCGGGGCCCGGGAGCCGCAACATCGACGCCCTCATCTCCGACGGCGCCTCCACGCGCGGGACCCTCGGCATCGGGCTGGGAGCGTGCGTGCGGCTCTCGAACCGCTTCGACGTCTTCTCCGTGCCCGCGGTCGGCACGATCGCGGAGGCCGTCCTGGCGGGCACCGCACCGCCGACGTCTCCGGTCGCGGGAACGGTCGCCGTCAGGGCGGACACCCTCACCCGCCCCCTGGGCGGCGAGGGCGCGTGCGGCGACATCGCCGTCTACCGGGACTTCCCGGGCGGCCTGATCGGCATGCTCTCCGACGGCCTGGGCCACGGGCCACTGGCGGCGGACGCGTCACGACGGGCCGCGGAGCTGATGCTCGAGTCCGAGCTCACGTCACCGGGAGCACTGCTCGAGCGGATGCATGCCGCCCTCGGCAGCACGCGCGGTGCGGCGATCTCCCTCCTGCGGTACGACGACGCCACTCGCACCGTCACCCACGCAGGCGTCGGCAACGTGGTCACCAGGCTCTTCGGTGCAGACTCCCGCACGCTGCCGTCCCAGCCCGGCATCGTCGGCCACCGGATGCCACGCCTGCGCGAGCTGGCCGTCCCCCTCACGGGCCGTTCGACCGCAGTCCTGCACAGCGACGGCATCCGCCAGCAGTGGAGCTTCGACGACCTCCCCGGCGCGCTTGGCCACGAACCGGGCGTCCTGTGTGCCACCGTGATGCGTGCCGCGGCCACCCGCCGTGACGACGCCAGCGTGCTGGTCGTGGAGATGGGTCGATCATGAACTCAACCATCCTGGCGGAGCTCACGCTCGCCACCGAGGAGGACCTCTTCCTCGCCCGCGCCCTCGGCCGCGACTGCGGCGAGGGGCTCGGCATGGACCGCCTCGACGCACTCCGCGTGGCGACCGCCATCAGCGAGCTCGGCCGCGAGGTGGTCGCGACCGGGCAGGGTCAGCTCTGCCTGACCGTCGAAGGCACCGGAATCCTCGTCATTGCGATCAGTGCCCCGGCCGTCCCGCCGCAGTGGGAGGCCGCACTGAGGGCCGCCGCCCGTCTCGTCGACGGGGTCGAGGAGGTGCGCAGTCCCCTGCGCGGAGGAGAGGGTGTCGACGTACGACTGGAGAAGGGGTTGGGGCGGATGAAGCCGACGGAGAGCGAGTTGGGCGAACTCGCCGACAAGCTGCTCGTGCGGCACGCCTCGACCGCCTCCGACGAGCTCCGCCAGCAGAACCGCGACCTGATCGCCACTCTCGAGGAGGTACGCCGACAGGCCGATGCCCTGGCGTCGGTCAACCGTGAGCTCGAGGAGACCAACCGCGGCGTGATGGCGCTCTACACCGAGCTCTCCGAGGAGATGGAGCGGACCAACCAGGGCGTCGTGGCGCTCTACGCCGAGATCGACGACAAGAACCTCCAGCTGCGCGAGGCGAGCGAGGCCAAGAGCCGCTTCCTGCGCAGCATCAGCCACGAGCTCCGCACGCCGGTCAACTCGATCCTCGGGCTGACCGGGCTGCTCCTCGACCCGCACCAGGTGCACCCGCTGCCCGACGAGCACACCGAGCCGGTGCGCTACATCCGGGCGAGCGCCAACGACCTGCTGCGCCTGGTCGAGGAGTTGCTCGACCTCGCGAAGGCCGAGTCCGGCCGGCTCGTGCCCACCTTGGGTGAGGTGGAGCTCGAACCGCTCTTCGACGAGCTTCGCGGCGTGATCGAGCCGATCCTCCGGCCCGGCGTGACGATGTCGACGGAGATCGACGGCGTCGATCTCCTGACCACCGACCAGGAACTGCTCCGCCACATCCTGCGCAACCTGCTGAGCAACGCCGCGAAGTTCACCGACAGCGGCTCGATCACGCTGACCGCGGCTCGTGACGGGGAGTACGTGGAGCTGAGCGTCTCCGACACCGGCGTCGGCATCGCCCCCGAAGAGCGGGACCGGATCTTCGAGGAGTTCTACCAGGCGGCCTCCCCACTGCACGCGACCGCGCGCGGCACCGGCCTCGGGCTGCCCTTCGCGCAGCTCGTCGCGACGACCCTGGGCGGGAGGATCGAGCTCGAGAGCTCCGTGGGCGTCGGCAGCCGCTTCCGGCTCCGGCTGCCGATCGCGGGGGTGGGAGGCGACGGTGCCTGACCGGCTCCCCCTGGTCCTCGTCTGCGATGACACCCCCGCCAAGCGCTACGTGCTCGGGAGCTGGCTCCGGCGCTCGGGCTACCGGGTGATCGAGGCCGACACCGTCGCGGGTGCGCTGCGCGTGCTCTCGGAGCAGCCGGTCGACCTCGCCGTGCTCGACGTGCACCTGCCCGACGGCAGCGGGCTCGACATCACGCGGACGCTGCGGGCTGACCCGAGCCGGGCGTCGCTGCCCGTCGTCCACGTGTCGGCCGTGGCGATGGAGACCCTCGACCGGGTGGCCGGCCTCGACGTCGGCGCCGACGCCTACCTCGTCGACCCCGTCGACCCGCAGGAGCTGCTCTCGACGATCCGGACCCTGCTCCGGTCCTCAGGAGCACGCCGCGATGCCGAGGAGCTCGCCGGCCGGCTGAGCGCCCTCAACCGCGCCGCGGTCCGGCTCAGTGTCGCCGCCACGGTCGCGCGCCTGACCGAGGCGGTCGCCCGGGCAGCGGGTGAGGTCTTCGACGGGCCCGCCGTCGCCGTACTCGCGGACGAGCAGAGCGCGATGCGCTCCGCCGCCTCCCCCGGCGGCGGCGACGTGACGACCACGCCTCTCGACGAGCGCGACTTCGGCCTGCTGGACCTGCTGACCAGCGAGGGGACCGTGCGCCTCGACGACGACAGCTGGCGTCGGGTGCTGCCGGGGCCGAGCACCGCCCAGTGGCGCGTCTGGCCGATGCAGCGCGCGGGCAGCCGGTGCGGCTTCGTGGCGGTGCCCGTCTCGGAGATGCAGGCCAACGACGACTTCCTGCTCGAGCGCCTCTCGCAGTTCACCGTCGTGGCCCTGGAGAACCTCGAGACCCTGGCGCGTGAGCACCAGACGGCGATGATGCTCCAGCGCAGCCTGCTGCCGATCGTCCTCCCCCGCCCGGACGGCCTGGAGATCGCCGCCCGCTATCGCGCCTCCCAGCAGCATGCCGAGGTCGGCGGCGACTTCTTCGACGCGTTCGAGGTCGAGGACGGCCTCATGGTCGTCATCGGCGACGTGCAGGGCCACTCGCTCGAAGCGGCGGTCGTGATGGCCGAGCTGCGCTACTCGCTGCGCGCCTACGCCTACGACGGCTACGGGCCGGCGGCCCTCGCGGACCGGCTCAACCGGGTCCTGCTGCGCAACGACCCCGAGGTGATCGCCACCTCCTGCATCGGGTTGATCGCACCGGACCGCAGCAGCATCCGGATCGTCAACGCCGGTCACCCCACGCCGATCCTGGTGCGTCGTGGCGCCGCCTCGTTCGTCGGGGGCCACGGCCGCCTGCTCGGCTTCCTCAGCGAGCCGCCGTACGCCGACCAAGTGGTGCCCCTCGAGCCCGGAGACCGCCTGCTGCTGATGACGGACGGCCTGATCGAGCGTCGCGAGGAGGACCTCGACGTGAGCTTCGGGCGGGTCGCCGAGGCAGCCGCGTCAGCCGCCGATCTCCCGGTCGAGGCCGCGGCCGACGACCTGCTGCGCGGCTTCGGTACCAGCGACGACGATGTCGCACTCGTGGTCGTGGACGTGCTGGGGAGCTGACCGACGGTGCACATCACCCTGATGCTCGTCGCGCTCGCGGTGGCGGTCCTGGCGGTCACGGCGATCGCCGACCGCTTCAAGGCACCGGCACCGCTCGTGCTGATCGTCGGCGGTGTCGCGGTCTCCTACATCCCCGCCTTCCCGGAGGTCCAGCTCGAGCCCGACGTCGTCCTCTTCGGCCTGCTGCCGCCGCTGCTCTATGCCACCGCCATCTCGACCTCGCTCGTGGACTTCAACGCCAACCGGCGCGTCATCCTGCTCCTCTCCGTGGGCCTGGTGGTGGCGACGGTCGGCGGGGTCGGCGTCGTGGTGCATGCGCTCCTGCCCGGCGCCACCTGGGCCGCCTCCTTCGCCATCGGGGCGGTCGTGGCGCCACCGGACGCCGTGGCGGCGACTGCGGTGGCGAGGACCATCGGGTTGCCGCGCCGGATCGTCACGATCCTCGAGGGTGAGTCGCTGCTCAACGACGCGACCGCCCTGGTTTCGCTGCGGACCGCGATTCTCGCCCTCGCCGGCGGCGTCGAGGCCTGGCACGTCGGCCTCGACTTCCTCCGCGCGGCCGGTGGCGGGGTCCTGATCGGCATTGCCGGTTACCTCCTCGTCGGCTACGTCCGCAAGCACGTGACCGACCCGGTCTTCGACACCGGCCTCTCGCTGATCGTCCCGTTCGCGGCCTACGTCGCGGCCGAGAAGGTCGAGGCCTCCGGTGTCCTCGCCGTGGTCATCGCCGGGCTCCTCCTGGGCCACCGGGCGCCCGTGCTGCAGTCGGCGCAGTCGCGGATCGCCGAGCGGATGAACTGGCGCACGATCGCGTTCCTGCTGGAGAACGCCGTCTTCCTGCTCATCGGCCTCCAGGCCCGGCAGCTCATCGCCGCGGTCGGCAAGAGCGAGCTCGCCTGGAGCCGCATCGTCCTCATCTGCGGCGCGACGCTCGTGACGGTCATCGTCGTGCGGATGGTCTGGGTCTTCGTCACGCGCTACCTACTGATCCGGCCCACACCCGATCCCGACCTCGGACGCACTCCGCCGTGGACCTACACGTTCATCCTCGGCTGGTCGGGCATGCGGGGCGTGGTGACCCTGGCGGCGGCGTACCTCCTTCCGCTCGACACCACACACCGCGAGATCCTGCTGCTCGTCGCGTTCAGCGTGGTGGCCGGCACGCTCTTCGTGCAGGGCATGACGCTGCCGCTGGTGGCCCGTTGGCTCAAGGTGCCGTCACCGGATCCGCTCGACGACGCCCTCGCGCGCGCGACCCTGCTGCAGCAGGCGAGCAAGGCCGGCTTCGCCGCTCTCGAGAAGCTCGAGTACGACGACCCCCACGGCATCATCGAGACGGTGCGTGAGCGCGTCGACCAACGGAACTTCTCCGCCTGGGAGCGGCTCAGCACCAACATCGGCGACGAGGCGCCGAGCGAGCTCTACTCGCGGGCGCGTTTTGCGATGATCGAGGCCGAGCGCGCCCGGGTGCTGGAGATCCGCTCGGGCGGCACCGTGCCGGCCGACGTGGTCGCCGACGTGCTGCAGATGCTGGACGTCGAGGAGTCGATGCTCGACGTGGTCGAGGAGGACAGGGTGCGGATCGGTGCGGTCAACCAGCAGCGGCGCCCGGCCGGTGAGCTCTGCGCGGACCTCGAGCGCTACGACGCCGTCGACACCTCAGGCAGGACCGAGTGCCCCGACTGCGTCCGCGAGGGGACGCGTTGGGTCGCGCTGCGGCAGTGCCTCGCGTGCGGCCACGTCGGCTGCTGCGACTCCTCACCCGCCCAGCACGCCACCCGACACTTCCACGAGACCGGTCACCCGGTCATGGAATCCGCCGAGCCGGGCGAGGACTGGCGCTGGTGCTACGTCCACCACCTGACGGCGTGACCGCCTACCAGCGTGGGTGGACCGACGCGCGGAGATGGGTGTCGTAGAGACGCCGCACGGCGGCGTCGAAGTCGGCCGGAAGCACGACCTCGCTCGCGGCGGCGTTGGCGCGGGCCTGCTCCGGGTTGCGGGCGCCGGGGATGACGGTCGAGACCTCGGGCAGCGAGGCGATCCACGCGAGCGCGGCCTGCGCGGGGGTCGCGTCAGGGACCGTCTCCTTGACCAGCGCCGTGAACTCGCCGGCCGCCTGGACACCGGTCGCGTAGTCAACGCCGGAGAAGGTCTCGCCGACATCGAAGGCCTCGCCGTGGCGGTTGTAGGTGCGGTGGTCGTTCTCGGGGAACTCGGTGTCCAGGCTGTAGCGGCCCGACAGCAGGCCGCTCGCCAGCGGGACGCGCGCGATGATGCCCACACCCGCCTGGGCGGCCGCCGGCAGGACCTCGTCGAGCGGCTTGAGGCGGAAGGCGTTGAGGATGATCTGGACGGTCGCCACGCCGGGCCGCTTGATCGCGGTGAGCGCCTCGTCCACCGTCTCCACCGAGACGCCATAGGCAGCGATCCGCCCCTCGTCGACGAGGGTGTCGAGCGCGTCGAAGACCTCGTCGTCGCCATAGACGGCCGAAGGCGGGCAGTGCAGCTGGACGAGGTCGAGGGTGTCGACACCGAGGTTGCGACGCGAGCGGTCGTTCCACTCGCGGAAGTTGTCGAGCACGTAGTTGGCCGGGATCTGCTCGACGCGACGGCCCATCTTGGTGGCAACGGTGACCCCCGACTCGGGGTTGTGGCGCAGCCACGTGCCGACGAGGGACTCCGAGCGGCCGTCCCCGTAGACGTCGGCGGTGTCGAAGAAGGTGACGCCGGCGTCGTACGACGCCTGCAACAGCGCCAGCGCGTCCTTCTCGTCCACGTCGCCCCAGTCGGAGCCGCTGAGCTGCCAGGTTCCGAGGCCGATGACCGAGACCGGACGGCCGGTCCTGCCGAGAGTGCGCGTCTGCATGACCTCGAGGCTAGCGAGTGCCTAGCGAGCACCCACCAGCGCGGCGACGAAGGCATCGGCCGGCACGGGGTGACCGATCAGGTAGCCCTGCACGTGGTCGCACTGGAGGAGCCGCAGCAGCTCGAGCTCCTCCGCCGTCTCGACACCCTCGGCGACGACCCGGAGGCCGAGCGCATGACCGACTGCGACAGCAGCGCGGACGATGGCGGCGTCGCCGGCCTCGTGCAGCATCCCGTTGATGAACGAGCGGTCGATCTTGAGCGCGGTGATGTCGAAGCGGCGCAGGTAGTCGAGGCTGGAGTAGCCGGTGCCGAAGTCGTCGATCGACACCGTGACGCCGAGCTTCCGGATCTCGCCGACCACCGCGATCGTGGTCTCGATGTCCTGGGCGAGCTCGGTCTCGGTGAGCTCGAGCTCGAGGAGCTCGGCCGGGAAGCCGGTGCGCTCGAGGGTCGAGGAGACCCACGCCAGCGGATCCGGCTGGAGCAGCTGGGCGGCCGAGACGTTGACCGCCATCGTCAGCTCGGGCAGTCCGGCATCGAGCCATGCGCGGCCCTGACGGCAGGCCTCCTCCAGCACCCACTCGCCGATCGGCACGATCAGACCGGAGTCCTCGGCGATCGGGATGAAGTCGACCGGCCCGATCCGCCCGAGCTGGGGGCTGTCCCAGCGCAGGAGGGCCTCGCAGCCGATGACCCGGTCGCTGCGGAGATCGAGCTTGGGCTGGTAGGCGAGGGAGAGCTCCCCCGCCTCGGCGGCGCCACGCAGCAGCGTCTCGATCTCGATCCGGAGCTGTGTCTCCTCGGCCATCTGGGGCGTGAAGCTCCGGAAGGCACTGCGGCCGGCGGCTTTGGCGTAGTACATCGCGACGTCTGCGTTGTCGATCAGTGCCGGCCCGGTGTTCCCGTGCTCGGGATAGAGCGCGACACCGATACTGCCGGTGAGGTGGATCCGGCGGCCCTCGACGACGAACGGCTCGGTGAAGGAGTCGACGAGTCGCTGCGCCATCTCCTCGATGTCGCTGGCCGAACTCACGAATGGAACGAGGATGACGAACTCGTCGCCGCCGAGGCGCGCCACGACGTCGTCGGCGCAGACCAGCGCCCGGAGCCTTGCCGCGACGGACTGCAGCACCTGGTCGCCGTACGGATGCCCGAAGCCGTCATTGACGATCTTGAAGCGGTCCAGGTCGAGGTGGAGTACGGCGACCTGCCGGCCGTCCTGCGCCGCCGCGGTGATCGCGACCTCGATCTCGGAGTAGAACAGGGTGCGGTTGGAGAGGCCGGTGAGCGCGTCATGCGAGGCGGCGTGACGCAGCCGCTCCTCGACGGCGCGCTCCTCGCTGACGTCGCGGATGGTCCCGACCATCCGGACCGGCCTGCCGTCCTGGCCCATCAGCACCGTCGCCCGGTCGGCGACGACGGCGTAGGTGCCGTCGTCCCGCTGCAGGCGGTACTCCTCGGCCCAGCTGGTGCTCGTGCCGACACAGGCCTCGTCGAGGCTCGTCACGACACGGTCGCGGTCCTCAGGGTGGAGACGCCGGGCCCAGAGGTCGGTGTCGGTGGAGCTCATCAGCTCGTCGATGCCGAGGGTCGAGCTGTAGGCGGAGTTGTACCAGGCGAGATGCCCGCTGGCGACGTCGAGGTCCCAGACAGCCTCACCTGTCGCCTGGATGAGGGCGTCGAAAAGGTCCTGCACCACAACGCACCTCCCTCCGAGACGAGAAGCTCCCGATCCACTCGCCAGCGCGGAAAGATTACAGCGGACCGAGCCCGTTGGGCAGGCTTCGTCGAACCCGGGCAGGCGGCCGGACCGGCCGACCACCCGGTGTGGGACTCCTCAGAAGCCGGGGAAGGTCTTCCGGAGGTCGTCGAGGGTGGTCGCCCCGGCGACGGCGACGCCGTCGACGTACGGCTCCTTGAGGCGGCCGTTGAGCAGACGGACGAAGGCGCCGGCCGGTCCCTCGAGCGTCGCCCGCGGAGCCGGTACGTCGTCCCCGACCGAGACCTCGTCGCCGACCGTCAGCGTCGCCCCGATGGCGGGCACCGCGAGGATGAGCTCCGTCGTGGGGCGCTCCTGCGCGAGCCGGCCGAGCAGGAAGGCGATCGGACCCTGGAAGAGCTCGGCCACGACCTGCGCCGACTCCTCGCTGACCTCGGCGGCCGGGTCGAGGGCGACGCGGACGTCCCACGAGTGGTTGGCGACCTCGTTGAGCCGCAGGCCCACCGCGCTCACGAGCGGGACCGGCTCCGGAAGGAAGCCGAGGTCGATGACCAGGTCGCTGCGCTGGTCGGCGCTCAGGCCCTCGACGGTGGCCAGCCAGCGGGCGTTGGAGTCGACGAATCCGGTCGCCTGGTCCCCCGGGCTCGCAGCATCCCAGCGGGCCCAGATCGCCTGATTGTCCTCCGCCTCGACCTCCTCACCGGCCGCGCGGGCGATGGGCGCGCGTCCGATCTCGGCACCGCTGCCGAGGTGCGAGAGGACCTGGGCGACGGTCCACTCCGAGGCGCCGCTCGGGCGGGTCAGCTGGTCGGGTCGAGCTCCGCCACGAGCGCGGCGAGGGTGTCGTGCTCGGCACGGAGGGCAGTGATAACGCGGTCGACGAGTTCGCTCATGCCTCCACGGTAGCCATCACCGCGCGCAGGAAGCCGGTCACCAGTTGGCGACGATCACCGCGATCGGCGGGATCACCGCCGCGACGACCGACATGATCACCGCCGCCTCGGGCGACCACAGCCTCACGAAGATCCAGGCGACCGCGATCAGGGTGAGGCAGCAGCCCATCAGGACGAAGTACCAGCGGCGCTGGGTCATTCCTCCACGGTAGCGGCGCGGTTCAGCCCAGCGCGGCGCTCGCGGCGCGGAGCTCCTCCAGCGCGGCGAAGGCGTAGGTCGCAAGCGGCTCGTCGGCCGTGCTCTCCGACCACTCGGCATAACCGCGCTTGAAGGCGAGCAGGCCGAGCTCGGCGGCCACCTGCGCGGTCGCCTCGGCGATCCCCCGCTCGCGGAGCGCCGACGTCATCGCCAGGGAGAGGCCGACGCTCTTGAGCGCCTCCCGCTCACGCAGTTCTGCATTGGCCGCGATGGCGGCCTTCATCCGCGGGCCGAGGTCTCGGTTCATCTCCCCGAACGCCTCGGAGACCGAACGCAGCGCGGCTGCGACGCACTCCAGCGGCGTCGCCCCGGACGGCGCCGAGGCGATCCCGTCGGCGAGCAGCCGGCTCAGCGTCTCCTGACCCGCTGCCAGGACCTCGCGCTTGTCGGGGAAGTGCCGGAAGAACGTGCTCTTGGTGACACCGGCGCGCTCTGCGATCTGGGCGACCGTCGTGTCGTCGTACCCCTGCTCGGTGAAGAGGTCGACGGCAGCGACGACGAGGCGTTCCCGCGCACCCGGCTCCCAGCGACCCATGTGTTCATCCTACGTGATGGGACTGTTGTCCCATCACTCTGCTACGGTGATGGGACAACAGTCCCATCACCAGTCGACAGGGAGAACAACCATGCAGGTCTTCATCACCGGCGGTACCGGCCTGATCGGCTCCGCCGTCGTCGCCGAGCTCCTCAGCCACGGCCACACCATCCTCGCCCTGGCCCGCTCCGACGCCTCGGCCACCGCGCTGGAGGAGGTCGGGGCCGAGCCGCTCCGCGGAGCACTCTCGGACCTCAAGGCGATCCGCGAGGGAGCGCGACGCGCCGACGGCGTCATCCACCTCGCCTTCGCCAACGACTTCAGCAGCCCCGCAGCACTCGACACCGCGATCGCCGAGGAGACTGCCGCGCTGCTCGCCTTGGGTGAGGAGCTGACCGGGACCGGGAAGCCGCTCGTGGTCTGCTCCGGAACTCCGTGGATCCCGGGCCGGCCCTCGACCGAGGCCGACCCGGTCTCGACCGACGGCCCGGTCGGGGGCCGCGGTCGCACCGTGCAGGCGATCCTCGACCTCGCCGAGCAGGGCGTGCGCTCCAGCGCCGTGCGCCTTCCGCGCACCGTCCACCACCACGGCGAGGGCGGCTTCGCCGGGCTCCTCACCGAGATCGCACGGCAGAGCGGCGTCTCCGGCTATCCCGGCGACGGGTCCCAGCGCTGGCCCGCCGTCCACGCCGCGGACGCGGCCAGCCTCTTCCGCCTGGCGCTCGAGAAGGCCGAGCCCGGCACCTCGTGGCAGGCCGTCGACGACGAGGGCGACAGCGTCCTCGACATCGCGGCGGTCATCGGTCGCCGGCTGGGCGTGCCGGTGCAGGGCCTTCCGACGGAGTCCTTCGGCCCGCTCGGCGTCATCTTCGCCACCGATCAGCCCGCCACCAGCACCCGTACCCGCGAGGTGCTCGGTTGGGCACCCACCCACCCCAAACTGCTCGCCGACCTGGAGAACATCCAGCCCTGACGCCCATCGGGCGCGGCTGCCCGGAGTTGGGCGGCGCTGCCACAGTGGGGCCATGAACGCGGAGGAACGGCCGGCCGATCCGGACACCCTCACCCGCAACTGGAACGAGCTGCTCCAGGAGATCAGGGTGATCGAGACCGGAGTCCAGATCCTCACCGGCTTCCTGTTGACGCTGCCGTTCAGCCAGCGGTTCGAGGACCTGACCGATTTCCAGCGCGGCCTCTATCTCACGGTGCTGTCGGGCTCGATCGCCACGACGGCACTCGTCGTCGCACCGGCCGCCTTCCACCGGGTGCTCTTCCGACACCGGGCGCGCTACTGGCTGGTCGAGGCCGCCAACCAGTGCGCGCGGGCGGGGCTCGTCCTCACGGCCGTCACCAGCGCGGGCGTGCTGTTCCTCGTCTTCGACGTCGTCGTCGGTACGACGGCAGGCGTCACCGCCTTCGCAGGAGCGCTGGCGTTCTTCGCGCTCCTGTGGGGCGGGTCACCGCTGCTGTCCAACCGATGGCACCGTCACGGGCCGCCGGCAGACGAGGACGCACCGCAGCGCACTGCGTGAGCGTCACAGCCCGCCCAACGGCTGCAGGCCGCCGAGGGCGGTGATGATCGATCGCAGCCCGGGAAGCAGCTGGTCATGCTCGGGCGCCGCGGCGATCTGGTCCATGGTGTGCTCGATCGATCGCAACGATTCGTGTGCCTCGCGGAGCACCCCCTCTCCCTGCCGGGTCAGGTGGGCTGGGCGCGACCGCCCACTCACCGCGTTCGCCGGGCGCTCGACCAGGCCACGTTCCTGGAGACCGCGCAGCACCTCGTTCATCGACTGGGCCGTGACGAAGGCCCCGCGCGCGAGCTGGGCGTTGCTCTGTCCCGGGGCGCGACTGAGCAGCTCCAGCACCGAGTACTGCGACAGCGTCAGTCCCACGGGGCGCAGCGCCGCATCCATCGCGGCATGGAGCGCCATCTGGGCCTGCTTCAGCACGTAACCCAGGCTCTCGTTGAGAGGCCGGGCCTCCGGGTCTTGCGTCATGTCAGGATCCTGACACAGACTAGCGATGTCAGGATCCTTATATCAGCAACGGAGACACCATGAACGCCCACGGACCCTCCTTCCTCGCCCTCCAGGTCAGCGACCTCGAGCGGTCAGCCAGCTTCTATGAGACCCACCTCGGCCTCACGCGGTCGCAGGCCGCTCCGCCCCACGCCGTCGTCTTCGAGACCTCGCCCATCCCGTTCGCCGTCCGAGAGCCGCTGCCCGGTTTCGACCCGCGCTCGGCCCAGCCCTTCGCCGGTGCCGGCGTGGTGCTCTGGCTGGCGGTCGATGACGCCGAGCAGGCCCACGAGGCGCTCGCTCGGGCCGGCGTCGACATCGTCGCACCGCCGTCGCCGAGCCCCTTCGGACCGATGTTCACCTTCCGTGATCCCGACGGTTATGCGGTCACCCTGCACAGCCAGGCCTCGTAGTCGCCGATCCGCGTCACAGGTCGCCAGCCTGAGACGAGGTGCGCAGCGCCCGCCAGCGCCGACCACCCTCCTCGTCGAGCGCCTGACTCGCTTCAACGAAGAAGGCCCCGGATCTCTCCGGGGCCTTCGACCCAGCTGCAGTGCGCGAGGGGGGATTTGAACCCCCACGCCCTTTCGGACACTGGCACCTGAAGCCAGCGCGTCTGCCGTTCCGCCACTCGCGCGAGCGCAAGGCAGCTGGGCGAAAGAAGAGTAGCGGAGCGCACAGCAGCGCCCCAAACCGGCGAGGGTCCCGGGTGCCCTCACGCGATCCCGTTACGATCGAGCGCAGCCCGGGGCCCCCACGCCGGGCTTCTGGCGCGTCCACGCGGCAGGGCAGGACGAGAGCAGTAGAGAGGAGGGGCATGAGCGCACTGCAGCGGTTCGAGCAGCGACTGGAGACCCTGATCTCCGGCGTCTTCGCGCGCGCCTTCCGGAGCGCCGTGCAGCCCGTCGAGATCGCCGCGGCCCTGCAGCGCGAGTGCGACAACAACGCCCAGGTCCTCTCCCGCCAGCGCAAGCTCGTGCCCAACGAGTTCCACGTCGAGCTCTCCACCACCGACCTGGACCGGCTCCAGCCCTTCGACACCGCGCTCGAGTCGGAGCTCACGACGCAGCTCCACGAACACGCCGAGGCCCAGGGCTACGTCTTCCCCGGCCCGGTCGCGATCCACTTCAGCGACGCCGGCGACCTCACCACCGGCCGATTCCGGATCCGGTCCACCGCCAAGGCCCAAGTCACGGGGGACGCCAGCCACACGCGTCTCACCCGCGCCCATGCCGTCCTCGAGGTGAACGGCACCCGCCACCCGCTGGACAGCACGATCGTCGTGGGCCGCGGCTCCGAGGCCGACCTGCGGATCAACGACCCGGGCGTGAGCCGGCGCCACGTCGAGTTCCGCGTGAGCGGCACCGGCCCGATCCCGCGCATCGAGATCCACGACCTCGGCTCGACCAACGGCATGCTGGTCGACGGACAGCGGATGCAGAGCTCGCTGGCGAAGGACGGCACCGAGGTGAAGATCGGCCGGACCGCGTTGGTCGTCCGGGTGATCGAGGAGCCGCAGCCGTGAGTGAACTGACCCTCTTCCTCATCCGGATCGCGTTCCTCGCGATCCTCTGGATCTTCGTGCTCAGCACCGTGAGCGTGTTGCGCTCCGATCTCTTCGGCGCCCGGGTCGACGCCCGCAACGGCCGGGCTGCGGCGCCGCGCAAGCAGCCCAAGCAGCGCACGCCCAAGCGCGGTGTGCCGACGTACGTCCTCGTCACCGAGGGCAGCAACAAGGGCGAGCGCGTCGACCTCTCCGAGGCCCCGATCCTCATCGGCCGCGGCACGGACGCCGCGATCCGGCTGGACGACGACTACGTCTCCACTCGCCACGCCCGCATCGCGACCAACGGCGACACGTGGTTCGTCGAGGACCTCGGCTCCACCAACGGCACCTACATCGGCACGGTCCGGCTCACGCAGCCGACCACCTTGACCATCGGCACTCCGGTGAGGATCGGCAAGACCATGCTGGAGCTCAGGAGATGACCCTCCATCTGAGGTTCGCCGCCATCAGTGACGTCGGCCGGATCCGCAAGGACAACCAGGACAGCGGGTACGCCGGCCCCTGGCTGCTCGCCATCTGCGACGGTGTCGGCGGCGCCGCCCGCGGCGACCTCGCCAGCAGCACCGCGCTGGGCCAGATCCGCAACCTCGACTCACCGCCGTCGCCCGACCACACCGACGAGGACCTCATCGCCCTGGTCGCCGGGTCCATCCACCGTGCCCATGACCGGATCTCGGAGCTGATCGAGACCGACCCGGCGCTCTCCAGCACCAGCACCACCGCGACCGTCGGTCTCTTCGACGGCGAGCACCTCGCGATCGGGCACGTCGGTGACTCCCGCGCCTACCTGCTGCGCGGCACCGAGCTCAGCCAGCTGAGCCACGACCACACCTTCGTCCAGACACTCGTCGACGAAGGCCGGATCACCGACGACGAGGCGCGCTACCACCCCAATCGGAACCTCATCCTCCGCGCGATCGACGGCCAGCGGGAGGCGGAGCCCGACCTCTTCGTCGTACCCCTGCAGCCCGGCGACCGCCTGATGTTCTGCAGCGACGGCGTCTGCGGCTCACTCGCCGATCCGCGCATCGCCGACATCCTCGGCACCGGCACGCCCGACTACGCGGCCGTCGAGCTCGTCCGCGCGAGCCTCGATGCCGGCAGCTCGGACAACGTCACCTGCGTCGTGGCTGACGTCACCGAGGAGAAGCCGGACGACGACATCCCGCAGCTGGTCGGCGCTGCCGCCGAGCTGCGCCGCCGCAAGATCTTCAAGGGCCACCGCAACGGTGACACCGGCGAGCTCGAGGCCCTCGCCGTGATCGACGGTGACGACGAGATCCCCCCCGGGGCCCGCGCCGACGACCCGATCGACCCGGAGGCCGCCCGCTACGCCCCGCGTCCGCCGCGCGGCAACGTCTGGCTCCGCCGCATCCTCATCGTCGTGCTGGTCGTCGGCCTGCTCTGGGCCGCCGCCGGCATCGCGCTGGCCTGGTCGCAGCGGCAGTTCTTCGTCGGCGTCCAGGACGGCGAGGTGATGATCTACCGCGGCCTGCCGACCACGATCGTCGGCATCGACCTGGCCAAGCCCTACGAGTCCACGGGCATCGAGGTCGACCAGCTCTCCGACTTCGACGCCGACGCCGTCGCCGACGGAGTGACGCAGAGCAGCCGCGCCGACGCGGAGAAGTACGTCAACACGCTCGCCACCCGCGTCCAGAGCGACACAGACAGCACGACCGGAACGTCCTGATGGTCTCGCTCGCCGTCCCGCCGGTCGCCCCCGGTTTCGTGCACCGCAGCCGACGCAACGCCGAGCTCGTGCTCGTCGTGCTCGCACTCGTCGTCGGCATCGGCGCCTACGCCGCCGTCGGCCTGGGCGTCGACCACCGGGTGCCTGCCGACATCTACCGCTACGGCGGCTGGCTCGTCGCCCTCATCCTCGCGGCCCACGTGGCGATCCGCATGGTCGCGCCGTACGCCGACCCGGTGCTGCTCCCCATCGTCGCAGCGCTCAACGGCCTCGGCCTGGCGGTCATCCACCGGATCGATCTCGCCCACGTCGAGGCCGGCACGCACACCGACTTCGCCGCCAAGCAGCTCTTCTGGATGACCCTCGGCGTCGCCCTCTTCGTCGCGACCCTCTTCTTCCTGACCGACCACCGCAACCTGCAGCGCTTCACCTACACGAGCGGGCTGGCGGCCGTCGTACTGCTGCTGCTGCCGATGGCGCCGGGCATCGGCCGCAACGTCAACGGCGCCCGGATCTGGATCCACCTCGGGAGCCTGAGCTTCCAGCCCGGTGAGGTCGCGAAGGTGCTGCTCGTCATCTCCTTCGCCGGCTACCTCGTCCTGCACCGCGACGCGCTCGCGCTCGCCGGCAGGCGGGTCGCCGGCATCGACCTGCCCCGGGGCCGCGACCTCGGCCCGATCCTCGGCATGTGGCTGGTCAGCCTCGTCGTCCTGATGGCGCAGCGGGACCTGGGCTCCGGTCTCCTCTTCTTCGGCCTCTTCATCGTGATGCTCTACATCGCCACCGAGCGCTCCGGCTGGCTCGCGGTGGGTGGGGCCCTCTTCGTCGTCGGCGTCGGCGCGATCTGGCTCTTCTCGGGCTCGATCGGCTTCCTCGCGCACGTGCGCAACCGCTTCGACATCTGGCTCCACCCGATGGAGTACTACGACCGCTCGCCCGGGTCCTTCCAGCTCGTCGAGGGACTCTTCGGCCAGAGCTGGGGTGGGCTGATCGGGCGCGGCTTCGGCGAGGGCCGCCCCACGCGCGTCCCGTATGCGGAGTCGGACTTCATCATCGCGTCGATCGGTGAGGAGCTGGGCCTGGCGGCCGTCATGGCCGTCATCGTGCTCTACGCCCTCATCGTCGAGCGTGGCCTGCGCACCGCGCTGATCAGCCGCGACAACGTCGGCAAGCTGATCGCCGCCGGCCTCGCGGTGAGCGTCGGCCTGCAGGTCTTCACGGTCATCGGCGGCGTCACGCGCCTCATCCCGCTGACCGGCCTGACGACGCCCTTCCTCTCCTACGGCGGCTCCTCCCTCGTGGCGAACTGGGTGATCGTCGCGCTGCTGCTGCGCATCTCCGACCATGCGCGCCGACCGCTGCCCGACCTCAAGGTCGTGCAGGACGACACCGCCACCCAAGTCATCCGGGGGGTTCAGGGATGAACAAGCCGATCCGCACCATCTCGATCCTGATCGGCGTCCTCTTCGCCGCGCTGCTGATCAACCAGACCTACCTGCAGTACTGGGCCGCCGGCTCCTACGACAAGGACAACCGCAACCGCCGCGTCGTCGACGCGGAGTTCTCCCGCGAGCGCGGCGCGCTGCTCGTCGGTCGCGACCCGATCGCGGAGTCCAAGAAGGTCGACGACCTCTACAAGTACCAGCGCACCTATCCCAAGCCGCTGCTCTATGCCGGGCTCACCGGCTACTTCGCCTACGGCGGCGCGGTCACCGGTCTGGAGAAGTCGCAGAACGACGTGCTGTCGGGCGAGGACGACCGGCTCTTCGTCAACCGGATGATCGACCTGCTCGGCGACAACGGCCCCAAGGGCGGCAACATCGAGCTGACGATCAACGCCAAGGCGCAGAAGGCCGCCTACGACGGACTCACCTCCCTGCCCGGCAACGTCAAGGGCGCCGTCGTCGCGCTCGAGCCCAGCACAGGCAAGATCCTGGCGATGGTGACGACGCCGACCTTCGACCCGAACAAGGTCGCCACGCACGACTTCGGCGACAACCAGAAGGCCTACGAGAAGCTCGACAAGGACCCCGACAAGCCGCTGCTCAACAGGGCGGTCCAGATGACGCTGCCGCCGGGGTCGACCTTCAAGATCCTCACCGCCGCGGCCGCCATCGACTCGGGGAAGTACAACGCCGACTCCACGGTGCCGGGCGGGTCGACGTACCAGCTGCCGCTGACGCACGGCGAGAGCGGCCTGGTCGACAACGAGGGCCGTGACTGCGGCACGAGCGAGGGCGGCGTGCCGTTCCGGCAGGCGATGGAGAACTCCTGCAACACCGCCTTCGCTCAGCTCGCCATCGGCGTCGGCGCCGCCGGGATGCAGAAGACGGCGGAGAAGTTCGGCTTCAACTCCACCTACTTCGACCAACTCCAGGGCACCAACGGCAAGAGCCTCACGGCCACCTCGACCTTCCCGACCGACATGGACAAGGCGCAGACCGGCCAGGCCGGCTTCGGCCAGTTCGACGTCCGTGCCACGCCGCTGCAGATGGCCATGGTCGCCGCCGGCATCGCCAACCACGGCGCCGTGATGAAGCCGTACGTCGTCGACGAGATCCAGTCGGCCGACTCCGACACGGTCTCCAAGGCCCAGCCGGAGCAGTTCTCCCAGGCGATCAAGGCCTCCACGGCGACCGAGGTCACCAAGCTGATGGTCTCCACCGTCGACGACGGCACCGCCTCGCCCGCGGCGATCCCGGGCGTCAAGGTCGCCGGCAAGACCGGCACCGCCCAGTCGGGGCAGGACAACGTCGCGCCCTACGCGTGGTTCACCTCCTTCGCCCCCGCCGACAACGCCAAGGTCGCCGTCGCCGTCATGATCGAGTCCGCCGACATCCCGCGCGACGACGTCGCCGGCGGCAAGTGGGGTGGCCCGATCGCGAAGGCGGTCATGGAGGCGGTGCTCGGATGAGCCTCCCGACGAATGCGCACTTCATCGACGACGCAGAGCGCTACCGGGCCGACTCCCTGATCGCGACCGGCGGCATGGGCGAGGTCTGGCGTGGGCTCGACACCGTCCTCGACCGCCCGATCGCGATCAAGGTCCTCAAGCGCGAGTACGCCGGCGACTCCATCTTCCGCGCCCGGTTCGAGGCGGAGGCCCGGCATGCGGCGAGCATCTCCGACCCCGGCATCGCCGCGGTCTGGGACGTGGGGCAGTCGCTCGACGAGCTCGGCGTCCTCCGACCGTTCCTCGTCATGGAGCTGGTCGACGGCCAGCCGCTCTCGGCCCTGATCCAGCGCGGCCAGGGCATGGACCCCGAGGTCGTCCGGGACCTGATGGCGCAGGTCGGCGATGCCCTCGCCGCCGCGCACCGCGCCGGGATCGTGCACCGCGACGTGAAGCCGGCCAACGTGCTCGTGACGCCGTCGCGCAAGGTGAAGATCACCGATTTCGGCATCGCCCGCGCCCTTTCGGCCATGTCGCTGACCGGCACCGGGGCCGTGATGGGCACACCGCAGTATCTCAGTCCCGAGCAGGCCCGCGGCGAGGCCGCCACCCCTGCCTCGGACGTCTACGGGCTCGGCGTGATGAGCTACGAGTGCCTGACCGGCACGCGCCCCTTCGACAAGGAGACGGCCGTCGCGACAGCGCTGGCCCACCTCAACGACGAGATCCCGCCGCTGCCGGCCACCGTGCCCGCCGACATCGCCGCCGTCGTGATGCAGGCCCTCAGCAAGAAGCCCGCCGCCCGGTACGCGGACGGCGCCGCCTTCGCCGCCGCGCTCCGTGGCCACGCCCGGGTCACCCCTGCGACGGGCGCGACCGCCACGGCCGCCACCGCCGTGGTCCCGCCGGTCGTGGCAGGCGCAGCCGCGGCAGCTCCCGACTCCCCCGCCACCCAGATCCTCTCCCCGGTCGGCGCGGCTGCCGCCACCGGCCCGACGCCGGCGGCCGCTGCTGCCGCGGCCGAGGAGGACGAGGAGAGCCGCTCCACGTGGGCCATCGTCCTCACGGTCCTGGCGGTCCTGCTGATCGCGCTGGTCGGCTGGTTGTTGCTGCGCGGCAACGACGACGACACTCCCGACCTCCCGACCTCGTCCACACCGGCGACGTCGGCGAGCGCCCCCACCACGGGGGCCTCGTCGACCACGCCGAGCGCCAGCCCCTCGACCTTCGACCTCGACCCGTCGACGTACGTCGGGCAGAACGTGGACAGTGTGATGGCCGACCTGCGCTCGCTGGGTCTCAAGCCGACGAGCCACCGGATCGCCAACCCCGGTGACGAGGTGGAGAACACGGTCGCGGCCATCGATCCCAGCACCGACCTGACCGAGGGTGACGCGGTGTCGGTGGCCTACTACGGCCCGGTCCCGACCACCCCGACGCCGACGCCGACGCCGACGCAGGCGACGACCTCGTCCGCCCCCCAGACCAGCAGCGCACCGACGGAGCAGCCCAGCACCACGGCGCCGAGCGACAGCAGCACCCCCAGCGCGGAGACCTCGTCTCCCGCGGCCCGGAAGGAAACGCGATGAACCCCGAAAGCCCCGGGAACAGCAAGCAGCAGCCGGTCGTCGTCGGCGGCCGCTACGAGCTCGGCGAGCTCCTCGGCCGTGGCGGTATGGCCGAGGTGCGCAAGGGCACCGACACCCGCCTCGGCCGCGTCGTCGCGGTCAAGCGGCTGCGCACCGACCTCGCCTCCGACGCCACCTTCCAGGCCCGCTTCCGCCGCGAGGCGCAGAGCTCGGCCAGCCTCAACCACCCGGCGATCGTCGCGGTCTACGACACCGGCGAGGAGGTCATCCGCGACGGCGAGGGCCACGAGGTGCGCCAGCCCTACATCGTGATGGAGTACGTCGCCGGCCGGACGCTGCGCGACATCCTCCGTGAGGGTCGCAAGATCCTGCCCGAGCGCGCCCTCGAGATCACCTCCGGCGTCCTGTCGGCGCTCGACTACTCCCACCGCGCAGGGATCATCCACCGCGACATCAAGCCCGGCAACGTCATGCTCACCCCGAGCGGTGACGTGAAGGTGATGGACTTCGGGATCGCGCGCGCCATCTCCGACGCCCAGTCGACGATGACGCAGACCGCTGCGGTCGTCGGCACGGCCCAGTACCTCAGCCCGGAGCAGGCGCGCGGCGAGCAGGTCGACTCCCGCTCCGACGTCTACTCCGCCGGCTGCCTCTTCTACGAGCTCCTCACCGGGCGGCCGCCGTTCGTCGGTGACTCCCCCGTCGCCGTGGCGTACCAGCATGTCCGCGAGCAGCCGCAGCCGCCGAGCCAGCACGACTCGACGCTGCCCGCCGCGCTCGACGCGATCGCGCTCAAGGCCCTCGCGAAGCGGGTCGAGGACCGCTACCAGTCCGCGGCGGAGATGCGGGCCGACATCGAGCGCTACCTCGACGGCCAGCCGATCACGACCGTCGCGCCGCCGGTCGTCGCCGGACCCGCCACCGCGGCGACCCAGGTCGTCGCCCCGATCGCCGCGACGTCGGTCACCTCGAGCGGGCCGATCCCGTTCGCCGCCGAGGACGACTACGACGAGTCCCGCGGCCGCACCGGCCTGCTGATCGGCCTCGCCGTCCTCGTGGTCGCGCTGGTCATCGGCGGGATCCTGCTCTGGCCCAAGCTCTTCCCCGGCGCCCCCGAGCAGGTCCAGGTGCCGCAGCTCGTCGGCCTCACCGAGAACCAGGCGCGGGCTGCGATCGGCGACGCGGGCCTCTCAGTCAACGTGGACTCCTACGAGAACTCCGACACGGTGCCGACCAACTCGGTCATCCGTCAGGACCCCGTCCAAGGCTCCTACGTCGACCCCCACTCCTCCGTGTCGATCATCCTGTCCAAGGGGAAGCCCCAGGTGACCGTGCCGTCGGTGGTCGGTCAGGACGTCGACGAGGCCACGAGCAATCTGGAGGCGCTCGGGCTGACGGTGAAGACCCAGGAGGTCGACTCCGACGACCCGAAGGGCCAGGTCACCGAGGCGGCTCCCGCCGCGGGCCAGATGGTCAACGACGGCACCGAGATCACCCTCAGCGTCTCCAAGGGTCCGAAGCGGATTCCCAACGTCGTGGGGATGACCCAGGCGGAGGCGGAGCAGGCGATCCGCGACCAGGGCTTCGTGCCCCAGGTGCAGACCGAGTCCACCTCGCAGAAGCCCGCCGGCACCGTGAGCTACCAGTTCCCGGCGGCCGGCAAGGGCAAGACCGCCAAGCAGGGCGAGCAGATCCTGATCCAGGTGTCGACGTACACGCCGACACCGACGACCCAGGAGACCTTCCCGACCCCGAGCGGCTGCATCACGCCGACACCCGGCGTGGAGCTGCAGCCCGGCGACCCGCCCGCCTGCTCCCAGTAGCCCCGGAATGAGTTATCCCCACCTGTGCATACAGGTGGGGATAACTACAGGCGTGTAATTAGTGCCGCTCACTCCCAGCGGGTGGCGAAGGCGAAGCCCGTCGCCATGAACGCGATGCCGACGAAGAGGTTCTTCTGGCCGAGGTCGTTCATCACCCAGATGGGGGTGAGGTCGTCGCTGAAGATGTAGAAGACGCAGATCCACGCCAGTCCGAGCAGGAAGCAGCCGAGCATGCCGACGACCACGCCGCGACCACGGCCGAGCGGCGTGGCGGGGTGCGCGGAGATGAAGAGACCGAGGAAGAAGAGCACGAAGCCGATCAGGTAGTTCCACCCGTGCCAGTCCTGGATGAACTGGGGCCCATGCGGGTGCAGGCGCTCGGGGCGGGCGACGAAGTAGTAGAAGGCGATCCAGGCGACCCCGACCACGATGAGCAGGAGGGAGATCAGGAACCGGATCGGAAGGCGCTTCAGTGCGGACACGCGCCGTAGCCTAGGCCATGTGATTGAGCCCTCCACCACTCACGCGCAGGCGCATGCGCAGCGCATGGCGTCGCGCCGTTGGCGGATCGGCACGCCCCTCGTCGTCGCTACGAGCGCGGTGTTGGTGGTGGTCAGCGCGCTCAACGCACACGGCACCGACCTGCGGCCGGGGCGGTACACGGACCTGGCCCAGCTGACCGCGAGTGAGTCGCAGCGCTACCAGCGGCTGGAGGACCAGGTCCACGAGCTCGACGGCGAGGTCGCCTCGCTCACCGCCCAGGTCGGCGACACCAGCGTCCGGACCTACCGCCAACAGGCCGCCGAGCTCCGGACTCCCGCCGGCTTCACCCGCGTGACCGGCTCCGGCCTCTCGATCACGCTCACCAACGCACCCGACGACCTGATCGAGCAGACCGATCCCGACGACCGGCCGGCGATGGTGGTCCACCAGCAGGACATCCAGGCCGTCGTCAACGCGCTCTGGCGCGGCGGGGCGAGCGCGATCACCGTCGCCGGCCAGCGGATCATCTCCACGACCGGCATCAAGTGCACCGGTAGCACGGTGACCCTGCAGGGCGTCCCCTACCCCGAGCCGTTCGTGATCGAGGCGGTCGGCGACGTCGAGGACCTCACCACGGCGATCGACGCCGACGCCTACGTGCAGCTCTACCGGGACGCCGCCGAGAACCCGACTGTCGACGTCGGCTGGGAGATGGAGTCGTCCGACAACGTCGTCGCCCCCGCCTACACCGGCCTGAGCGACCTCTCCTACGCGCGGCCGCTCGACAACTGATTCCTCAGCGCATCCGGATGGCCAGGTGGCCGAAGTAGTGCCACGCCGAGGCGAGGACGTCGTACTCGCGCTGGTAGGCACCGCAGTAGTCGCCGAGTGCGGCGAACTCGTTGAGCACCGAGGAGAACTCGTCGAAGATCACGATCGTGCCGGGCACGAGCAGCTTGTCCAGCCGGGTCAGGACGTACAGCGCGGAGGAGTAGAGGTCGGAGTCGACGTGGACGACGAGCTTCGGCTTCGGCTCGAAGTCGGTGAGGAAGTCGTCGAGGGTCTTCTGGAACCACCCCGCGATGAACTCCACGCGGTCGTCGTCGATGTCCGGCACCGAGCCGCCGACGTCGAAGTGCGCCCGGACCATCTGGCCGTCGAAGCGCTGCCAGTCCTCCGGCAGGCCCTCGAAGGAGTCGAAGCCGTAGAAGCGGGAGTCGGGGTGCGTGTCGAGACCGGCCCAGTGCCGCATCGAGCTGCCCTCGAAGACGCCGAACTCGAGATAGTCGATCGGCCCCTCGCCGACGTACTTCCCATAGACGTGGTCGTACATGTCGGTCCGCTCGGCGAACGCGGGCGTCCCTGCGGGCACGTGCTCGCGCCGCCAGGTCTCGATCTTCGGGAGGCTGACCAGGGTGTCCAGTTTCCGCGAGTCGAAGCCGAGGCGGGCGATCGCCTCCTTCGCCCTGATCCTCAGGCCGGCCCTGCTCATGGGTGTCTCCGTCGACATCAGTGCTTCTCTCCCCTCCGTCGCGCCCGTACGTCGAGCACGATCGCCGGTGCCAGCCGACTGCTGATCACGCGGTCCATCAGCCAGCCCAACGGACGAACCGTCCATTCGGGTACGCGGAGGGAGCGAAGATAGGAGCTGGACTGCAGTGAGTAGCGCCGCACCGGGGTGGCGACGACGTCGGTGAAGCCGGCTGCCTCGAGCGCGAGCGTGATGCTGCGCCGGGTGTGCAAGATCCGGTGGTGCTGGGCGAGGCGGCGGTCGGCGATCCGGGTGATCCGGCCGCCCGTGATCCGCTTGACGAAGGCGGCGGCGACGTCGGCCCGGGTCCGATGCGGCGTCTGCATGACGAGCAGACCGCCGGGGCGGAGCATCTGCGCGACGTCGTGGAGGAGCTGGGCGCCGTCGGGCACGTGCGCCAGGACGCACCACATCGTGACCGCGTCCTGGTCGGCGTGATGGCCGAGTTCGGCCAGGTCGCCGAAGTCCAGCGAGAGGTCGTAGCGCTCCTCGGCCAACCGGACCGCGGCCTCGACGATGTCGTTGCCGGTGACCTCGAAGCCGAACCGGTCGCGTGCGACCGCGAGGAACTCACCGTCGCCGGCACCCACGTCGTAGAGCCGCACGGTGTCACCGTCGACCTCGTCCCGGATCCGCTGGAGCTCCCCGAGCCAGGCGTCGCCGTTGGTCTCACGCTTGCTCGAGACCCAGTCGGAGAAGTACTCGAGCGGGACCTCGTCGACGGACCGGTTGTCGGTCGTGCTCTCCTCGACGGGAGGGTTCGACCAGTACTGGGCGCCGCATGCCGCACACAGCCCGGTCCGGCGGCCGGTCTCGGCCGAGGCCGGTCCGATCCGGACCTTCGAGGAGTGGCACGCCGGGCACACACGCAGCTCGGGCATCGACGGGGCCTCCGTATCGGCGGTGGCGGTGGCAAGCGCCGCGCGCAGCGTCGCCGCCGCCCGGGTCCACCGGAATTCCTGAGCGTAGTGCCTTCCCTCGTCGAGCTCCTGGGGCGTGAGCAGGCCCGCCCTCGCCATCGCCTCGGCGAGGTCACCAGGGCTGGAGGAGGCCGCGGTGACGGCGTACCCACCGGTGACCTCGGCCAGCGCCGGGTCGGTCGAGACGACGACCGGGATCCCCAATCGCAGCGCCTCCGCAGCCGGGAGCCCGAAGCCCTCGAAGTCCGATGGGAAGAGGATCATGCCGGCCGAGGCGAAGACCTCCTGGAATGCGGTGTCGTCGAGCCACTCCGAGAGCACGACCCGCTCGGAGATGCCGAGCTCCGCAAGCCGGAGCCGTACCTGCGCGCGCGCCGAGCCGCCGAGCCCCACCACGCGAAGCGTCCACGCAGGTTCCTGCGCGCAGAAGCGCGCCCATCCCTCGAGCACGGCGTCGACGTTCTTGTGGGAGAAGTGGCCGAAGGCCAGCGCGTACGGCGCCTCCGTCGCGTTCCGCGGCCAGGACTCGACGTGGTCGGAGCCGAGGACCATCGCCACGGCTCGTGGGGCGAGCTCGGGGTGCAGGCGGGTGAGATCGGCTCGGGTCCGCTCGGAGATGCAGGCGATGACGTCGGCCCGGCTCAGGCTCGGCAGCCAGGTGAGCCGCCGCAACAGTCGCTGGCGACGGCTGAACTGGTGCGGGCGCAGCTCGTGCCGCAGGTCGTAGAGGATCACCGCGCGTGGGACCGCGACCGGGCCGAGCCCGCTCGCGGGTGCGGCAGCGAGGACGGCATCGGCGCGGACCGTACCGACGGCCTGAGTGAGAGCGCGGGTCCGCAACCATGCCGTGCCGAGCGGCCCACCGACTGGTGGCCTCGCGCGGACCACGTCGACGGAACCCGGCAGTGGGAAGGCCGGGCCCTCGGGACCGGTGAGCACGGTGACCCGGTCGCCCGGTTCATTGTCGAGCCATGCGGGGATCAGGTGCGCGACAACGATCGCCACGCTGCCGGGGCGCGCGGTCACAGCGTCGACAAGGAGGTGCAACGCCCTTACCCCTGTGCGGCCGGAGCGGCCTTGCGCGCCAGCACGCGATAGGCGTGGTAGCTGTGGAGGACGCGCGGGAGCAGCACCCGGTCGATCAGGCGGGTGAGCGGCACGAACGGCGCGGCCAGCACCTTCCCGATCAGCCGGCGGGCGTGGGCGAAGCGCGGCACCCCGCCGGCACGCCACGGGACCTCGCCCGCGGGGGCGAACCGGTTGAGCAGCGTGGCGAGGACGATGAACGCCTCGAGCGGGATGTGGGCCTCCCGGCGTACGACGGTGACCACCTCGAGCCCGCGGTCCTCCAGCGCGGCGCGGAGGTTGCCGAGCGTGATCATGTTGAGGTGCTCGGGCTGGTTCCAGCCCGCCCACCACGACCCGAAGAGCCGCGCCGACGGCGCCTCGGGGTCGGGCTGTTCGATCAGCAGCCAGCCGTCGTCACTCAGCACCCGGACCGCGGCGTCCAGGTCGGCGAACGGATCGCGGGTGTGCTCCAGGTAGTGGAACATGCTGACCTGGTCGTACTGGCCGACGAGCCCGCCGCTGAGTTCGGGGAACTGACCCTGGTGCGCCGTCTGGATCCGGCCGGCGCGTTGCGCCGACAGCACGCCGTCGGACATGTCGAGCCCGTCGAAGACGGTGCCCGGGAAGAGCGTGGCAGCTGCGGCGGGGAAGTGACCCGAGGCGGTGCCGACGTCGAGCCAGCGGCGGGGGGCGTCGTGGCGGTGGCCCGCGACCGTGCCGGCGCGGTTGAGGTAGACCTCCGACATCGAGCCCAGGTTGGCCTCGGCCCGCTCGGCGTTGAGCCCGTCGTAGGTGTCGCGGTAGTAGAAGCCCAGGCCCTCGTCGCTCAGCGGCGGGTTCTGGAAGACATGCCCACACGCACGGCACTCGTCGAGGCGGAAGCGGCCGGGCTTGAACTGTCTCAGGTCACGCGTCGTGGTGCGCCTGCGCAACGACGTGCTGCCGCACCACGGGCAGCAGTCCATCCGCTCCAGGAAGAGCCGGTCGACCCCCTGCTCCAGGACCCGCGCGTAATAGGTACGGGAGTCGCTGGCCACAGACATGGCCGACAGCCTAGAACGTGTTGCCGCTACGATCCGGCACATGACACGTTGGGCCGCGCTGGCGTCCACCGCCCGTCGCCGGGTGAGCTGGCTGGTCCGGGATCGACTGCCCGAGCGGCGAGTCGTCCGCGAGGTGCAGGGAGTGCGACTCGCCCTCCCGTGGTCGCACCGGCTTCCGGACTATGCGGCTGCCAACCCGGCGTACGGCCAGAACCTCGTCGAGCTGGCCGCCCTGCTGGCCAAGGAGGAGCCGCTCACCCTGCTCGACATCGGTGCCAACGTCGGGGACTCCACGCTCCAGATCCTGCACGCGGCGGGTGGCCGGGCGCTCTGCGTCGAGGGCGACCCGGGCTACCTCACCTATCTCCACCTCAACGTCGACGGTGACGACCGGGTCGACGTCGTCGAGGCCCTCCTCACCGTCGACGAGATCGGCGAGGCGACCACCGCGGTCCGCAGCGGGGGCACGACCCGTTTCGTCCGCGGGGAGACCGCCGGCGACGCGATGCCCTCGGTCTCGGCGACGGAGCTCCGCGGCGCCTTCCCGGCCTTCGACCGGCTGCGGCTGGTGAAGTCCGACACCGATGGCTACGACGTCCTGTTGGTGCCGGCCGTGGCCGAGGCGTGGAGCGACTCCCCGCCCGTCCTCTTCTTCGAGTACGACCCCTATCTCATCCGTCTCGCCGGCCTCGATCCCGCCGCAGTCTGGCCCACGCTCGAGCAGCTCGGGTACGTCGACGTGGCGGTCTGGGACCACGGCGGGACCCCCATGGGACGATTCCAGCCCGGCGAGCTCGGCGCCCGCAGCGCCGAGCTCGATCAGATTCCCGGCGACCGCCCGGCGGCGCGCTCCTACTGGGACGTCGCCCTGGCCCACCGGGACGATGCTGCCGGTCGCGCCGCGCTGGCGTCGCTCATCCCGACCACTCGCTGACGGTCCTGTCGGCCCTGACGGCGCTGTCGGCTCCTCAGCGACCGGCGCGGGCCAGGAGCTCGCGACGCAGCTCGCGCAGCCGTCGTGCCGAGCCGATCCCGGCCGGCGACAGCAGCGTCCGCATGCCCAGGCTCGCCGGGCCGCGGTGGAAGAAGTGCCAGTTCGCCCCGTTCGACGTCAGTCGGTAGCCGAGCTGTTCGGCCACGCGGCGCAGTGACTCCTCGGTGTGGAAGGTGATGTGCTGGCCGACGCCCGGGAGGTAGTACCACCAGGCGTCCGCGCGGGGCGCAGGATCGGGCAGCAGCTCGGTGGTGAAGAGCATCCGATCTGTGCGTGCGGCGAGCTCGGCGAGGGCGCTGACCGGGTCGGCAAGGTGCTCGAGCACCTCGAAGGCCGTGATCAGCTGATAGCTGCGGACACCGTCGTCGGGGTAGGCCGACGCGAAGACGGGGGTCGCGTAGTCGTCGTGCTGGTAGCAGTCATAGCCGCGGTCGCGCAGCAGCTGGGCAAAGACGCCGTAGCCACCGGCCCAGTCGAGGAAGGGGCCGGAGCGGATGCCCTCGAACCGGATCGCGGCCGAGACCACTCTGCTGTTGGTCTGCGCCCGGCGCAGCAGTCCGGAGTCCCAGCTGTGGATCGCCGAGGAGTACGCCTCCTCGAGCCACGGCGTGTCGTGGATGGTGACGAGGCCGCAGACGCGACAGCGCGAGTACTCCGCGCGGTGACCCAGGATGGTGTTGGTGTCGAACGGCTCGGTCGGCGCGCTGCACACGGGACACACCGGTGTGGTGGGCATGTCAGGCATTCCCGGCTCCTCCGATCCGGCCGAGCTCAGCGGCGACGGCGCGAGCGAGGAGGCGGCGGCCCTCGCTGTTGTAGTGCTCGATGCCGTCGTCCCACGCGAGGTAGGTGGACTCGCCCAGGCCGATCTCGAGCAAACGGATCTGGGGATCGTCGACGGGGAAGGCCGCGGACACGACCTCGAAGTGGCCGCGCACCTGCGACTCGAACTCTCCCGGGAAGAGCCGCTCCCCGACCTCGAGGGCGGGCGGTGCCCAGTAGGAGACGGCGGGGCGGCCGAAGGCACGGAGCGCGGCGATCAACCGGGGTGTGTCGGTGAAGCCGGGCTCCTCGCCGGTCAGCACCTGTCCGTGGAAGTAGTCCCAGAGGATCGGCGCATCCTCGGGCGCGATCGGTGAGGCCGCCTTGCCGTGCAGCCGGCGACGGAAGGTGCCGAGCGTCGAGCGGCCGCCCCAGCGGGTCTCGACCTCGAGGGCGTCGAACGCGGCATAGGCCTCGCGCGACGGCGCCCTGCCCTGTCCGAGCCAGCGCACCCGCGACCGGCGCTCGGTCGCGCGACGGAGCTCGGCCCGCACGTGGTCGTAGCGATAGATCGGGTGGTGGCTGACGTGGGCCGACAGTGCGGGGCGCAGCGAGGTCGGGAAGACCACCGCCGAGGGCCTGCCCGTCAGCGTGGCGAAGTAGGCCAGCAGGTCGACGTACATGCCGTAGGCGAAGCCGGGACCGACGACGGTCGCGATCCGGGCATCGCCCAGCTCCTGGCTGATCATCTCCGGCAGGGTGGTCCGATCCGCGCCGGGGGGATCGAAGGAGAGACAGGTACTGTCGCCCAGGATGAGGACGTCGACCTCGCCCGCCTCGATCCTGCGCGCCGCCGTCGCGACCTGTCGCAGATGGGTGTCGAGGGTCCGCGAGCGCACGTAGCGAGCGGCCGTCCGGAGCTGGGGGGCGAGCGGCACAGCCGGATGCTACCGCCGCGGAAGGTGCGGCCCGCCAGACCTTCGCGGCACTACTGTGCGTGACTATGCCTGTGTCGACATGCCGAGTGTGCGGCGCCCCCGGTCCCTTCACCGCCTACCGCGCCCGCGAGATGCTCTTCGGGACCCGCGAGGAGTTCGACTACGTCGAGTGCGCCTCGTGCGGGACGCTCCAGATCGAGACGATCCCGGAGGCCGACGTCCTCGCCCGGCACTATCCGGCGGCGTACTACTCCTTCGCGACCGGCAGCGGCGGTCTCCGCCGGTGGTTGGAGGTACGCCGTGACCGCGACATCGCCGGCCGGTTCTCGCCCGCTGGCAAGCTCTTCCGCCGGCTGCGGCCCGACCCGACCCTGCCGCTCCTCCTCGACGCGGGTCTCCGGGCCGACCAGCGCATCCTCGACGTCGGGTGTGGCGGAGGGACGCTCCTCGACCGTCTCGCCCGACTGGGATTCAGCAGGGTGGAGGGCGTCGACCCCTTCATCGACGCGGACCTCACGACCGAGGAGGGTGTCTCGGTCCGGAAGCTCACGATCGGCGAGGTCGAGGGTGTCTACGACGTCGTCATGTTCCACCACTCACTGGAGCACGTCGTCGACCCGGCCGCCGACCTGGCCGCGGCGAGGCGCCTCCTCGCGCCCGGCGGCCTCTGCCTCGTCCGCCTGCCCACGACCGACAGCGTCGGGTGGCGCGAGTACCGCCAGCACTGGTCGTCCCTCGATCCGCCGCGCCATCTCGTCCTGCCGTCCCGCAAGGGATTGATCGGGATCGCCGAGGCCGCCGGCCTGGAGCATGTCGAGACGGTCGACGACTCCTACGACGGCCAGTACCGGTTGAGCGAGCTCTACAGCCGCAACATCTCCGCCTCCGACCCCGAGGCCCTCGGCGGCCCCCAGGGTGAGGAGCGCGACCGGTTCCGCGCGAAGGCGGAGCAGGCGAACCGCGAGGGCCTGGGCGATCAGGCGATGTTCATCTTCCGCGCCCCTGCGGCCATCGCCGCGGCTCGGTAGCGCGCGGTCGCCGCTCCGAGCTCCCCCTCCTCGATCCGTACGTCGACACGCCGGTCGACCAGCGTCGCGAGGATGCGGCTCGCCGGAGTGTCCGACGGTCGCGACGAGCTGACCACGCGCGCGCCGTGCCACGGGCCGAGCAGGCAGGCGGCTGACGTCGCGGCGAGGCCATGGGCGTGCACCACGTCGACCAGCGGTGCCCGTCGGACAGCCCCCCGCAGAGCACCTACCGTGCCCGACCACGAGGGTGCTGCAATCACCGTGACGTCGTGCCCGGCTTCTCGCTGTGCGCTGACGAGCTCGCTCAGCTCAGCCGACTCGGCGGACCCGCTGAGGACATGCAGGATCGCGAGCGGACGCGGCTCCGGCGGCAGCGGAGCAGCCCGGCGCGGACCGAGCCGGAAGCTCCGGGCGCGGGTGGCGTCCATCGCGCGGTCACCGGGCCGTGCGGCGTTGAGGACCGACCAGACCCACCCCGCCATGCGATAGCTGGTCCAGCCGCCGACGCCGTACCACCGGCGGACGTAGGTCTCCTGTCCGGCCGCGACGCGGGCCTGCCGGACGTGGTCGTCGTCGCTGCTCATCCCACCGTGATGCGTGCCCGTGGCCGCCGGGACGAGGTCGAGCCGCCACCCCCGGTCCAGGGCCCGGCGCTGCCAGTCGGCCTCCTCGCCGTAGAGGAAGTAGTGCTCGTCCAGACCACCGATGTCGGCCAGCGCCTCGGCCCGCAGCAGGAGCACGGCGCCGATGAGGAAGTGCCGTGCCCCTCGAGCGACGGGAAGTCCGAGCGCCGCGCGCCACAGTTGGCCCGGTGACATGAGGGGGAACCACGACAGGTGCGTCTCACCGTCCGCCGTCACGAGTCGCGGGGCGACCGCCGCCACATCGTCCTCCGCCAGGAGCCTCGCCTGCAGAAGGTCGATGTCGTGGGACTCGATGCGGGCATCGGGATTGAGCAACAGGACGTCGCCGGTGAGGCCGAGCTCGTCGGCGGACCGCAACCCGGCGTTGACCCCACCGGCGAAGCCGAGGTTGGACCGGGCGTCGACGTAGTGATGCCCGAGGCCGCGGACGAGCTCGCGCGTCGTCGGTGAGGACGAGTTGTCGACGACGACGACGGACTCGGCCCCGAGCGGCTCCAGCGCCTGCCGGAGGTAGTCGGGGGCGCCGTACGCGACCAGGACCACCAGCCGTGCTCTAGGCGACATCGGCCACCGCACGTTCGGTGTCAGGCCGGACTGGAGTCGCTGCCGAGCGACTCAGGTGACGCAGGTAGATCACGACCCAGATGGCCGAGACCATGCCCTGCCCGACCACGGTCCCCCACACGGCGCCTGAGGCCTGGCCGAGACGCGCGCCGCCCACGAGGCAGGCGACGCCGATCATCGCCCCCAGGATGTCCACACGCATCACCGTCGCCATCTGCCGCCGCCCGATCAGGACCGCGCTGATGCTGGTCTGGGCAGCTTGGACGAGGCCGAAGAGGCCGGCCGGGAGCACCAGCGGCTCCATGATCGGCCAGACCTGCCCGAGCAGTGCTCGGCCGAGGAAGTCCGGGAGGACCAGGAGGATGCCGAGGTTGAGCGTGGCCACGGCGGCGGCAATGCCGAGCGCCCGCCGCTGGTGCCGGCGCAGGCCCTCGTCGTCGGCCTCCTCACGGGCCACGTCGGCCGCGGTCGAGGTCGCCACCCCGAGCTGCACGGTGGCGCTGGGCCGGCCGAGGAGCAGTGAGGCCCGGACGGCGGCGACGACACTGGCCGTGCTCACCGCTGCGGCGGCGATCGCACCCAGCAGTCCCACGGACTGAGCGAAGAAGTTGCCGACCAGGCTGCGCCAGGAGAAGTCCCACCGGCGGCGGATCCAGTCGAGCGAGAGGTCCCGGCCCGTGGGAACCCCGTACCGCACGAAGACCCACAATCCGGAGACCGCACCGCTCGCCGCCCAGGCGATCACCAGCCGATCGAGGGTGACCAGGTCGAACCGCTCCTCCACGGCGAAGCCGGCGATCAACAGCACCAGCCAGGCGGTGTCGAGCACGATCGCCTGCTGCGGCTCGCCGCGACCGAACGCCACGTAGCGGCCGACGTCCTGCAGCAGGAGCGGAGCGAGGCAGACGCCCAAGGTGAGGACCGCCGAACCGATGGACTGCCCGGCCAGCATCATCACGGCGCCGAGGCTGATGCAGACCAGGCTGATCGCGCCGCCGAGCAGGACCGCGGCGCCGAGTGCCACCTGCGGACGGTGCCGGCTGTCCTCCGGGTGGACCATCGCCGGCATCGAGACCAGCGAGCGCACCGCTGCCTGGGCGAGGGTGTAACCGACGAAGAGCAGACTGAACCGGCCGAAGTCCTCCGGAGCCAGGGCGTGTGCGACGAGGACCAGGGCGAGCAGGTTCGAGATGCTCGACAGCACCTGGTCGAACGTGACCAGGGAGATCCGACGACCGGCCGATGCGCCGTCCGGCTCCTTGCGGTGCCGCCCCGGGCGCGCGTGGGCTCGGCTCATTCGGCGATTGTGGCAGAGTCGCGCCGCCCTGACAGCGATCCACTAGCATCCGCTCCATGCCCATGAGGACGGACCGATGACCGAGCCCGGGGCGACCACCTTCGCCCACCTGCTGCGCGGCCACCTCGAGAGCGGGACGATCGGCCGCGACGACTCCGTCCTCGTGCAGTTCGCCGGCATCTTCGACGAGCAGGTCTGCGCGGCGGTCGGCCTGCGCAACTGCGAGTTCGTCAACATCGCCCCCGACAGCCCGAGCAGCGACATCGGCGGCACGGCCGTCGATGCGCACAAGATGCCCTACGCCTCGGGCAGTTACGACCACGTGATCGGACACTCCGGCCTGCACCACTGCTCGCGTCCGCACGAGGCGCTGCACGAGATGTACCGGATCGCCTCGAAGACGGTGCTCTTCGTGGAGAACCAGGACTCCGTGGCCATGCGCTGGGCGACCAGGGCCGGCGTCGTCTCGTGGCACGAGCTGCCCGCCGTCGAGGCCGCGGACTTCGAGTCCGGCGGCGTCGACGGCACCGGCGTGCCGAACTTCGTCTACCGCTGGACCCGCCGCGACCTGCAGAAGGCGGTCGCCTCCTTCGACCCCGCCTACGACGTCCCGATCGAGATCCACACCGAATGGAACCTCGGCCGCGAGCGGATCGCCTCCCGCGTACTGCAGCAACGGCTCGGGATGAGCGACGAGAAGGCCACCCGTCTCTTCGAGCGCGGCCAGAAGGTGCTCAACGCGGTGGCCGGACGGCAGGGCAACATCTTCGCCGCGACCATCCGCAAGGACCTCGCCCGGCTCCACCCGTGGATGGCGACTCCGACCGAGATGCGGCGCTGAGGGCTCTCAGCGGGCGGTGCGCCGGAAGAGGTAGAACCGGTCGTGCAGGTCCATGAGCTCGCGCAGCTCGTCGGACTGGTGGACCGGCCGGCTGTCGACCAGCTCGTAGCCGCGGGCGAGGACGTCCTCCCGGAACGGTTCCATCGAGCCGTCGAGCTCGGTGCTGCGCAGCTCGTCGGGCGTGTTCGGGACGATCAGCAGCCACTCGATGTCGCGCTCGGCGATGCGGTCGAGCCACCACCGGATCGCCTCGAGTGAGCACTCCGAGAAGCTGTGGATGTTGACGGCGATGTCGTACGAGTCACCGAGCTTCTCGTGCTCGTGCAGCGGCACGACCCGGACCGACTCCGGCATCTTCCGGAAGTCGCGGTAGTACTCGCACAGGAACGTCGAGGTCGCGACCCCGTCGGTGCAGTCGTAGACCTCGAGGTTGGGTAGTGCCGCCGACATCCGATGGGCGAGGCGGCCGTAGCCGGCACCGATGTCGAGCACCTTCAGGTTCGGCTTGTCGATGATGCCCGTCTGCGCGGCGAGGTAGTTGATCTCGTTGACGCTGTCGAGGAGATCTCGGCCGACCGGCTTCCGGTCGCCGTACTCGAAGGTCCAGGCACCGAAGAGCCCGTCCTCCTCCAGGGTCTTCAGCAGGCCCAGCTGGTCGCGGGACTCGACGTCGAGGAGGCCGACGTACGTCCGGATCTCGGCTGACGCGCCGAGGTGGCGCAACTGCCACAGGTAGGCGTTGTCGCCGCGGAACCACGCCAGCGACAGGCTCTTCTTCAGGAAGCCGGAGTGCCACTGCGTCGGAACCGCCGCCGGCACCGTCGCCGCGAGGGCGTCGTAGGCCGCCTGGAGCTCGACCAGCCGTGGGTGGTCGAGTCGCAGCGCCTCCTCGGCACCCGCGGGCAGGGGAACCCGGTCGTTGTGGGAGGAGACGAGGTACCTGCCGGCCTCGGCCTCGTCCATGCGTGTCACCAGATATCCGCGGCGGGCGATCGCGACCTTGACCCGGTGCTTGGCGGTGCGAGCCAGCGTTCCGTTCCGTGCCGATCGCGCCAGCACTGCGAGTCGGTCCTTCATGCAACACGCCCTTCTCATGGGTTCGGTCGGCGTCCATCCGCGCGACGAGATCGGCCAGCGCACTCCATCTCGATGGCTACGATGCAGGCGCCGTACTCCTCCAACGAAGGAAGCTCGTGACCGTCACACCTGTGGTGCTGATTGCTTTCAATCGGCCCGAGGTGACGCGGCGGACGCTGGGGGCGATCGCGGCGTCCCGGCCCACACGTCTCTTCCTGATCTGTGACGGCCCACGCGCGACCGTTCCCGGCGACGCCGAGCGGTGTGCGGGAGTCCGGGCCGTGCTGGACGAGATCGACTGGCCGTGTGAGGTCACCCGGCTGTTCAGCGACGTCAACCTCGGTGTCGAGGCCAACGTCGAGCTCGGCCTCGACCAGGTCTTCGCCGCCGTCGATCGGGCGATCGTCCTGGAGGACGACTGCTTCCCCGACCCCACCTTCTTCACGTACGCCGACGAGCTGCTCGACCGCTACGCCGGCGATCCCCGGGTCTGGCAGATCGCCGGCAACGGGCTCAACCTGCCGGCTGCACTCTTCTGCGACCACTCCTATGCCTTCTCCGCCTGGGCGAGCGTCTGGGGGTGGGCGACCTGGGCGGACCGGTGGCAGGCCCACCGTGCAGCCTTTCCCCGCACCCATGTCGGCCCGGACGGCGATCGGCCCGTCCGGATGACGCCGCCGACGCCCCACCCGGGTCAGCTCGTCACGGCCAGCGCGCGGCGACACTTCGCCGAGGCGGCGGTCTCCGAGGACGTCGTGACGCACGGCTGGGACAAGCACTGGTGGCTGACCGTCATGGCCGCCGGCGGCCTCTGCGCGACCCCGTCGCACAGCATGGTCGAGAACGTCGGCTTCGGCGCAGACGCCACCCACACGGTCGGCTCCGGGGCCGACTACGGGCGCGCCCGTCCGATGGCGTTCCCGCTCGTCCACCCGGACACCGTCGTCCTGGACGTCGAGGTCGAGCGCGAGCTGGAGCTGATCCTCAACCGCGTCGGCGGTCGCACCGCGACCCTGGCACGTCGACTGGTCCGCTCCCCGACGATGCGCCGGGTGCTCCGCTCCGCCGCCGACTCGGCCCCCGCCACCGCGACGGCGCGTGCACTGTCCCGCCTCACCACCAGGAGAGCACGTTGACCGACCCGGCCACCGCGCTCAGGACCCCGGTGGTCCTGATCGCCTTCCGCCGCCCCGGCGTCACCCGTCGCAACCTCGACGTCCTGCGCCAGGTCCGGCCGGAGCGCCTCTTCGTCGTCGTCGACGGGCCCCGCCCCGGCCGCCCGGAGGAGGCCGCGCAGGTCGAGCAGGTCCGCGCCCTGATCGACGCGTCGGTCGACTGGCCCTGCACCGTCGAGCGGAGGTACGTCGACCGCAACCTCGGCCTCGAGGCCAACGTCGAGCTCGGCCTGGACTGGGTCTTCTCCCAGGTGGACCGGGCGATCGTGCTCGAGGACGACTGCATCCCGGACCCCACGTTCTTCCCTTTCTGCGAGGAACTGCTCGACCGCTACGCCGACGAGAAGCGGGTCTGGCAGATCGCCGGCGACCCGCACCACGTCCCGGCCGCGCTCTACCGCGGTGCCAGCTACGACTTCTCGACCTGGGCCAGCGTCTGGGGGTGGGCGACCTGGGCCGATCGCTGGCACGCGCACCGGGTCGAGTTCGACCGCGACCACGCCGGGGCCGAGGAGCGGGTCGACGCCACCCCGCGCACCGCTCCGGCGCTGCGGCGAACGCCCGTCGTGCCGGCGCCCGGCAGCCTCGTCACCGAGGGCGCGGTCCGCCACTTCACCCACGTCGCCGGAGAGACGAACGGTGACCTCCGCGGCTGGGACCACCACTGGTGGGTCACGATCATGTCCCGCGGCGGCCTCTCGGTCATGCCCGCCGTCACGCTCGTCGAGAACGACGGATACGGCGACGGTGCCACGCACACCCGCTCGGCGAAGGAGCCCACACCGGCCGAGCCGATGCCGTTCCCCCTGCGCCACCCGGACCGGATCGAGCTCAACCGCGACATCGAGCGCGAGCTCGAGCTGGTCCTGCTCCGCACGGACGGGCAGCTCTCCCGGCTCGCGCGACGCCTGATCCAGCCGCTCTGGCTGCGGGCGATCGCCCGACGGGTGATCACGTTCCCGCCGATCTGGGCGCTGCTCCGCCGCATCGTGGCACGCTGAGCGCCGATGACTCTACCGACCTGGCTGCGGCGCTGGTGGCCGCTCTTCAAGCGCCTCCACCGAGCCCTGACCCGGCTCGCGGGTCACGCCTTCCGCCTGCTCTCGCCGCTGTACGGCGGCCGCGGAGTCCCGCGCTCGGCGACCGCTCGCAGTGTGGAGACCGCCTACCTGGAGCCGCAGTCGGTCACGGTCCATCCGGGCCGCGCCGGCGTGCGTGTCCCCCGCCGGCCGGTCTCCGGTGAGCCGGCCGACCACGAGCTCTTCGCCTCCGAGATCGCTGCGTCGGTGCCGGCCACGTTCACCCTCGAGATCACCGGCGGCAGACTGACGGGCGAGTTCGCGGCGGCCCTCACGCCGGGCAAGATCCTCGATCTCGAGACGAGCAGCTACTTCGGGGTCTGGGACTGGCGCGAGCATCCCGTCTTCCTGCGCCCGACCCTCGGCGAGGTCGAGCACATCTCCGGCACCGTGCTGAGCCTCGCCACCCGCGGGACGACGCAGAACTACTACCACTTCCTCTACGACGCGATCGGCCGGCTCGGCGTGCTCGAGGAGTCACTCGGTGAGACGCGGTTCGACGCCGTCGTCGTACCGCACGGGACGCGCTACCAGCGCCAACTCCTCGACCTCGTCGGCCTCACCGAGCGCACGGACCGGCTGGTCCAACCCCTGCCCGGGCACACCGTCAGCGCCGACCGGCTCCTCGTGCCGAGCAACCCCAACTGGGCACTCGACGCCCCGCCCGCCATCGTCAGTTGGCTGCGGGAGCACCTGCGGCCCTCGAACCCCGAGACCGGTCACTGCGAGCGGCTCTACCTCACCCGCGGGCAGCAGCCGAAGACGCGGCGCTACGTCCAGGAGGCCGAGCTCTGGCCGCTACTGGAGAGTCGCGGGTTCCGGATGGTCGACCCCGGGACACTCAGCGTGCAGGAGCAGATCGACCTCTTCAGCACCGCCGAGGCGATCGTGGCCCCGCACGGCGCCGCGCTCACCAACGTCACCTTCAGCGCACCGGGTGTCCGGGTGCTGGAGCTCTTCGCGTCGACGTACGTCCATCGCGGGCTATGGGCGATCTGCCAAGCCGTCGGAGCCGAGTACCGGTACGTCGTCGCCGACGGCCCGCGCGGCTCCGGCACCGGGGCGTACGACGACATCTCGATCCCTCCGAAGCGTGTCCTCGCCGCACTCGACACCCTCCTCCCATGAGCGTCCACGCGCATAGACTCGCCGCCGTGACGCGACGCGAGCCCCGCAGTTCGCCGAGCGGCGGCGCGGCGAGGGCGCTGGCGACGCTCGCCGTGATCGCGTTGACCGCGCTCCTGGTGGTCGTGACACTGGCCGGCCTGTGGTGGTTGGCGCTCGCCGCGGCAGGTTTCGTGCTGGCGCTGGCGGCGCTCGGCCGCACCCGGATGATCACCGTGGCCATGATGCTCGTCTTCGCCACGTCGCCCGTGTGGAAGGGCATCGCCTCGAGTCCCTCTGCGCCGATCACACCGACGGACGTGCTCCTCATCCTGGCGATCCTGCTGCTGGTGCCCGACCTTCTCCAGCGGCGGCTTCCGCTCCCGGCGCTCTACGTCGCCGGCGTCCTCGTCCTGCTGGTGACAGGCGTCGTGTCGTCGACGCTCTCCGAGGTGCCCTCGCAGGCGCTCATCAACGTGGTGCAGTGGATGTTCGCTCTCGTGGTGGTGCCGTGCGCCATCGTGATCTGGTCGCCGTCCCTGCGGATGATCGACGTGCTGCTGTGGTGCTTCGTGGGCGGGCAGATGATCAGCCTCGGCTACGGACTCGTCTCCGGACCGACCGCGGGAACCAACCGCTATCAGGGTCTCTCCCACCACCCCAACGCCTTCGCCGAAGCGGCTCTCGTCTCGGTCGCGATGCTGCTGTACCTCTGGTTCCGGCACCGCTCCCTCGTCGCGCGGCTCGTCATCGTGGCCTGCGGGCTGGCCGGCGCTGAGGCGATCGCCCTCAGCGGCTCGCGCTCGGCGGCCGTCGTGCTCGCCGCCCTCATCGTGATGGTGCCCTTCGTCGAACGCTCCGCCGTCTCGGGCTTCGCCGTGGCGATCGGCGGCTCGCTCGCCGTGCTCGGGCTCATGCAGGTCGTCGGCACGGATGTCGCCGGCAGTGGCAACGTCATCGCGCGGCTCGCGGGCCAGGGCGACGCAGCCGCTGCCAACGAGGCGAGGTCGTCAGCGCTCGCCGACTCCTTCGAGTTCATCCGCGCCCATCCCCTGCTCGGCAACGGCTACACCGACACGATCCTCGTGCTCCACGACAACTTCACCGAGGTCTTCGCGGCCGCCGGCCTGATCGGCTTCCTGGGCTATGTGGCGGCGATGTACCCGCTCGCCCGGCCGCTCTTCGGGACGGGCCCGCATCGCCGGTTGAGCTACGTGGTGTGGGTCTACCTCGGCCTCGGCGTGGCGATCCCGAGCCTCTGGGACCGGACGCTCTGGGTGCCCATCGGCCTCGCGATGATGGCGGCCGTCGGGTCCGTGCGATCCACCGTGCCGAAACGCGTTCCTGTCGGTACCGTCCTGGACAGCGGTGACCACCGGGGCGCTCGGGTCAGCTCTCGGAACCCCACTTCTCGGCGTGACGCCGCTCGAGGTCTGCGATGAGCGACTCGATCCGGCTCCGTGCGGCGTTGGCCGCCTCCGCGATCGCCATCTCCGCCTCGTCATAGGGCTCGGCCGGCTCCCGGTGCCGCGGTTCAGGCTCCGGCAGTACGTCGTCGACCGGCTCCGACTCTGTCGCGGGCGACTCCTCGAACACGACCTCGGGCTCCACCTCCGGCTCCGGCTCCGGTACGATCGCCAACTCCGGCTCCGGCTCGGCCACCACCACCGGCTCGTCGACCACGACCGGCGCGAAGGCGCGGCGCGGCGAGACAGGTCCCCGGTCCCCCTCGAGCCGCACGGCGAGGACGGGGTCGTCGGACGCGATCTCGATGTGTGGGATCTCCGCGGCGGGGAGGTCACCACCGCGACCGAGCCTCAACAGCGCCTCGGCATCGGTTGAGCCGACGTTCCCGACGGTCGGCTCATCGTCGACGGTGCGCCGGAAGAGCCCGCGACGACGTCGCGGGTCACCGTGCCGTGCCGCATGCGCGGGTGCGTCTTCTGCGCCCATCGCTGGCACCCTATCCACAGGAACTCCGGTGCGGTGGGAAAGGCGACGACGAGTCTGACGATGGGACGACGGGGTCCGGGTCAGTGGCGGACGCGGCGGCGGCCGACGTACATCCCTACGGATCCCACGCCGAGGAGGGCCAGCGCAAGGATGAGCCAGACCCGGTCCGGTCCGCCTGTGTTCACCAACCCGGCAACGGCGTTCGACAGGGCGTCGGTGTCGGTGTCATCTGCCGTGGCGGTGGCCTGCAGCGCGCTGGCGCCGACCCGGAAGGTGTTCTGGCCCGTCGACGGGAGGAAGCGATCGGCGTTGTCGGGTGTGAAGCTCGCCGAGGCGACGTACGTGCCCTTCTTGAGACCAGAGAGCTTGACCGTGATGGGTGACCCGTCGAACCGGTAGGTGCCGGAACGAACCACGGTGCCACTCGCACGGCCGGCGACGCCGGTCCGCAGGGAGACGGCCGGAGCAATCGCGGTCCGCGCGGAGGCGCTGGCCGTCGTGATCTCGACGACCAGCGTGCCCGTCGGCGCGGAGCTGTCGGAGGTGTTGGCGCTGGCCCAGAAGTGGACGGTGACGGTCTGCCCCTCGACCGAGACGCTGACCTGCGTCTCCGTCGGCAGCGGGCCGCCGTAGTCGGCTGCCTGGGCAGGACTCACCGCGCCGATGGCCAGAGCAGCGGCCATCAGTGTGAGCAGTCCGAGAAGCTTCCTGATCACGCCGACCCCCATGACAGACGTGTGACCGGGCCCACATCAGGCCTTGGCTTGTCAGTGTGCCACAGCATGGGAAGTCCCGACCAGATGTCCGAAGACGACGCTCCGGTTGTCGGTGTGGAAGAGCTCGGAGCAGGTGAACAGGGTGAGAAGCCTGTCGCCCACCCCGGTCGGCTGCATCCCACCGCTGGGATTCACCGGCGAGGGATCAGCAACCCAGGTCGCGGTGAACGGCACCACGAGCGACCTGCCGGAGTTCTCGAGCTCGTAGATGTACGTCGTCGTGCGGGTCTCGACGTAGACCTTGTCGTGCGCCCGCAGGTCGGGGAAGTCGGCGAACGGCTCGCCGTGCGTGACGCGGTGGCCGGCGACGACGAAGTTGCCGACGGCACCCGGGAGTGCCGTGCCGGGCAGGTGACCCGTGCCGGCCGCGAGCACCCCCGCGCTGTCACCCTCGAGGACGGGAACGGCGAAGTCGTCGCCGAACCGCGGAATGTGCAGGATCGCGATGGCGGTGCCGAAGTCGGTGTGTACGCGGTCCGAGCCACCCTGCCAGCCACGGTGGAGTTCGGAGGTCACCTCCTGTTGGCGGTGGTGGGAGAGCCAGTTCGTCACCCAGAACTGCCAGGCGAGCCACACCATGATGCCGACGCCCGCGGCGACCAGGATCGCGCCCGGCCAGAAGAGCGGGCCGCGTCGAGCGCGACGCGGCGACCTCCTCCGCACCCTCGCCGGTTGTGTGGTCATGCTCATACCACTGTGAACGCAGGGGTCGGCAGCGCGCTACGGGCGAGGGCGATCAGCACAGGGACGGCACCGTGGCGCTGTCGGTGCCGGGGAGGGCGCCCGGTGTCACGTCCAGGTGAGTGGCTCCGACCTGGCCGCGGCCGGAGCGCACGGTGAAGGTGATCGTGTGAGTCGCCTCGGGATCGAGGCGCACCTCGACGGGGACGACCCGACGCCTTCCGAACGGGACGGTCGTGACGGTGGGATAGCGCCTGCCGTCGTACGCGAGCGCGGTGACCTGACCGCCGACCGGTGCCCAGACATAGACGATGAGCAGCTGCTGGCCCGGAGTGAGGTAGTCGCCCGCCGCGGGCGCGCCGGTCACGCTCCACGGAAGGTCGGCGAGATCCGTCGGGGTGTCGTTGGTCAGCTCGATCCGACCCGCCAGCTCCTGCACTCCTCCGATGCATGAGCTGGCGAGGAGCGTGGTGTCGTTGCGGAGGTAGTAGGACATCTTCGCCTGCGTCGAGTCGTTGAGATAGACGCCCACGTCCGGATGCTCGTCGGCCTGCTGCGGCAGCTCCCCGGCGATCGTGGTGCCGGCGATCAGGCGCTGGTCGTCCCGGTCGAAGAAGTGCGCGCGGATCCGTCCTTCGCTGACGCCGGTCACGAGCCCCTGGATCGAGGCGACCGAGTCACCCCGTCCCTCCACGAACGCGTTGAAGACGGCCTTGGCGACGGCGTTCTGGTAGTCGCTCTGCGCCCCGGCGTCGTTCGGGTGGACGCGATAGATGGTGTTCTCGACGGCCGCCACCACACTCGCGGCGGTGACGTCGACGTAGTCCGGCACCGGCACGGGTCCGACGCCCACCAGGAGTTGGGCGATCGCGACCGGGTCCACGAAGAGAACGCCGTCGATCTGCCGATGGCCGGTCTGCTCCCACCTCGCCCGGATCAGCTCCGCGGCCCGCGGGATGTCCGGGGTGAGGGAGGCGTCCTGGCCGACGCGGCCGAGGCCGGTGCCGAAGAGGCCCGCCTCATCAGCCGTGAGCGGCAGGATCGGGCGGTCGCTCTGGCCCAGGTCGTTCATGTCCATCTGCTCGACGATCGTGACCCGTCCGCGCTCGGCATGGATCAGCGAGAGTGAGCCCGGCAGCCCGCCGGCCGCGCGTACCTCGGCGTTGTTCTGCAGGACCAGCAGATAGTCGCGCGGGCCGTCGGCACCGACGAGGGTGGGCAGCAGCCGCGAGGCGGTGTAGGCCGGGGTGAGGGCCGCCCGGGCTGCCCCGACGAGCTCCCGCAGCTCCGCGACCCGGCGCGCCACCGGGCCGAGGAGGCCGGCGGTCCGGATCCCGTCCAGTACGCCGTCGGCCCGGTCGAACGCAGCACGGCTCATGCCGGCGGGCCTGCGCACCGCCACGATGCGCGCGAGCGGGAAGACGTGATCCTTCGGCTGGAAGGTGTTGGCCGAGACGTCGCGGGCGGCGTCCACGAGAGGGGCCAGGCCCTCGCGCCCGAGCTCGGCGAGCACGCCGCTCGCCGTCTCGACGCTGGAGGCATCGTCGCCCAGGACCGGCAGGAGTTCGGCGACCTGCCAGGTGATGCCGCCGGTCCACGACCGGGCGCGGTCCGCGGCCCGCTGGTAGTCGTCGAGCGCGACCCGCGACCCGGCCGGATCACCCCGGACGAGAGCGGCCTTGAGGATCTGGCCCTCCTCGGCGACCTGCTGCAACTCGTGGGCGACCAGCACCGCCCGCGCCACCGCCCAGACACCGAGGAGGAGCACGACCACGGAGACCCCCGCGAGCACCGTGAAGGCCCGATGGTCGCGTGCCCAGCGCCGCAAACGGCGGGCCCACCGGCCGCGCCGACTCCGGCGAACCACGGGGGACATGTCGGGCAGGTTAGCCCTCAGGTCCCCTAGGATCGCGACGACTGACCACCCGGATCGACCGAAAGCAGTGACCGTGGACGCCAAACAGTTTGTCGGGATCCTGCGTCGTCGTTGGCGCAGCATCGCCGCCGTGGTCGGCGTCGCGCTGGTCCTGACGGGACTGCTGACGTTCGTCGTCGCGAAGCCGCAGTACCAGTCCACGGCACGCGTCTTCCTCTCAGTCAACGTCCAGAACGCCACCGACGCCTACTCGGCCGTCTATTTCGCCAACACCCGCGCGGCGTCCTACGCCGACGTCGCACAGAGCACCGAGCTCGCCGCGCGCGTGGTCAGCACCCTCGGCCTCAACATGACCGCCAAGGAGCTGTCCGACCACATCTCCGCGGTGGTGGTGGCCAACACGTCGCTGATCGAGCTCACAGTGAAGGACACCAACGCGAAGCGGGCCCAGAGCATCTGCAACGCTGCGACCACCGCCTTCACGGCGTACGTCAAGGAGCTCGAGAATACGAGCACCGACGCCAAGAAGCCGACCTCGCCGATCGCGGCCTCGGTCACCGACAAGGCGACGTACGAGCCGAACGCGGTGTCGCCCCGGTCCGGGCTCAACCTCGCCGTCGCGCTGATCCTCGGCCTCATGCTCGGCATCGCGCTCGCCCTGGTCCGCGACCTGCTCGACCGGACCGTCCACGCCTCGGGGGACGTCTCGGACATCACCGACGCGCCGGTCCTGGCCACGATCAACTACGACGACCGGATGCACGACGCCCCGGTGCTCACCGATGTCGGTGGTTTCGCGCCCCGCACCGAGGCGTTCCGCCTGCTGCGCACCAACCTGCAGTTCGTCGACCTCGACCGCGACGCCAAGTGCCTCCTGATCACGTCCTCGGTCAAGGGCGAGGGCAAGACGACCACGGCGATGAACCTCGCGGTCGCGATGGCGCAGGCCGGCCGCCGCACCCTCCTCATCGACGCCGACCTCCGTCGCCCACGTGCCGCCGCCACCCTCGGCCTCGATCCGGCGGTCGGCCTCACCACCGTGCTGGTCGGTCGCACCGAGGTGCACGAGGCGATCCAGATCCACGAGCCCAGCGGGCTCCACGTGCTGGCCAGCGGCGCGAAGCCGCCGAACCCCACCGAGATCCTCCAGTCCCACGTCACCCATGACCTGATCCGAGAGCTCACCGAGCGCTACGACACCGTGATCATCGACGCGCCGCCGATGCTGCCGGTCGCGGACTCCTCGGTGCTCGCCACGCTCGCGGACGGCGTCATCCTCGTGATCCGCCACGCGCACACGACGAAGGACGAGGCACATGAGGCGGCCGGGCGGATCGCCCAGGTCGACGGCCGGCTCTACGGCGTGGTCGTCAACATGGTCGCCAGCAGGGCTGCGGGCTCGTACTACTACTACTACGAGGACGCCCCCGCGAAGCGAGGCTGAGGCCGTCGGTCCCCGCTCAGGGGGCCCGGCGGACGAAGACCATCAGCGTCGGCAGCAGCGCCGGCGGGGTGAGCGCGTCGATGAACTGCGCCGCACGCCAGGCGGCGCGGTTGTCCCGTCCGAAGTAGACCGGCTCCGAGGCGTGGCCGTAGACCACGACCTCGTGCGGCTCGGGGAAGAGACGCTTCAGATCGCGCTTCGTGTTCATGCTGTAGCGGACCGGGAAGACGTCCTGCGCCTGGCGCTCGGGCTGGAGTCTCGTGAGGACGCGGACGTGCCACTCGTTGGGCACCGCCCGTGCGCCGATCCCGATCATTCCCCACTTGTTGGGTGTCCGGGCCGCGAGCCAGCCGCCGGGCTTCACGACGCGCATCAGCTCCGCGGCGACCGTCTCCGCGTCGGCGGCATCGACATGCTCGAGCACATAGTCGGCGAGGGCGAGGTCGAAGCTGGCGTCGGCGTACGGGATGCGGCCGGCGGGCTCGATCACGTGCGCCTCGGCCAAGGCGCGGTTATCGAGGACGACCGGGTCCACATCGACGCCGACCACCCGGGCGACGCGCTCGTGGAAGGCCCGCAACCTGCGGTGGTACGGCGCCAGCGGCTCGAACTGCCACGAGCCTCGTCCCGCGCCGAAGTCGAGCACCTGGCTGTCGGCATCCAGCAACGCGTTGACCCGCTGGTAGAAGTCGACGAACCCGTCGTGGCGGGTGTAGCCGCCGGCACGGACCTCCGGATAGAGCGCTGCGCGCAGGTCGTCGTCGGGCAGGTCCCGGGCCACGTCATCCACGCTGAGCACCCTAGCCCCGGCAAGCAGGGACGTGACGTTGTTCACTTCCGGTCGTTAGCAGCCACAAGAAGGTCCAAATTCCTGTAACGAGATGCTTGGGGGCTGATGTGACTACGACGTACGTCGACGCCTTGGTCGCTGGTGGCGGCGGCTTCATCGGCGGCCACCTGGTGGCCGACCTCCTCAAGGCGGGCAAGTCCGTCCGTGTGGTCGACATCAAGCCCCAGTCCGAGTGGTACCAGGTCCACCCCGACGCGGAGAACCTGCAGGGTGACCTCTCCCTCCTGGCCGACGCCGAGTCGGCGACGCAGGGGGCGCGTGAGGTCTACATGCTCGCCGCCGACATGGGCGGCATGGGCTTCATCGAGAACAACAAGGCGCTCTGCATGCTCTCGGTGCTGACCAGCACGCACATGCTGCAGGCGGCCCAGAAGTTCGATGTCGAGCGGTACTTCTACTCCTCCTCGGCCTGCGTGTACGCCGCCGAGCACCAGACCGACCCGAACGTCACCGCCCTGGCCGAGGCGCACGCCTACCCCGCCATGCCGGAGGACGGCTACGGGTGGGAGAAGCTCTTCACCGAGCGGATGGCGCGCCACTTCCGGGAGGACTTCGGCCTGCAGACCCGGATCGCCCGTTTCCACAACGTGTACGGCCCGGAGGGCACGTGGACCGGTGGTCGCGAGAAGGCGCCGGCGGCCGTGTGCCGCAAGGTGGCCGAGGCCGCCATCTCGGGCGACCACCGCCTCCAGATCTGGGGCGACGGCGAGCAGACCCGCAGCTTCATGTACATCGACGACTGCGTGCGGGGCATCCAGATGATCACGGACTCCGACTACGTCGACCCGATCAACCTCGGCTCCTCCGAGCTCGTCACGATCAACCAGCTCTACTCGATCGCGGAGGAGATCGCGGGCATCACCTGCGAACGGACCTACCAGCTCGACGCCCCCCAAGGCGTGCGCGGCCGCAACTCCGACAACACCGAGATCCTGCGGGCCTTCGACTGGGAGCCCTCGACGCCCCTCATCGAGGGCATGGCGCGCACCTACGCGTGGATCTTCGACAAGGTCAAGCGGGCGCAGGGCTGAGAGGGGTCTCTCGGGATGCGCATCCTCGTCCACGATCACAGCGGCCACCCCTTCCAGGCCGAGCTCAGTCGGGAACTCGCCCGCAGGGGCCACTCGGTCACGCACTCCTATGTCGCCGGCTACGTCTGCGGCAAGGGCCGGCTCAAGGCGCAGCCCGATGAGTCGATCACCTTCGAGGCGATCGGCAGCGACAAGCCGATCCAGAACCTCAAGATCGTCGAGCGGCTCGGCCGCGAGATCCGCCGCGGCGTCGAGCTGATCCAGCACGTCCGCCGGGTCGACGCCGACATCGTGATGGTCTCCAACGTGCAGATCCCGACGCTCGTGATCTTCGCCTTCGCGATGGCGGTCATGCGCCGCCCGTGGGTCCTGTGGCACCAGGACGTCTACGCCGTCGCGCTCCGTTCCTTCGTCGGCACGAAGCTCTCCCCGGTGTTCCGCCTCGCCGCGGTCGTCTTCGAGGTCGCCGAGCGCTGGTGCTCCTGCCGTGCCGCGGCGATCGTCGCGATCTCACCCGCCTTCGTGCCCGTCCACGAAAGGTGGGGGACGGCCGGGAAGACGTCGGTCATCCCCAACTGGGCGCCCGTCGACGAGATCGTGCCGGTCGAGCGCGACAACGCCTGGGCGAAGGAGCACTCCCTCGACGGCACGAAGACCCTGTTGTACGCCGGCACCCTCGGTCTCAAGCACGACCACGCCCTCCTCACCGAGCTCGCGAAGGCGGTCCACGACCTGGGTGAGCCGGTCCGCCTGGTGGTGGTCAACGAGGGTCACGCGGTTCCCGCGATCGAGGCGTCCGCCGAGCGGCTCGACGTGCCCCTCACCCGGCTGCCGTTCCAGCCCTACGAGCAGCTGCCCCAGGTGCTCGGCTCGGGCGACATCCTCGTGGTCGTGCTCGACCGGGAGGCCGGTGCCTTCTCGGTGCCGTCGAAGACACTCTCCTACCTCTGTGCGGGCCGACCCGTGCTGGGCATCATGCCCCCGGAGAACCTCGCGTCCGAGCTGATCTCGCGCACCGGTGGTGGCGTGGTCGCGCCCGGTCCAGATGCGCTTCACGAGGCCGCCGAGTGGTGCGTCGCGATGCTCCGTGACGCCGACGCGCGGGCGGAGGTCGGCCGAGCGTCACGTCAGCTCGCCGAGTCGGAGTTCGCGCTCTCCGGATGTGCGAACCGGTTCGAGACACTCCTGCACGAGGCGGCCGGCATCCCCCAGCCGACCGCGATCCGGGTGCCGAAGCCGCGGCGCGGATGGCGCACCGGACGGCAGCGCACCCGCCAGGCCAAGACCTCCGCTGCCTGAGTCGCCGGCGGGCTCCGACGGTCAGCTCGGTGTGATACCCGTCAAGGGAGCCGCCAGCTCGTGGATCCGCACCGCGGTGAGCACGGCGAGGATGACCAGGAAGACGGCCACCGAGCCCCACTGGAGGAGGTGTCGGCGCGGGCCGCGCGGCGCCCAGGCGAAGGCGGCGGTGACGAGGAAGCCGCCGAGCAGGCCGCCGAGGTGGCCCTGCCACGAGATGCCGGGCACGAGGAAGCTGTAGCCCATCGACAGCACGATCCAGATCAGCATCCCCTGCGGTGCCTGCTTGGTACGGAGCACCATCACGAGCAGTGCGCCGAGCAGACCGAAGACCGCGCCCGAGGCGCCGATCGAGTTGCTGTACTCCTCACTCAGCCAGAGGATCGTGATCGATCCGGCCAGCCCCGCGAGCGCGTAGATGGCGAGGAACCGCGCGCGGCCGAAGGCCTGCTCCAGCTGCGGTCCCAGGATCCAGATGTTGAGGATGTTGAGGAAGAGGTGCATCGGCGTCACCTGCGTGAAGACCGAGGTCACCATCCGCCAGAGCGCGCCGTCGGCGACACCGGGCACCCAGCTGCCGCCGGTGACGTCGCATGCGTTGTCGCTGAGGCCCGGGTAGTAGCCACCGGGCACTGTGCAGATGCCCCGCGGCAGCAGGCCGAACCAGTCGACGATCTTCGAGCTGTCACCGCCGCTCGCCTGGATTGCGATCCAGACCGCGACGTTGAGGGCCACGAGGACGAGCGAGACGCTCAACCCACGCGGGATGAGGCCGCCGTACGTCGTCCGCGCCTGTCGCACGGACCTGTTGCCCTCATGCACGCACTCGGGGCACTGGAAACCGACGCTGGCGCTCACCATGCAGTCGGGGCAGATCGGCCGGTCGCAGCGCTGACAGCGGATATGCGACTCCCGCCCCGGGTGCCGGTAACAGGTGGGCACACTCGGGGCGGGAGCAGCGGGGTCACTCATGTGATTCGTCGGTCGAGTCGCGCGAAGCGCGTGTCGCGACCTCTCAGTCGATGATCTCGACGGTGTTGATCACGACCTCGTCGACCGGGCGGTCCTGGGCACCGGTGGCGGTCGTACCGATCGCATCGACGACGGCCTTGGAGGCGTCGTCCTTGACCTCACCGAAGATGGTGTGCTTGCCGGTGAGCCACGCGGTGGGCGCGACGGTGATGAAGAACTGTGAGCCGTTGGTGCCGGGGCCCGCGTTGGCCATCGCGAGCAGGTAGGGCTTGTCGAACTTGAGGCCGGAGTTGACCTCGTCGCCGAAGACGTAGCCGGGGCCGCCCATGCCCGTGCCGGTCGGGTCACCGCCCTGGAGCATGAAGTCCGCGATGACGCGGTGGAAGATCAGGCCGTCGTAGAAGGGCTTGCCCGCCTCGGGCAGGCCGCCGCGACCACGGGGGTCGGGCTTGTAGAAGCTGTCCGGGCCGACCTCGACAGGCTCGCCCTTGGCCAGGCCCACGAAGGACGCGACGGTGCGGGGCGCCTCGTTGGGGAAGAGCTCGATCGTGATGTCACCACGGTTGGTGTGCAGAATCGCTGAAGTCACGCAGGTGAGCCTACGCGGTCACCGGGCGACTCCTTGAAGAGCTCGGGGTGCTCGCGCTTGTACTTCTCGGAGACGTGGTGCTCGACGAAGAACATCAGCACCGGGACGAGGCCGGCGACGATGATCAGCGCGACGAAGGAGAGCGGCCACCTGGCCTTGCGGGTGAACGGGACCGCGACGACGAGGTAGGCCATGTAGACGTAGCCGTGCAGCATCCAGAGCCACCACAGGTCCGGGAAGCTGTCGCTGATCAGGTGGACGATCAGCCAGTCGATCGTCGCGATCAGGAGGAAGATGCCGACCGCGATCGCGAGGATCCGGTAGGCGGTGAAGAGCTTCGTCACGGCGTCGAGGCTACTTCCGGTTCCTGAGGCAGATTCTCAGGGTCCCCCTCATCCTCCGGCTCGGGCTCAGGGTGCCGAAGCTCCATCACGTACTTCCACCAGACGAAGATCGCGAAGCCGCCGAAGAACCACCACTCCAAGGCGTAGAGGAAGTTGCGCAGCCCCTCGCCCGCACCACTCGAGGGCAACTGCGCGAGGTCGGCCGGCTCGAGGCCCGCGGTCGGCTTCTGGTCGATCGCGTAGCCGCCGTAGAGGTCCTGGTCGACGTGCTGGATGAGGTCGGCGATCCGCATCTGCGGGATGACGTCGTCGTCCGGGTCGTCGTCACTGACGAGCTCGCCCTCACCGGGCTGCAGCCACGCCGTCAGCGTGACCGCTCCCGCCACCTCCCCGAATCCGGGGTTTCCTGAGGTCGGATCGGGGATCTCCCGCGTCCACCCGCGCACGACGGGGATCGCCGGGGCTGTCGGCGTACTCCCGACGGCGATGGGCGTGACGACCCAGTAGCCGCTGTGACCGTCGTGGGTGCGGCCGCTGACGTAGACCGTCCCGCTCGGCAGCCAGGTTCCGGAGATGGTGACCGGGCGGCCGACCCCGTCGGAGGGGAAGGGGTCGTCGGAGCCCATCACGTCGTCGAGCGGCTTGGGCGTCTCGTGCGTCAGGTCGACCTTCGCAGCCTCGCGGTGGTCGTGCCACACGCTGAGCTGCCAGTAGCCGAGCAGGATCGCGGCGACGAGGAGGATGAGGCCGAGCAGGTGCGCGCCCCACATCCGGCGGCTCCACCACGGCACTGGCATGTCCACGAGGGTACGTCGACGGCCCGGTGCCGCGGGAATCGCCTCAGAGGTTGAGGAAGCGACTGATGATCAGCTTCTGGATCTCGGTCGTGCCGCCGTAGATCGTCTGGATGCGGCTGTCGATGAAGGCCTTCGCGATCGGGTACTCGAGCATGTAGCCGTAGCCGCCGTGGATCTGGACGCCCTTGTCGACGGTCTTCTTCTGCAGCTCGGTGGTCCACCACTTCGCCATGGAGGCGAGCACCGTGTCGGCGGTACCGGCGTTGAGCTGCGTGATGGCGTCGTTGACGAAGAGGCGGGCGATGTAGGCCTCGGTCGCCATCTCGGCGAGATCGAAGCTCATCGTCTGGTTGCGGCCGATCGGCTTGCCGAAGGCGGTGCGGCTGCGGGCGTAGTCGAGGCTCATCTCCAGTACCGCCTCGATCGCCGCGACGGCGATGGAGGCGACGGAGATGCGCTCCTGCGGCAGCAGCGTCATGAGGGAGATGAAGCCCGTCCCCTCGTCGCCGAGACGGTTCTCGACGGGCACGCGGACGTCGGTGAAGGAGAGCTCAGCCGTGTCCTGCGCCTTCATGCCGACCTTCTCCAGGTTGCGGCCGCGCTCGAAGCCCTCCATGCCGCGCTCGACGACGAGGAGGGAGATGCCGTTGGCGCCTGCCTCGGGGTCGGTCTTGCAGACGACGATGACGAGGTCGGCGTTGATGCCGTTGGAGATGAACGTCTTGGAGCCGTTGAGGATGTAGTGGCTGCCGTCCTCCGAGAGCACGGCCCGGGTCTGGATTCCCTGGAGGTCCGAGCCGGCGCCGGGCTCGGTCATCGCGACGGCGGTGATGGTGTCGCCGCTCACCGTGCCGGGGAGCCAGCGCTGCTTCTGCTCCTCGGTTCCCAAGTGCGAGATGTAGGGGACGATGATGTCGGTGTGGACGAAGAAGCCCGGTCCACTGGCCGAGGCCCTGGCGAGCTCCTCGTGGAAGACCGCGTTGAACCGGAAGTCCTTGATCCCCGGGCCGCCGTACTCCTCGTCGACGTCGAAGCAGAGCAGGCCCGCGTCCCCGGCCTTCTTCCAGACCGCGCGTGGCACCAGGCCGTCCTTCTCCCACTGGTCGTGGAACGGCGTGATCTCACGCTCGATGAAGGCGCGACAGGTCTGACGGAAGTCCTCATGCTCCGCCTCGTAAATCGACGGAGCGTTGATCGACGACGTGGCAGGCATCGGAGCGGGCCCTCCTGGGTTGCTAGCGGCAGACGGTGCCGACAGTGACAGCTTCACTGTCACGGTAGCAGGGCGCGCTCCCTCTGCATTCCGCGGGCGAGGATGCGATCGCGCTGTACGGCGGCCGCCTCGAGCGGCGTGAGTCCGGACTCGCCCGCCTCCTCCAGGAGTACGTCGACACGGTGCCCGATCTCCTCGACGGAGGCGCGGATGAGCGAGTGGTCCCAGCGCATCCGGAGGCCGTGGATGTGGATCACGCCGCCTGCGTTCGCGACGAAGTCGGGGACGTAGAGGATGCCGGCCTCATGCAGCGCGGTGGCGAGGTCATCGGTGGCGAGGGTGTCGTTGGCGGCACCGGCGACGACCTGGCACCGGAGCGTGGGGAGGTTCTGCGCCGTGATGACGCGGGCAGTGGCGCACGGAGCGAAGATGTCGCAGTCGTAGGCGATGACCTCGGCCGGGTCGATCGCCGTGGCGCCGAGGCTGTCGGCGACGTCTTGGGCCCGGGTGGCGTCGACGTCGGTGACGCTCACGCGGGCGCCGTGTTCGGCGAGCTGCTTGGCGAGTGAGTGACCGACGTGGCCGACGCCCTGGACGAGGACGCGCACACCGTCGAGCTCGGTGGCGCCGAGGGCGTGACGGGCGCCGCTGCGGATCGCCTCGAAGACACCGAGGGCGGTCCAGGGTGACGGGTCCTCGTCGGAGCAGGTCGCGTCGGCGCCGGCGGCGGTCATGGCCTTCATGTCCTCACCGGTGGTGCCCATGTCGACGCCGGGGAGGTAGGTGCCGCCGAGTCGGGCGACGAACTCACCGAAGCGGCGCATCAGCGCCGCGCGCTCCTCGGGGGAGAAGGAATCAGTAGCAGCGTCGGCAACGATGACCGACTTGGCGCCGCCGTACGGAAGCCCGGCGAGCGCGTTCTTCGCGGTCATGCCGCGGGCCAGGCGCTGCGCCTCGCGCGCGCCGGCCCACAGGTCGGGGTAGGACGTGAAGCGGACGCCGCCGAGGCCCGGGCCGAGGGTGGTGTTGTCGATGGCGATGGCGGCCTGGAGACCGACCGACTGGTCGCTGCAGAGGACGAGCTGTTCGGACAGGCCCAGCTCGGGGAGCTCGCCGGTGTTGCGTGCGTCCGTGAGGGTGATGCTCACGCGGGGTTCCTTATCTGTGTGGAGGCCGGGGGTGTGGCCTCGGGAGTGGCCGAGGCTGTCGCCTCGATCTGTGCCATCAGCTCGCCGACGCGGGCGCGGTAGCGCTCGACGTTGCGGAGCTTCACCTCCTCGTAGCCGCGCACCAGATCAGGTGTGTCGGCCAGCTCGAGCAGGAGATCCGTGCACCGGTGCCTCGTGTCGAGCTCCAGCGCGGTGCGCATCACGGCGCGGTACTCGTCGGCGAGAGCGGCCTCGGTCCGTCGGACCTCACCGAGACCGAAGGGGTTCAAGCGCGTCTTCCGGAGACCGCGCAGGGCGTAGAGGAGCCGGAGGATCGGCAGGAACCAACCGCCGAGGGCGATCTTGCGCTTCATCCCGAGCGCGCGGAGTACGGGCGGGTGGAGCAGGATCTTCACCTTCGCGTCCTCGCCGAACTGGTCGCTGAGCTTGGCCCGCTCGACCGAGTCCAGGTGCAGTCGGGCGACCTCGTACTCGTCCTTGTAGGCCGTCAGCTTGAAGAGTCCGTCCGCATAGGCGGCGCCGAGCTTCTCGTCGACGTCGGCCACCTCGCGTACGTCGGCCACGAACCGCTCCGCCGTCGTGCTGTCCTGCCACGCCGTCAGCTCGTCCGCCAGGCGCTCGATCCTCGACCCCTCGCCGGAAGGGCGCTCGCTCCCGTCCGACAGGGCAGTTGCTCGCAGCGCCTCGGGCGCCGCGATGGTGATCCGGCCCAGCCGCAGGGCGGCGAGGTTGTTCTCGACGGAGGCACCGTTGAGCCGGATCGCCTCCTCGAGCGCCTCGACGCTGAGGGGGAGCAGGCCCTGCTGCAGCGCGGCCCCGATGACGATCATGTTGGTCGGCATGTGGTCGGCGAAGTGGCGCATCGCCAGGGCGTCGGCGTCGACGTACACGTTCTCGGGGGCGAGAGTGGCGGAGTCGATCCGCGAGCGCAGCTCGGTCGGCGCGGGCATGGTGACGGTCGTGTCCTGCACCATCGCCGACGTTGCGACCTCGCCCGTGTTGACCACGGCGAGGGCGCCGGGGCGGAGCGTGTCCAGCATCTCATCGGTGGCACCACCGATGGGATCCAGCGCCAGGAGTACGTCGACAGTCCCCCGCCCCGCGCGGAGCTGGCCCGTCACCGGCGAATCGGAGAATCGGATGTCGGAGATGACCGGTCCGCCCTTCTGTGCCAGGCCGATCTGCTCGACACCGGCGGCGTAGCGACCGTCCAGGAAGGCGGCCATCTGCAGCACCGCCGAGACCGTCACGACGCCCGTCCCACCGATACCGGGCATCCGGACGAGGAGCTCAGATCCCACGCGGGCTTGGGGTTTCGGCAACTCGACGTCCGGGACCGGGACGAGCCGCGGCTTGCCCGACGGCGTCACACGAACGAACGACGGGCAGTCGCCGGCGAGACAGGAGAAGTCCTGGTTGCAGGAGGACTGGTGGATGTGGGTCTTCCGCCCGAACTCGGTGTCCACCGGGACGACAGAGAGACATGTCGACTTATCTCCGCAATCGCCGCAGCCCTCACAGACGCGCTCATTGATCCAGATGCGCTCCTTCGGAGCGACCGCCCTCCCCCTCTTACGAAGGCGGCGCTCCTCGGTCGCGCACCGATCGATGTGAAGCAGCACCGTGACGCCGGGTTCGTCCGCGAGACGCCGTTGCAGCTCCGGGATCTGGTCGCGGTGATGGACGCTGACGCCCGGAGCGAAGCGGGTGCGGCGCCAGGTCTCCGGGTGTGCGGAGGTGATCGCGATCCGGCGTACGCCCTCCAACGCCAGCCACTTCGTGAGGGCCGGGATGTCCATCTGTCCCGACGGATGCTGACCGCCCGTCATCGCGACGGCGTCGTTGAAGAGCATCTTGTAGGTGATCGTCGATCCGGCCGCCACCGCTGCACGGATCGCGAGCGAAGCCGAGTGGTAGAACGTGCCGTCACCGACGTTCTGGAAGAAGTGGCGGTCGTCGGTGAAGGGCTCGAGCCCGATCCACTGCGTGCCCTCGCCGCCCATCTGTGTAAGACCGACCAGCTGTCCGCGCTTGGGCCCGCCCGTCACCGTCGGCTCGAGGGCGACCATCACGTGGCAGCCGATCCCGACTCCGACGAGCTGGTCGCCCTCGGCCCGGGTCGAGACGCTGTGCGGGCACCCCGAGCAGAAGGCGGGGGTACGCGACGGCAGCAGCTCCAGATGCCGGGTACGCCGACGGGGAGCCGGCACACGGAAGGCCGCTGACCCGAGCCCGGGGACGGCACGCGTCAGCGCGCCGACGATGTCGTCGGAGAGCAGCTGGCTGCGCGAAGTCAGCAGGGGAGCACCGTGCTCGTCATACTTGCCGAGGACGAGCGGCGGGTTCGGTACGCGGTAGAGGATCTCCTTGAACAGGCCCTCCAGGAACGGGAGCTTGTCCTCGACGACCAGGATCCGCTCCACGCCCTCGACGAGGCGACGGGTCGCGACGGGCTCGAGCGGCCACGGCATCCCGAGCTGGACGAGCCGGATGCCGTGCGCGGCGAGATCCGCCTCGGTGACGCCGAGGTCGCGCAGCGCGAGGAGCACGGACTGGAAGCTCAGACCCGCCGCGACGATCGCCGTCCGCGCGGCCGGCGGGTCGTACGCGATCCGGTTGAGGCCGGCAGCCTCGGCATACTCGCTCGCCCGGGCCAGGCGCTGGGTCATCAGGTCGAACTCGGCGTCGAGATTCGTCGGCGGCAGCAGGGTTGGCGGGGCGAAGGCCCGCGCACGCTGGAGGTCGGGGATCGACTCGAGCAGACCGTCGACCGAGACGACCGAGGTCGAGTCGGCCACGTCCGCGACGATCTTGAGCCCGGCCCACAGGCCCGCGTGCCGGGACAACGCGATCGCGTGCAACCCGAAGCTGAGGATCTCCTCGACGGAGCCGGGCGCCAGCAGCGGCATCATCAGCGAGCGGCACATCGGCTCGCACGAGCTCGGGACGGTCGAGGACTTCGACGACGGGTCGTCACCGATCCAGGCCACGGCGCCGCCCAGCGGGTTGGTGCCGGAGATGTTGCCGTGCCGGAGGGCGTCGGCGGCCCGGTCGAAGCCGGGGTTCTTGCCGAACCAGACACCCGTGATGCCGTCGACAGTCCGCTTCCCGAGCTCACCGATGAGCTGCGTCCCGGCCACGGCGGTGGCGGCGAGCTCCTCGTTGAGTCCGGGGCGGAAGACCACGCCGGCGGACTCCATCATGGTCGACGTACGCAGCACCTCGCGGTCGATGCCACCCAGGGGCGAGCCCTGGTAGCCGGAGAGGAAGAGCCCGGTGTTCAGCCCCCGCGTCTCGTCCAGGCGGCGCTGGTCGAGCAGCGTGCGGACCAGTGCCTGGATGCCGCTCAGCATCACGTCGCCAGTCGTGGCCGTATAGCGGTCGTCCAGCGTCGCCACAGTGCGCGCGAGGGTCGTGGTACTCATGCCAGCCTCCGTCGTGATGTGCTGTGGCTCACACTTCTCCTCATGACAGTGGCTCACAACATCGCCGCATGATCCCAGTCCTATCGCGCATGGATCCCGCTGCGCGTCGTCCGTTCTCACGAGGGATCGAGCGCCCCTTTGTAGGATTCGTGCGTGGACGCGATCGACCGGCAGATCCTCGAGCTGCTCGCCAAGAACGCCCGGCGTCCGGTCGCCGAGATCGCCGAGCACGTGGGCCTCTCACCCGCGCCTGTCGCACGCCGGATCGACCGCCTCGAGCGCGACGGCGTGATCGAGGGCTACACGACGGTGGTCAACTACGCCCGCACCGGCACCGCGATCGAGGCGTTCATCGAGGTCCGCATGCTCGGCTCGCTGGAGGTCGACTCGGTCTGGGCCGACCTCGAGGTGATGCCCGAGGTCGTCCAGATGCTCACCATCGCAGGCGACCCCGACGCGCTGGTCCGGGTGCGGGTCGACAACGTCGACCACCTCGCCCGCGTGGTCAACCAGATGCGCAAGACCGGCAAGCTCCTCGGCACCAAGACCCTCATCGTCCTCGACGAGCTCACTCCCGGCCGCTGACCTGCCGCGCCGTCCTCGGTGGTTGGAGCCCCACCGAGCGGAGCTCGAGTGCGGCGAGGCGGTTGAGCACCACGCCGTCCCTGCGACGCCAGGCACCGGCCGGATCGTCGGTGATCCGCGCCAGCACATGGAGCGGCTGGTGGGTGAGCGCCCGCAGGGCGAAGAGGTCGAGGTCGGCGCCAGAGTCGAGGAACCGCTGTCCCGCACTGGCCCGCCGGACGAACCTCAGCCGTGGCGGCAGGTAGAACACCAGGAGCAGCACCACGGGAATGAGGGCCACCGCCACACCGAGCCAGTCGGCCAACGTCGTGGCGGCGTGCACCTGGGCCCGGCCGGCATCCGCGAGACCCGACGCCGCTCCGCTCGCGCCGTCGAAGGGCTTTCCCGCCGCGTCTCCGACGAGTGGCACGTCGGAGAGTCGCGCGCCCGCGTCCCGGAGTCGGGCGGCGAGGTCGTCCCCTGCGGCCTCGATGCGGCGGCCGGGCGTCGCCAGTCGGAGCGTCGCCTCGTGCACCTTCCTGGCGAGCAGGACGGACACCAGGACGAACAGCACGGCGGCCACGTCGCCCAGGACCTGGGCTGCCCGGCGAGCGGGGGTGTCGGCATAGAGCTTCATGCCGCTGGGGGTGCCCGCTCAGCGGCGCCTCAGTCGCATCGGGGTGTGCGGGATGTCGTCCTCGAGGAACTCCTCGCCGTCCTGCACGAACCCCAGCGACGCGTACCACCCCGCCAGTGGCGTCTGCGCATCCAGTACGACGTCCCTGTCGGTCGTCAGCGTCAGCGCATGCTGCATCAGGCCGTCGGCCAAGCCTCGCCCACGGACGGCCGGGTCGAGCGCAACCCGCCCGATCCGCCAGACGTCGCCGTCGTCGAGCACCCGCAGGTAGCCGAGCACCCCACCGTCGTCGTCCGACGTCAGCACGACGTGCCGCGTGCCGGGCTCGACATCACGTCCATCGAGGTCGGGGTAGAGACAGGCCTGCTCGAGCACGAACACCTGCTGCCGGAGCCGCCACACGGCGTACGCCGTCTCGGGCGCCAGCTCGGCGAGGGAATGATCAGAGATCACGTGGTGGAGCCTAGGGGACTCGAACCCCTAACCCCCTGCTTGCAAAGCAGGTGCGCTACCAATTGCGCCAAGGCCCCGTCGTACGTCCCGAAGACGTACAGGCGGAATCAGTGCTGGGGAGTGACGGTGTCCGTGGCCTCGGCCCAGAGGGCACGCTCGGCGTTGGACCTGTCGAGCTGCTTCTTCGCGACGACCGCGCCGGCGACCGCCACGGCCAGGAGAACAAGCTTCTTCAACATGATCGACCCCTTAACTGACTGACGACCCGCATCCGGTGGACACGAGCCGTCATCGCGTGCGCTTAGGAGGACTTGAACCTCCGACCCCCACATTATCAGTGTGGTGCTCTAACCGTCTGAGCTATAAGCGCAGGTGGTCACCGCCTACCAGGGTGGAAGCCCGAGGAGGGGCGGCGAACCGAGAGGGAACGTTACCCGAGCCCCCGCCGACGTACGAAATCGCCACCGGGAAGGCAGCGCCTCAGCGGTCCTCCGTGAGCGTGAGGTCGATGCCCCCGACGAGCGCGGCCGCCATGTTGTAGAGGAAGGCACCCAGAGTGGCGACGGCCGTCAGGAGGACGATGTCGATCACGGAGATCAGGACCGTGAAGCCCATGACCCGGCCCGTGCCGAGGTAGTCCTTGATGTCGAACGTCGAGGTGTCCTGACCGCCCACGATGTCCTGGACCGAGGAGTTGATCGAGTCCCAGACGCCGGCGGCGCCGAGCACGGACCAGACGATGAAGACCGCCACGATCGTGACGACCGCCAGCGCGATCGAGAGCAGGAAGGACGCCTTCATCACCGACCACGGGTCGATTCGCGAGAGCGTGAGGCGGGCGCGCCGGGGCGACTTCCCACTGGGCTTCACCGGGCCGGCGGTGCCGACGGCGGTCGTCTTGAACTCGTCCGCCGCGGCCTGCAGCCGGTCCTTGATCTGCTGGCCCAGGCCAGGCCGCACCGCGGTGTCGTCGTCAGCCATCAGTCCTCCGAGCCGGAATCAGTCGTCTCAACAGTGTCGTCGTCCTCGGCGGAGACGGGCTCTGCCTCATCGGCACCCAACTCCTCCGTCTCCTGCGCCTCGACGGAGCGGGTGACGACTGCGACAGTGTCATTCTTCTTGGGCGACACAAACTTCACGCCCATGGTCGAACGACCCTTCGGGGCGAAGTTGTCGTCGATGGGGGAGCGTACGACCTGGCCGGTGGCGGTGATCGAGAGGACCTCGTCGCCGTCCTTGACGATGAAGGCGCCGACGAGTGAGCCGCGCTTCTCGTCGGAGAGCTGCATCGCCTTGATGCCCAGGCCGCCGCGGGACTGGATCCGGTAGTCGGAGATACGCGTGCGCTTGGCGAAGCCGCCGTCCGTGATCGTGAAGACGTACTGCACGTTCTCGTCGGAGTTCTCCGCCGCCGCATCAGCGGCACGGATGACCGACATCGACAGCAGCGAGTCGCCCTCGCGGAACTTCATGCCCGAGACACCCGAGGTGGCGCGCCCCATCGGACGCAGCTGGGCGTCGTCGGCGATGAACCGGATCGCCTGCCCCTTGCGGGAGACGAGCAGGATGTCGTCGTCGGCGTTGACCAGCTCGGCACCGATCAGCTCGTCGTCGTCCTCGCGGAAGTTGATCGCGATGACGCCGGCCTGACGCGGGGAGTTGTAGTCGCCGAGACGGGTCTTCTTCACCAGGCCCGAGCGGGTGGCGAGGACGAGGTAGGGCGCCTGCTCGTAGTCGCGGATCGCGAGCACCTGGGCGATCTTCTCGTCCGGTTGGAAGCTCAGCAGGCCGGCGACGTGCCCGCCCTTGGCGTCACGTGCCGCCTCAGGGAGGTTGTACGCCTTCGTGCGGTAGACGCGGCCTGCCGTGGTGAAGAAGAGCAGCCAGTGGTGGTTCGTCGTCGCGATGAAGTGCTCGACCACGTCGTCACCACGCAGCGTCGCGCCGCGGACACCCTTGCCGCCGCGCTTCTGGAGCCGGTACTGGTCGGCACGGGTCCGCTTGGCGTAGCCGCCACGGGTGATCGACACGACGAGATCCTCATCGGGGATGAGGTCCTCCATGGAGAGGTCGCCGTCGGCCGGGATGATCTGGGTACGGCGGTCGTCGCCGTACTTCTCCACGATCTCGCCCAGCTCCTGCGCGACGATCGACCGCTGGCGGGCGACGTTGGCGAGGATGTCCTTGAGGTCGGCGATCTCGAGCTCGATCCTGGCGAGGTCGTCGATGATCCGCTGGCGCTGCAGCGCGGCCAGCGAGCGCAGCTGCATGTCGAGGATCGCGTTGGCCTGAAGCTCGTCGATGTCGAGCAGCTCGATCAGGCCGGCGCGGGCGTCGGCGACGTCGGGCGAGCGGCGGATGAGGGCGATCACCTCGTCAAGCGCGTCGAGCGCCTTGACCAGGCCACGCAGGATGTGGGCCCGCTCCTCGGCCTTGCGGAGCCGGAACTCCGTGCGCCGGCGGATGACCTCGATCTGGTGCTCGACCCAGTTGGTGATGAACTGGTCGATGCTCAGCGTGCGTGGCACACCGTCGACGAGAGCCAGCATGTTGGCACTGAAGTTGGTCTGTAGCTCCGTGTGCTTGAGCAGGTTGTTGAGCACGACGCGTGCGACCGCATCCCGCTTGAGTACGACGACGAGCCGCTGGCCCGTGCGGTCGGAGGTGTCATCGCGGACATCGGCGATGCCCTGCACGCGACCCGAGTCGGCCAGCTCGGCGATCTTCAGAGCGAGGTTGTCCGGGTTGACCATGTAGGGCAGCTCGGTGATGACCAGGCAGGTGCGACCGCGGTTGTCCTCGTCGACCTCGATCACCGCGCGCTGGGTGATGGAGCCACGACCGGTGCGGTAGGCCTGCTCGATGCCGGCGGTGCCGACGATCAGCGCGCCGTTGGGGAAGTCGGGGCCCTTGATCCGCTCGAGGAGCGCATCCTGCAGCTCCTCCTTGGAGGCGTCGGGGTGCTCGAGCGCCCACGTGGCGCCCTCCGCGACCTCGCGCAGGTTGTGCGGCGGGATGCTCGTGGCCATACCGACCGCGATGCCGGCCGACCCGTTGACCAGCAGGTTCGGGAAGCGCGACGGCAGCACCGTCGGTTCCTCGGAGCGGCCGTCGTAGTTGGGCTGGAAGTCGACCGTCCCCTCTTCGATGTCGCGGACCATCTCGAGCGCGAGCGGCGCCATCCGGCACTCGGTGTATCGCATGGCCGCCGCGGAGTCGTTGCCCGGCGAGCCGAAGTTGCCCTGCCCGTGGATCAGCGGCGCGCGCATCACCCACGGCTGGGCCAGGCGCACCAGGGTGTCGTAGATCGCGGTGTCGCCGTGCGGGTGGTACTGACCCATGACGTCACCGACGACACGGGAGCACTTCGAGAAGCCGCGGTCGGGGCGGTAGCCGCCGTCGAACATCGCGTAGAGGACGCGCCGGTGGACCGGCTTCAGCCCGTCGCGTACGTCGGGCAGGGCCCGACCGACGATGACCGCCATCGCGTAGTCGATGTAGGCCCGCTGCATGGAGGTCTGCAGCTCGACAGGCTCGATCCGTCCGCCGGGGGCGGGAGTGGGAGTCTCAGTCATCAGATATCGAGGAACCTAACGTCCTTGGCGTTGCGCTGGATGAAGGTGCGGCGGGACTCGACGTCCTCGCCCATGAGGATCGAGAAGATCTCGTCAGCCTGCGCGGCGTCCTCGAGGGTGACCTGGAGCATGAGGCGCTGCTCCGGGTCCATCGTGGTCTCCCACAGCTCCTTGGCGTTCATCTCGCCGAGACCCTTGTAGCGCTGGACCGGGTTCTCCTTGGGGAGCTTCTTGCCGTTGGCCAGGCCGTCGGCCATCATCGCGTCGCGCTCGGCGTCGGAGTAGACGAACTCGTGCTCGTGCGGCTTGTTCCACCGCAGGCGGTAGAGCGGCGGCTGCGCCATGTAGACGAAGCCGTCACGGATCAGCGCCGGCATGAAGCGGAAGAGCAGCGTGAGCAGCAGCGTGTTGATGTGGTGGCCGTCGACGTCGGCGTCGGCCATCAGGACGATCTTGTGATAGCGCAGCTTGTCGAGGTTGAACTCGTCGTGCACGCCGGTGCCGAGCGCCGAGATGATCGACTGGACCTCGGTGTTGGCGAGCACCTTGTCGAGGCGTGCCTTCTCGACATTGAGGATCTTGCCCCGGATCGGGAGGATCGCCTGGATGCGCGGGTCGCGGCCCTGACGGGCAGAGCCACCGGCCGAGTCACCCTCGACGATGAAGACCTCGCACTCCTCGGGGTTGTTCGACTGGCAGTCGCTGAGCTTGCCGGGCAGCGAGCCGCTGCCGAGCAGACCCTTGCGGCCGCGCGCGAGGTCGCGCGCCTTGCGCGCGGCGATGCGGGCGGTCGCGGCGGCCTGGGCCTTGCGGATGATGTCCTTGCCCTCGCCGGGGTGCTCCTCGAGCCAGGCGCCGAGCTGGTCGTTGACGACGCCCTGGGTGAAGCCCTTGGCCTCGGTGTTGCCGAGCTTGGCCTTGGTCTGGCCCTCGAACTGCGGCTCCCCGATCTTGAGGCTGATGATCGCGGTCAGGCCCTCGCGGATGTCGTCGCCGGTGAGGCGGTCCTCGGCCTTCTTGATCAAGCCCCACTCCTGACCCCAGCGGTTCATGAGAGTCGTCAGCGCGGCGCGGAAGCCCTCCTCGTGGGTGCCACCCTCGGGCGTGTTGATCGTGTTCGCGAAGGTGTGGACCGACTCGTTGTACGACGACCCCTGCCACTGCATCGCGACCTCGAGGCTCATCGCGTTCTCCGCGTTCTCCTGTGTCTCGGCCTCGAACGCGATGACGGGGGAGAGGGGGACCTTCTTCTTGTTGAGGAAGTCGACGTAGTCGGCGAGGCCGCGCTCGTAGAGGAAGGCCTGCTCGATCCCCTTGACCGCGCCGTCCGCGCTGTCCTCCGAGGTGACGACCTGGATGTCGCCCTCGGTGCCCTCGAGCCCGTCGAGCTCCATCGGGTCGGAGACGATCTGGGCGAGTTCGGCGCCCTCAGGACGCTCGTCGCGCAGGACGATCTTGAGGCCCTTGTTGAGGAACGCCATCTCGCGGAAGCGCGTGACGATGGTGTCGAGGTTGTACGTCGTCGTCTCGAAGATGTCGGGGCTGGCCCACCAAGTGATGGTGGTACCGGTGCGCTCGCCCTCCTCGAGCGGCCGGACCTGCCGAAGCGTGTAGTCGGGCACGCCGAGGGTGAACTCCTGCTCCCAGAGGAAGCCGCGGTTCTTGATCTGCATGTGCATCTTCGTCGACAGCGCGTTGACGACCGAGGAGCCGACACCGTGCAGACCGCCGGAGACCTTGTAGCCGCCACCGCCGAACTTGCCGCCCGCGTGCAGGACCGTGAGGGCGAGCGTCGCCGCGGGCAGCTCCTGGCCCGGCGCGATGTCGGTCGGGATGCCGCGACCGTTGTCGATGACGCTGACCGAGTTGTCGGCGTTGAGCGTCACCACGATGGTGTCGCAGTAACCGGCGAGCGCCTCGTCGACCGCGTTGTCCACGATCTCCCAGATCAGGTGGTGCAGGCCACGGACACCGGTGGAGCCGATGTACATACCCGGGCGTTTGCGGACGGCCTCGAGGCCCTCCAGCACCTGGATCGCTGACGCGTCGTAGTCGGTCTGCTCGGGCTCAGTCACACCCGTCAGACTACCGCCTAGGTGGTACAGAATCGCCTCTGGGAGGCCCTTTCAGGGGTGTGGCTTACTCCGGATACATCCGCAGGGGTGTTCGTCAGCCGTAGGTGTCGCGCGGTCCACGGCCGTCGCGGACCGATCGAGGGCCCTTCTTCCACGTCGGTCCGACGGGTCCGAGGACCTCGATCTGGATCACCGTCCCATGGCCCAGCTCGGTGTTGAGTCGACGTACGACGTCGGGGGCGAGGAGGCGCAGCTGGGTCGCCCACGCGGTCGAGTCGGCGCGGACCACGAGCCTGCCGTCGGCGAAGGACTCCGGCGTCGAATGGTCGCCGATCTCCGCACCGACCAGTTCGGCCCAGCGCGCCAGGACACCGTGGACCTTGAGGTCGAGTCCCCAGCCGTGGTCCTGCACCAGACGACCCAGGGTGGCATCGAGGAGCTGCGGGTCGCGGTCGTCCGGGTGGGCGCCACTGACCTCGGGCCGGGTCCACTTCTTCGGATTCAGCCGCTTCTTCGCCCGCGCCACGGGGGCGGCACTCGCCACGGCGCGGGTCAGCGCACGCGCGAGCTCCAGCCCGTCGGCCTTCGTCACCGGCTCCTCCGGCTTCGGCTCGTCACTGCTCACGACTCACCTCACCGGCGGCGACCCGGTACCGCGCCCCCCGCAGCACCTCCGGTACGTCGGCCCCGACCGCCGCGGTGACGAGCACCTGTTCAGCGCCGGCGACGAGGTCGGCCAACTGTTCACGACGCGTGGCGTCGAGCTCGGCGAAGACGTCGTCGAGGATGAGGATCGGGTCGTCGCCGTCGGCGCGCAGCAGGTCATAGGAGGCCAGGCGGAGCGCGAGGGCGAACGACCAGGACTCACCGTGGGACGCATACCCCTTGACCGGAAGCTGTTGGCCCCCGCCCGCGATGGTCAGGAGCAGTTCGTCGCGGTGCGGCCCGACCAGCGACACCGCCCGGTCGAGCTCGTCCGCGCGCCGCACCTTGATCTCATCGAGGATCGCCCGCTCCAGCAGCGGCCGCACGTCGACACCGCTCGCCTCGTCGAGTCCTCGGGCAGCGAGGTCGAAGGAGCACCGGTAGGCGATCTCGGCATCGTCCCGCGACGCACCGCGCGCGACCGTCTCATACGCCTTGCCGACGTACGGCGACAGCGACTCCACCAGCGCGAGCCGCTCCGCCAGGATCTCCGCACCCGCCCGTGCGAGCTGCTCGTCCCACACCGCCAGCGTGGCGAGCGCCGCCTCGCGAGCACCGCGCGAGGCGCGGGCCGACTTCAGGAGACTGTTGCGCTGCCGCAGCACCCGTTCATAGTCCGCCCGCACGCCGGCGAGGCGCGGGGCGCGCAGGACCAGCAGGTCATCGAGGAAGCGACGACGCTCCGCAGGGTCGCCCTTCACCAGCGCCAGGTCCTCGGGGGAGAAGACGACCGTACGGACGAGCCCGATGAGCTCGCGCGTCCGCGGCAGCGGCGACCGGTTGATCCGGGCACGGTTGGCACGGCCGGCGTTGATCTCGACCTCGAGCACGGCCTCGCGCCCGTCCCGGACGACGGCCGCACGCACCAGGGCAGAGTCCGCCCCGGCCCGCACCAGCGGCGCGTCGGTCGCGACACGGTGTGATTGCAGCCGGGAGAGGTAGTCGATCGCCTCGACGAGGTTGGTCTTGCCCTGCCCGTTGAGCCCGACGAAGGCCGTCACCCCGGCCTCGAGCGGCACCTCGGCGGTCTCGTAGGACCGGAAGTTGTGCAGCGTGAGGTGGGAGACGTGCAACTCGGATTCGGTTCTAGCTCTCGGCCGGCGCGCTGTCCGCGCTCGTGGCGGGACCGGTCGCGCCCTCCACGTCGCCGCCCTGCGGGGCCTCGGTCTTCACCGCGTGCCCGCCGAACTGGTTGCGCATCGCCGCGATCGCCTTCATGGCAGGGCTGTCGTCCTGGCGGGAGGTGAAGCGCGCGAAGAGCGAGGAGGCGATGACGTGCATCGGCACCGCGTTGTCGATCGCCGCCTCGACGGTCCACCGACCCTCGCCGGAGTCCTCGGCGTAACCGCGGATCTTGTCGAGGTGCTCGTCGGCCTGGACGGCCTCGGTGAGGAGGTCGAGCAGCCAGGAGCGGATGACGGTGCCGCTGCGCCAGGAGTCGAAGATCGCGGGAACGTTCTCGACGAGGTCGACCTTCTCGAGCAGCTCCCAGCCCTCGGCATAGCTCTGCATCATCGCGTACTCGATGCCGTTGTGGACCATCTTGGCGAAGTGACCGGCGCCGGGCTTCTTGCCCGCGTGGACGTAGCCGCCCTCCTCGGGCTTCAGCGCCTCGAAGGCGGGCCACACCTTGGCGACGTCGTCGTCGGAGCCGCCGTACATGAGGGCGTAACCGTTCTTCAGGCCCCACACGCCACCGGAGACGCCGCAGTCGACGAAGCCGATGCCCTTCTCCGCGAGGGACTGGGCGTTGAGCGCGTCGTCGGTGTACTTCGAGTTGCCGCCGTCCACGACGAGGTCACCCTCGCCGAGCAGTTCCTTGAGGTTCGCGATCGTCGAGCGTGTCGGCTCGCCCGCGGGAACCATCACCCAGACGACCTTCGGGGAGGGCAGCGCGTCGACGAGCTCTGCGAGCGAGGAGACGTCGGCCAGGTCGGGGTTCATGTCGAATCCGGTGACGGTGTGGCCGGCGTCGCGCAGACGGGTGCGCATGTTGCCGCCCATCTTGCCCAGACCGATGAGACCGAGATGCATGGCGTGATCCTTGTCGTTGGAAGGCTCAGTGTTGAGTGGCGTCAGGAGAGCAGGCGCCGGGGCATGAGCAGGTAGCGGAAGTCGGCAGGGCTGTTGTCGCCGCCCGCGCCGTCATCTGTGTCTGCTCCCGAGATTACGACGGGCTTCGAAGCCTGGGTGAAGGCCAGCTCCACGACACCTGCGTCGAGGGCGTTCAGCCCGTCGAGGAGGTACTGCGGGTTGAACCCGGTCGTGAGGTCGTCGCCGCTGACGTCGGCCTCGATCGACTCCGAGGCCTGGGCCTCGTCACCGGTGCCGGCGTCGAGGGTGAGGACGCCCTCGTGGAAGGCGAGCTGCACGGCGGTGTTGCGCTCCGCGACGAGGGAGACGCGCTTGACCGCCTCGATCAGCTCGGGCTTGGAGACCTTGGCGAGCGTGAGGTGCTCGTTGGGGAAGAGGCTGCGGACCTTGGGGAACTCTCCGTCGAGAAGGCGGGTCGTGGTCCGTCGTACGCCGCCGGCCACCTGCCCCTCGAAGCCGATGATGCCCTCGCCGGCACCGGAGGTGGAGAGCGCGATCGTGATCTCCGAGCCCGCGGTCAGCGACTTGGCGGTGTCGGCGAGCACCTTCGCCGGCACGAGCGCGGCCAGCGTGCTGTCCGGCGTGGCCGGGTCCCACGTGAGCTCGCGGATCGACAGCCGGAAGCGGTCGGTGGCCAGGAGCGAGATCGTCGAGCCGTCGATCTCGAGTCGGACGCCGGTGAGCACCGGGAGCATGTCGTCGCGACCTGCCGCGGTGACGGCCTGGGCCACCGCGTGCGCGAACTCGTCGCTCTTGACCGTCCCGGCCGAGGTCGGCATGTCCGGCAGCGTCGGATAGTCCTCGACGGGCATGGTCTGCAGGCTGAACCGCGCCGAGCCACAGGTCAGCGCGACACGGGCGCCGTCGAGGGTGAGCTCGACCGGCTTGGCCGGGAGGCTCCGCACGATGTCGGCGAGAAGTTTGCCGCTGACCAGCGCCTTGCCCTCGTCCGCCACCTCAGCGGCGAGCGTCGCGCGGGCCGAGGTCTCGTAGTCGAAGCTCGAGAGCACCAGGCCAGCGTCGGTGGCCTCGATCAGCAGGCCGGAGAGGACAGGGGTGCTCGGACGAACCGGCAGGCTGCGCGCTGCCCAGGCGACGGCCTCGGCGAACACGTCACGGTCAACACGAAACTTCACGAACGGAAGCATGCCACGCGGGGGTTTTCCCCAGAAGGTCGCCTCGGTGGGTTTTCACGGAGGATCGATGTGCTTCTAGTTCCATAGGAGTCATAGCAGTGGTGGAAACTGTGGAGAACTCCTGTTTTCGCAGGTCACCCCATATGATGAGAGTGCACAGGGGCTGTGCACTCCGGTGGGGACGCAGCAGCGGTGGTGTGTACGGCGACCGGTCGCTGTGTGTGGAATGACAGCCCTTCCGCATCTCACCACCGTGTAATTCATTTGTGGGGGGCCAGTTGTGCACAGGCGGCGACCGCGTCCGGTCAGGACTGGCGCGCGGTGACCTTCACACGGTTGGTCAGCTCGGTGACCTGGTTGAACACCGCACGCCGCTCCGCGAGGAGCTGGTTGATCTTCCGCTCGGCGTACATCACCGTCGTGTGGTCGCGCCCGCCGAAGAGGGCGCCGATCTTGGGCAGGGAGAGGTCGGTGAGCTCCCGGCAGAGGTACATGGCGATCTGGCGGGCCATGACGAGGTGTCGCCCGCGCGAGGGACCGGTGATCTCCTCCAGGGAGATCCCGAAGTAGGCAGCGGTCTGGGCGATGATCAGCCCGGTCGTGATCTCGGGCTCGCCGCCCTCGGGGATGAGGTCCTTGAGGACGATCTCGGCCAGGGGCATGTCGACGTCCTGGCGGTTGAGGTTCGCGAAGGCGGTGACCCGGATGAGGGCACCCTCGAGCTCACGGATGTTCGTCTGGATCTTCGTGGCGATGAACTCGAGCACGTCCGGCGGTGCGGTGAGGCGCTCCATCGCCGCCTTCTTGCGGAGGATCGCGATGCGAGTCTCGACGTCCGGCGGCTGCACGTCGGTGATGAGGCCCCACTCGAACCGGTTGCGCAGTCGGTCCTCGAGCGCCTCAAGGCGCTTCGGGCTGCGGTCCGAGGTCAGGACGATCTGCTTGTTGGCGTTGTGCAGCGCGTTGAAGGTGTGGAAGAACTCCTCCTGCGTCTGGGTCTTCCCCTCCAAGAACTGGATGTCGTCGATGAGGAGCACGTCGACGTCGCGGTAGCGCCGCTTGAACCGGTCCTGGCGGTCGTCACGGATCGCGTTGATGAACTCGTTCGTGAACTCCTCGCTGCTCACGTAGCGCACCTTGGCACCGTGATAGAGCGAGCGCACGTAGTGGCCGATGGCGTGGAGCAGGTGGGTCTTGCCGAGTCCGGACTCGCCGTAGACGAGTAGCGGGTTGTACGCGCGACCGGGCGCCTCGCTCACGGCGATCGCGGCGGCGTGCGGGAAGCGGTTCGAGGACCCGATGACGAAGGTCTCGAAGGTGTACTTGGGGTTGAGCCGTGTCTCCAGCGTGCTCGCGGCCGCCTCCTCGGGGCGTTGCGGCCGCGGAGGCGTCGGGACGAGGGCCGGCGCCGCTGACTGCAGGGGGGCGGCGGCCTCGTCATGGACGGCAGTCGATATGTCGACTTGTCCATCTGTCGCCACGGGATGAACCGGGGCCTGGGCGGACGGCTCGGGTGCCTCGAGCGCGGGATTGACCGTGACCGCGATGCGCACCTCGGAGCCGAGCTCCACGGAGAGGGACTCCTCGAGCTGGGAGCGGAGTGCTCCCTCGAGCCGGTTGCGGGTGAAGTCGTTGGGGACGGCGACGATGGCGGTGTCGCCGTGGATGGCGACGGGAGCGCTCGCCCGGACCCACGCCTGCTGGCTCGGCTGGAGACTCTCGACGACCGCCCGCCACGCTCGCTGGAACGAGTCCTCGTTCTCCGCTGCGCTTGCGTTGCTCGCGTCCACGCTCCGCCCTCCTGCTCGCTGCGGTGCAGACTCTCCACATGTTTCTCCACAAGCTGTGGAGCCCCATTTCACGCGGGAAGAGCGCACAATGAGCCGCGAACTTAACTCTCCTGTGGTGCCTGCGGCAAGCCGTTGTCCACAGGCCCCGGAGATGCCGTGGAGGGCCGCGCACAGGCGGATCACCGAGGGTTTGACCCTGTCATTCGGCTACGCGTACCGTTGCTCGGTCGCTGGGATTAGTACGTCGCCGGCGGACACTTCCCAAGAACTGATCAAAGGACATCCTCGTGAGCAAGCGTACCTACCAGCCGAACAACCGTCGTCGCGCCAAGACGCACGGTTTCCGCCTGCGCATGCGCACCCGTGCCGGCCGCGCCATCCTGGCTACCCGCCGTCGTAAGGGTCGCAAGGACCTCGCCGTCTGAGGCCCTTCGGCCTCGGCTGACCGTGCTACCCCGGTCGCAGCGCCTCACTGACGCGGACGGTTTCACCACCGCCGTACGACTGGGGCGACGGGTATCGGGACGCACGCTCGTCCTCCACGCGCAGCTGGATGCCGCGCCCCAGGACGATCCCTCACTCGTACGAGTGGGCTTCGTGGTCAGCAAGGCCGTCGGTCCGGCGGTGACGCGCAACCGCGTGAAGCGGCGACTTCGACACCAGGCCCGGGAGCTGCTCTCGTCCCTCAGCACTGAGGGCGAGACGCGACTCCCGGGCTCTGCTGTGCTTGTGGTCAGAGCGCTTCCGGCTGCCGCCTCCGCCACCTCCGAGGAACTCCGCGCCGATCTGGCGCGTTGCCTCCACCGGGTGATGTCGTGAAATACCTGCTGATCGGGCTGTTTCGCGCCTATCGGTTCGCGATCAGTCCGCTCTATGGCCAGGTCTGTCGCTATCACCCCACGTGTTCCGCCTATGCCCTCGAGGCAGTCCAGGTGCACGGGTCGCTCAAGGGGAGCTCGTTGGCCGTGCGCCGCGTGCTCCGCTGCCACCCGTGGGCCGCCGGCGGATACGACCCAGTCCCCCAGCGCACGCTGGACCACCAGCACGAACACGTGAAGCAAGGAGCCTGATCCCTCGTGGGAGATATCATCGTTGCCATTGGCACGCCGCTCTATTACGCCATCTCCGCGATCCTGCTGGCGTGGCACAAGGTCCTCGGGCTCGCCTTCGGTGAGGCCTCCGGCTGGACCTGGGCCCTCTCGATCGTGGGGCTGACGGTGACGATCCGTGCTCTCCTGATCCCGCTCTTCGTGAAGCAGATCAACTCCAGCCGGAACATGCAGCTCATTCAGCCCAAGGTGAAGGAGCTGCAGAAGAAGTACGGTCACGACCGGGAGCGTCTCGCCCAGGAGACGATGAAGCTCTACAAGGACACGGGAACCAACCCGTTCGCCTCGTGCCTCCCGCTCATCATCCAGATGCCGATCTTCCTGTCGCTCTTCCACCTGATCAACAACGCGGCCAAGGGCCACGCCAAGGGCTTCCTCAAGCAGGGTGACGTCGACCAGCTGCGCCATGGCTCGATCTTCGGCGCGAACATCTCGGAGACGCTCACGAAGCACACCACGACCAACGTGGTGGTGCTCGCGGTCATCCTCGTGATCGCGATGACGCTGACGACGTTCATGACCCAGCGGCAGTTGATGAGCAAGAACATGCCGGCGGACGCCATGAGCGGCCCCTACGCCAGCCAGCAGAAGATGCTGCTCTACATCCTCCCTGTCGTCTTTGCCGTCGGCGGTATCGCCTTCCCGATCGGCCTGATGATCTACTGGACGACCTCCAACCTGTGGACGATGTGCCAGCAGTTCTACGTCATCCGGAACAACCCGGCTCCCGGAACGCCTGCCGCCAAGGCGAAGGCTGAGCGCGACCGGGCCAAGGCTGCTGCGAAGGGCCAGACGGCCGGCCTGACGGTCGAGACCACGGTCGTCGACGAGGAGCCGCGTCCCGCCGTACGTCAGCAGCCGAAGCGGCAGACGAAGGCCGAGCGCCAGAAGAAGCAGGGCCCGACCAAGTAGCCGTGGCGCTGTTTCACGTGAAACGGCCCGCCCCAGACCTCTCGCCGGTACGCCGGCACCCACTCCCCTGACAAGGAACGTGAAGTGACTGAACAGAACGATGTGATGGAGGCCGAGCCGGCCATCGACGAGGCTCCGGCGGTCTCCGGCCGTGTGGCCCGCCTCGAGCAGGAGGGCGACATCGCCGCCGACTACCTCGAGGAGCTCCTCGACATCGCCGACCTGGACGGCGACCTCGACATGGACGTCGACGGAGACCGGGCCTCGGTCTCGATCGTCGGCGCCGACCTCAGCAACCTCGTCGGCCGCGACGGTGAGGTGCTCGACGCCCTCCAGGAGCTCACCCGCCTCGCCGTCTACCGCGAGACGGGCGAGCGCTCCCGCCTCATGCTCGACATCTCCGGCTACCGGGCCACCAAGCGGACCTCGCTCGAGCAGCTCGCCGCCGAGACGGTCGCCCAGGTGAAGGAGACCGGCGCCCCAGTCTCGCTCTCCCCCATGTCGCCGTTCGAACGCAAGGTCGTCCACGACGCCGTCGCCGCCGCCGGGCTCACCTCCTCCTCCGAGGGCGCCGAGCCGCGCCGGTACGTCGTCGTCCAGCCGGTCTAGACACGTGCTGTTCCAAGGGCCGCTGTTTCACGTGAAACAGCGGCCCTTGCTGCTTCCCCGACTCAGGTCGCTTCAAGCAGGCGCCCCGCTTGGCCCCACACCACCCATCCAAGGCAGACTCGTTTCACGTGAAACATGAGGAGGACTCATGACGGAAGAGCCGATCGCGGCTCCCCCCGCGCCGCAGGCCGCTGCTGAGGTTGTCCCAGCCGACCGCCTCCCGTTGCTGGAGGCATATGCGGGGTGGCTGGCGGATGCGGGGACGGTCCGCGGTCTGATCGGTCCTCGGGAGGTGCCCCGGCTGTGGGACCGGCACCTGCTCAACTGCGCGGTGCTGGAGCGGCTGATGCCCACGGGGGCGACTGTGGCCGACATCGGTTCGGGCGCGGGACTGCCCGGCCTCGTGCTGGCGATCGTCCGGCCCGATCTCCGGGTGACGTTGATCGAGCCATTGCTGCGCCGGACGACGTTCCTGTCTGAGGTGGCGGAGGCTCTGGACCTCGCCAACGTCGAGGTGGTGCGAGGCCGCTCCGATGTCCTTCACGGGGAGCGGACGTTCGACGTGGTGACGTCCCGGGCCGTGGCGCCCTTGGGCCGTCTCCTCGAGTGGTCGATGCCTCTCGTCAGCTCTGAGGGTGCGCTCGTGGCGATGAAGGGGTCGTCTGTGGCGACCGAGATCGACGAGGCTGCCGAGACCCTGGCTCGGCTGGGTTGTGCCGAACCGTCCGTGTCGGTGCTCGGGGAGGGGGTGCTGGAATCGACGACCGTCGCCCTCCGGGTGGCCTGGGCAGATCCGGGCCGCGTAGGGTTGCGGTCTGCTCGTGACAACACGGCCTCAGGGAAGACGCAGAAGGCTGAGAAGAAGAAGGCCCCGCGTGGGGGGCGAAGCACGAAGTCCGGCGCGGCGAAGGCGTCGAAGAACCGACAGGGGAGGCCTCGGCCATGAGCGACGCACAGGGCAAGGACGGTACGGGACCCGGCGTGACGGATGAGTTTTCCACCGGTGGTTCCACGCTTGGAGATGGGGTTTCTCCACAGAACTCGGCGTCTCATCCACAGGCCGGAGCGGACGCCGTTTCACGTGAAACAGAGGCGCCGTTCCCCGTCCGCACCGCCGCCGACTTCGCGCAGTACGGCACCAGTTTGGCTGAGGACGAGACGCCGCTGGCCAAGGCCGCCGAGCACAGCATCCTGGCGCGGATGGACGCCTCGCAGCGCCCGCCGTCGCCTCGACCCGAGTCGACGCGGATCTTCGTCGTCGCCAACCAGAAGGGCGGCGTCGGCAAGACGACGTCGACGGTGAACATCGCCGCTGCTCTCACCCAGCTCGGCCAGCGCGTCCTCGTCATCGACCTCGACCCGCAGGGGAACGCGTCGACCGCGCTGAGCATCGATCACTATCAGGGCACCCCGGGCACGTACGAGTTGCTCGTCGAGGGCACTCCGTTGGCCGACGTCGTGGTCCCTGCGCCCGAGGTCGCTGGGCTGGACGTCGTACCGGCGACCATCGACCTCGCTGGCGCAGAGATCGAGCTCGTCAGCGTGGTGGCGCGGGAGCAGCGCCTGCAGAAGGCGCTGCGGGCGCATCCGCGCGTGGGCGACGCCCGTACGGCGGGGGAGGACCGCTGGGACTACGTCTTCATCGACTGCCCGCCCTCGCTGGGCCTCCTGACCGTGAACGCGCTCGTTGCATGCTCCGAGGTGATGATCCCGATCCAAGCGGAGTACTACGCGCTGGAGGGCCTCTCGCAGCTGCTCAAGACCATCGACATGGTCCGTGCCGCACTCAACCCGTCCCTCGCGGTGAGCACCATCCTGGTCACCATGTTCGACGCCCGGACCCGGCTCGCCTCCGGAGTCGCCGAGGAGGTCAAGTCTCACTTCGGTGACCAGGTGCTCAAGACCTACATCCCACGCTCGGTACGCGTCTCCGAGGCGCCGTCGTACGGGCAGACCGTGATGACCTACGACCCGGGCTCGCCGGGGGCGCTGAGCTACCTCGAGGCGGCGCGTGAAGTGGCTTCGAAAGGTGTGAACGTCTGATGGCCGGTCCGAATCGCCGTGGTCTGGGACGCGGGTTGGGCTCACTCATTCCCACCGCACCCGAGGTCAAGCCGGATGATCAGCATGCGGACAATTCCGCTGGACCGACGAACTCGGAAGCCGCTGACCGGGGCCCCGCCAGCCCGGGGAACGGCGCTCAGGCCGGAAATGTCGACAATCGCTCCCCGGCGGGGGAGCTGCCTGACGGCCTCGCCCCCGTCGACGGTGCTTACTTCGCCGAGCTGCCCGTCGATGCGATCACCCCCAACGCGGTCAACCCGCGCACCGTCTTCGAGCAGGAGGCGCTCGACGAGCTGGTCGTCTCGATCAAGGAGGTCGGCCTCCTCCAGCCCGTGGTCGTGCGTCCGCTTCCGGTTGACGGCCCTGAGGGCACGGCCGGCGGCAGGAAGCGCTACGAGCTGGTCATGGGTGAGCGCCGGTGGCGCGCCACGCAGCTCGCCGGCCTCGAGACGATCCCCGCGATCGTCCGCGAGACCGACGACACCGACATGCTCCGCGACGCTCTGCTGGAGAACCTCCACCGCAGCCAGCTCAACCCGCTGGAGGAGGCGGCGGCCTACCAGCAGCTGCTCGAGGACTTCTCCTGCACCCACGAGGAGCTCGCCACGCGGATCGGCCGGTCACGCCCGCAGATTTCCAACACGATCCGGCTGCTGAAGCTCACGCCGAAGGTCCAGAACCGTGTGGCTGCCGGCGTGCTGTCGGCCGGCCACGCCCGTGCGCTTCTCGGCGTGGACGACGACGAGGCCCAGGACCGCCTGGCCCAGCGCGTCGTCGCCGAGGGCATCAGCGTCCGGGGCCTCGAGGAGCTGCTCGCCCTCGGCGAGCACGGCGGGCCGAAGCGGACCGCACGTCCGCCCCGGCTCAAGGCTCCCGGTCTGACCGACATCGCCGAGCGGCTCTCGGACCGCCTCGAGACGCGCGTGAAGGTGGACATGGGCAAGGCCAAGGGGAGGGTCACCATCGAGTACGCCACCCTCGCCGACCTGCAGCGCATCGTCGGACTTATCGATCCACAAAGCGACTGATCGATAAGTCGATAAAACGACCTAGATGGAGTTCGGGCTGGGATTGTCCGGACCCAGGCCGAGGCGCATCTCGGTGGTGTCATCGATCCCGAACGTGCTCTGCAGCTCCATCTCCGCCTCCAGGACACCGGCGAGACGGCGTACGCCCTCACGGATCCGCTCGGGGGTCGGGTAGCAGAAGGAGAGGCGCATCGCCGAGGAGCCGAAGCCGTCGGCGAAGAACGCGGTGCCGGGGACGTAGGCCACGCGCGCCGTGACGGCGCGGGGGAGCATCGCCTTGGCGTTGATGCCCGGCGGCAGCGTGAGCCAGACGTAGAAGCCGCCGTCGGGGACGTTCCAGCGCACCGCCGGCGGCATCATGTCGGTGAGCGCCCCGATCATGGCGTCGCGGCGCTCGCGGTACATCTCGCGGAAGTCCTTGATCTGGCCCTGCCAGTCGTGGTCGCGGAGGTACGCCGAGATCGCCATCTGCGAGAACGACGGCGGGCACAGCGTCGCCGACTCCTGGGCGAGGACAAGCTTCTCCCGCACGGTGTGCGGCGCCAGTGCCCACCCGACGCGGAAGCCCGGCGCGAAGGTCTTGGAGAACGAGCCGAGGTAGATGATGTTGTCGGCCGACATCGAGCGCATCGCGGGCATCGGCTCGCGGTCGAATCCGAGCAGGCCGTACGGGTTGTCCTCGAGGATGAGGATGCCCTCCTCGGCGCAGATCTCGACGACCTCGTGACGACGCTCGAGCGAGAGCGTCACCCCGGCGGGGTTGTGGAAGTTCGGGATCGTGTAGAGGAACTTGATCGTCTTCCCGGCGGCCTTGGTGGCGCGGATGGCGTTGCGCAGTGCATCCGGGATGAGCCCGTCGGCGTCCATCTCCGCGTGCACGACCTCGCACTGGTAGGACTTGAAGACGCCGAGGGCGCCGACGTACGACGGCGCCTCACACAGGACGACGTCGCCGGGGTCGCAGAAGATGCGGGTGACCAGGTCGACCGCCTGCTGCGAGCCGACGGTGACGACCACGTCGTCGGCGTGGGCCTCGATGCCCTCCAGCCGCATGATCTCGGTGATCTGCTCACGCAGCTCCGGCGTGCCCTGGCCGGAGCCGTACTGCATCGCGGTCGGACCGTCCTTGAGCACGAGGTCGTTGATCGCATGACCGACGACGTCGAGAGGGAGGCCGCTGATGTTAGGCATGCCGCCGGCGAGCGAGACGACCTCCGGGCGCGAAGCGACCGCGAACAGCGCCCGGATCTCCGAGGCGGTCATGCCTGCCGTGCGTGCTGCGTACCGATCGACGTACGGGTCGAGGACGGGACGGCTGCGCGAGGGCTCAATAGACATGATTCCCCTAGTCTGAGGCATGCAGCCCAGTGCGTGAAGGTGAAATCCATGGCTCGGAAGGTTGTTCCGCTCACGTTGGACCTCTTCGAGGAGCTCGGCGCGCCCTGCCGGAGCTGCCTCTTCTGGGAGCTCGACCCCGTACGTCGTGCCCAACTCGACGGCGACGGGGCCGCCACGGAGAAGGATGCGTGGATCTCCGAGGTGCTGCGCGAGTGGGGTTCCTGCGGCCGCGTCGCCGTCGTCGACGACCGACCGGTGGGCTACGTCGTCTACGTGCCGCCGGCCTTCGCGCCGGGGGCGGGCGCCTATCCGACGGCGCCGGTCTCACCGGACGCCGTGCTGCTCACGACGCTCTGGATCGCTCCCGGCTGGCGCGACGCGGGCATCGGCCGACTGCTCATCCAGGGGATGGCCCGGGACCTGCTCCAGCGTGGCGGGTCGATCCGTGCGGTGGAGGCGTTCGGCGACAAGGGCCTGGCGAGCCGGCTGCACGGCTCGCGCTGCGCCGCCCCGGAGCAGTTCCTCGCTCGGGTGGGCTTCAAGACCCACCGTGCGCACCCGACCGCGCCTCGGATGCGGATGGACCTGCGCTCGATCGTCACGTGGCGCGACGGGGTCGAGGCCGCGGTCGAAAGGCTCGTGGGCGTCGTACGGCCTCGGAAAGCACCGATGCCCCAGCACCGTGGGGTGCCGGGGCATCGAGAGGCTCTCGAGTAGAGCCGAGATCAGGCGATGAAGTCCTTGAGCTCGTTGAGGATCGCGGCCTTCGGGCGGGCGCCGACGATCGACTTCACGACCTCGCCGCCCTGGTAGACGTTGATGGTCGGGATGCCGGTGACGCGGTAGTTGCTCGGCGTCACCGGGTTCTCGTCGACGTTCATCTTGAGGAACGTGACCTTGTCGCCGTGCTCACCGGCGATCTCGTCGAGGATCGGGGCCACCTGCTTACAGGGGCCGCACCACTCGGCCCAGAAGTCCACGAGGACGGGCTTGTCGGACTTGAGGACGGACGCGTCGAACTCGGCGTCGGTCACGGCGGAGATGTTGCCAGCCATCAGATGTGGCCACCCTTCGGATTGAGTCGCACCTCCCGTGTGGAGGCGGACTGAACGGAACGTCTGGTCATAGTCAACAGCACCGGCCCCGGGACCATTCCCGTCCCACGCGGACCACTAGCGTGCCCCCATGCAGAACGTCGCCGAGATCGAGCGTCTCGCCGCCCTCGTCCGGATCCCCACCGTCTCACAGGCCAGTGGAGGCCTGCCGGAGGACTTCGACCGGCTGCTGGCGACGATGGCGGACCAGTGGCCCCGCGTGCACGAGCTGGAGGTCACGCGCGTGGGCGGCCACGGACTGCTGATCCACTGGCCGGGAGTCTCCTCGGTTCGACCCGTCGTGCTGATGGCGCACCTGGACGTCGTCCCGGTCGTCGCCTCGGAATGGGCCCGGGATCCGTACAGCGGTGACGTGATCGACGACGAGCTGTGGGGGCGAGGGACGCTCGACGACAAGGGGTGTGTCGCGGGGGTCTGCGAGGCGGTGGAGTCGCTGCTCGCGGACGGGTTCGTGCCGGCGTACGACGTCTGGCTCTCCTTCGGCTGCGACGAGGAGACCACGGGCGCGGCCGCGCGAGCTGCCGTGGCGCTCCTGCGCGAACGGGGAGTGACGCCGTGGATGGTGATCGACGAGGGCGGCGCGATCGCGCACGAGGCCCTGCCGGGTCTCTCAGCGCCGATCGGTGTCGTCGGTGTCTCGGAGAAGGGCACGACCTCGGTGCGGCTGTCGGTCACCTCCGAGGGCGGCCATGCCTCGACTCCGGTTGCGGGCGGCCCGGCGGCCCGACTGGCGGCCGCACTCGTCGCGGTCGACCGCGTGTCGATGCCCGCCCACCTGCACCCCGTGACCGTCGAGCTCTTCCGGCGGGCCTCGCCCCACCTGGGCGGTCCTCTGCGAGCTGTCGCCGGCGTGTTGGGTCGGCTGGGTGAGGGACCACGGTGGAACCGCGTGCGCTCCGGTGCTGCCCGCGCCCTGACGCTGGCCGGCCCCGAGGCGGCCGCACTGGTCCGGACCACCGTCGCGCTGACGACGCTCGAGGGCTCGAAGGCGATCAACGTGCTGCCCTCGCGGGTCCGTGCCGGGATCAACCTGCGCGTCATGGTGGGCGACACGGTGGACTCGGTCGTCGCGCGTCTGCGTCGAGCGATCGACGACGACTCCGTGGAGATCGAGGTGGTGGACGCCAACGAGGCCTCCCCGGTCTCGCCCTGGGACGGCGATCCCACCTTCGCTCTGCTCGAACGCGTGATCTCCGAGATCTATCCCGATGCGGTGCCGGCGCCGTACGTCATGCTCGCGGCGACGGACTCGCGCTTCTTCACCGCGATCTGTGACCGCGTCTATCGCTTCGCGCCCTTCCGGATGACGCGGACGCAGCGTGCGTCGATCCACGCCGCCGACGAGCGGATCGGTGTGACGGACTATCTCGACGGCGTCCGGTGGTACCGGCGGTTCATCGAACGACTGGGAGAGATCGCATGAGCACCAGCACCCTTCCCGCGCCGGCGAGGAGCCTGGTCGCGGTCGTCGGCTTCCTCGCCTGCGTCGAGCTCGCGAGCGGGATCCTGCAGGGCTACTACACGCCGATCTTCACCGACCTGGCGCGGCACCTGTCGATCAAGGACGCCGACGTGAACTGGTTCGAGGCGGCGCAGCTCGTCGTCTCGGCTCTGGTGGTGCCTCCGCTGGCCCGGCTCGGCGACCTGATCGGGCACCGTCGCGTCCTGCTGCTGGCAACGCTGGTGACCGCCATCGGCTCCTGGGTGATGGCACTCGCCCCGAACTTCGGCACGTTCCTCGTGGGCGCGGCTCTCCAGGGTGCGTACGTCGTCTGGCTCCCGCTTGAGGTCGCGATCATCCATCGCCGCACCTCCGGCACCTCACGTCGCGATGTCCTGACCCGCCGTGCCTCTGCGGCGCTGGTCGCGACGCTCGAGCTCGCGGTGATCATCGGCGCGCTTGCGTCGGGCGCTCTGGTGGAGTCACTCTCGATGACCACGGTGCTCGCCATCCCTGCGGTGGTCGTGACGCTCTGCCTGGTCGCGATCTGGGTCGGTGTGGAGAGCGCGCCGGGCTCCTCGGAGGGGACCTTCGACTGGCCCGGACTCGCGGTGCTGACGCTTGCGGTCGGGCTCGTGATGGGCGGCCTGATCGCGATGCGCCTCTCCGGTCCGTCGGCGGTGCTGCCGTGGGTTCTGATCGTGCTGGGCGTGCTGGTGTTGGTGCCGTTCGGGCGCATCGAGCTCGGCCGGACGCACCCGCTGGTCGACGTACGACTGCTGGGGACGGCGTCGCAGTGGCCGCTCCAGGTGACGGCCTTCCTCTTCGGAATCTCGATCCTCGGCGCCCAGATCCCTTTGTCGACTTATCTACGAAGTGACCCCGACGTGGCGGGCTACGGCTTCGGCCTGTCGGCCGGCTCGACCTCGATCCGGATCGGGCTCTACGTCATCAGCCTGCTCGCGGGAGCGCTGCTCTACCCGCCCGTCGCCCGGCGCTTCGGTGTGCGGCCGGCGCTGATCCTCGCGACTCTCCTCGTCGCCCTCGGGTACGCCGGCTGGCTGCCGTTCCACGACAGCCGACTGCTCACCATCGTGGTCATGATGGTCGCGGGCGCAGGGTCGGGCGCGCTTGTGGCCGCCCTTCCCTCCGCTGCCGCAGCAGTCTCGCCTGCTGACCGGGTCGGCTTCGCGACCGGTATGACCAACGGCTTCAAGACGCTCGGCGGCGCGGTCGCCTCGGCGGTCTTTGCGATCTGCCTCGCGTCGACCGGAACCCTCGGTGACCCGACGTACGGCCATGCCCCGCTCTCGGGCTATCTCGCCGTCTGGTCGATCTGCTCCGCCACGGCGCTGGTCGCGGCGCTCGCGCTCCTCCTCAACCGGACGTCGTCCGGGACGGCGCGGACCGATCGGGAGGCCTTGGCTGGGTGATCCCGTCCCGGACACACCAACGTCCGGGACGCGACGGCCCGGTGACCCGGGGGTCGGTGGGCGATGTCGTCCCGGACGTCGGTGACCCCGTCAGGCGTTGACGGCCGCGGCTGCGGCGGTGTGGGCCTGGTGCTCGAGGTCGGCGAGGAAGCGCTCGGCGTCGAGCGCGGCGGCACAGCCGGAGCCGGCGGCGGTGATGGCCTGGCGGTAGGTGTGGTCGACCAGGTCGCCGGCGGCGAAGACACCGGTGAGGTTGGTCGCCGTGGACCCGGTCCGGGTCAGCACGTAGCCCTCGGCGTCGAGGTCGACCTGGCCGCGGATGAGCTCCGAGCGCGGGTCATGGCCGATGGCGACGAAGAGGCCGGTCGCGGGCAGCTCCGACGTCGCCCCGGTGACGGTGTCGACGAGCGTGAGCGACTCGACGTTCTCGGCCCCGTTGATCGACTCCACGGCGGAGTTCCAGATGATCTCGAGCTTCGGGTCGGCGAAGGCGCGGTCCTGCATCACCTTGGAGGCGCGCAGCTCGTCGCGGCGAACCAGCAGCGAGACCTTGGAGCCGAAGCGGGTGAGGAAGGTGGCCTCCTCGACCGCTGAGTCGCCGCCGCCGACGACGGCGATGTGCTGCTCGCGGAAGAAGAAGCCGTCGCAGGTGGCACACCAGGAGACGCCGCGACCGGAGAGGCGGTCCTCGTCGGGCAGGCCGAGCTTCTTGTAGCCACTGCCCATCGCCAGGATCACCGCGCGGGCGTAGAAGGTACCGCCGTAGGTCACCACCTTCTTCACGTCACCGGTCAGGTCGACCTCGATGACGTCGTCCGCGATCAGCTCGGCGCCGAACCGCTCGGCCTGGGCGCGCATGTTCTCCATGAGGGCGGGGCCCATGATGCCCTCGGGGAAGCCGGGGAAGTTCTCGACCTCGGTAGTGTTCATCAGGGCACCGCCGGCGGTGACGGAGCCCTCGAAGACCAGCGGGTTGAGCGAGGCCCGGGCGGCGTAGACGGCGGCGGTGTAGCCCGAGGGCCCCGAGCCGATGATGATGACGTTGCGCGGGTCGGTCGCTTCGGTTCCCTGGGTCATGGCCCCAGTCTAGTTGCGGCTGCTCCCGAGTACCGACGCCTCGGCGAGCTCCACGCGGAAGCCGCCGCTCACCTGCGGCAGCGCGGTGAACCAGAGGGTGACGAAGCCACCGGTCTCGGGCTTCACCAGCGTCAGCTTCTCGTGAGTGCCGGCGGTCAGCGACTGGGCGGGCTCCAGGCCCTCAACGCTCGTGGGTGCGGACTTCGTGACGTACACCGCCACGGTCGTGCCGGGAGCGACGAAGGTGAGGTCGAGGCCGGTCACGGTATGCGAGCCGTGCAGGTCGAGGACCATCCCGACGCCGGTCTTGATCCCGTTCGGCCCGAGCTGCTGGTAGTAGGTCACCGACCGCCACGACGTCCCCGGGTTGCCGTCGACCGCGAGCGGGGCGAGGTCGCGGTTCTCCGTCGGCGGCTTGCTCTCCGGGTCGAAGTCGAGGGCGCTGACGCCCTTGATCACGGTGGCCGTCGTGGGAGTGGCGCTGGCGTCCTCCGAGGGAGAGGCGTTCGGAGAGGAGTCCGGACGGGCCAGCGCATAGGCGAGTACGCCGGCAACGAGCAGCAGCGCGAGGACGCCGACGCCGAGCGCCACCCTGAGCCAGGCACCGCCACCAGGTGCTTCCTCCTCGTCGACGCCGGAGGGGGCGGAGAAGATCCAGTCGTTCGACGGGGTGTTGGTCTCCGGCAGGACGGGGCGGCGTTCACCCTCGGGCGCGAAGAGCGGACGCTCCGGCACGGGCTCGGGCGGGGGCGGGGGCGTCGGACGGTTGCCGCGCGGGCTGAACCAGCCGACGTCGCCGCCCTCGTTGAAGATCGGGGTGCCGGCCTCGGTCGGGAGGTCGGTGAGCGCGAGCGGTCCGGTCGGCTCCGGGTCGGGCGCCACCGCGGTGGCGGTGCCGCCGCCCTGGGAGCGGGCGCCGACACCGACGGGACCTGAGCGTCCCGCTGAGGTGAGTCCTGCCACCTCGGCCTCGATATCACCGGGGTCCCCGACGTACGCGGCGAGGATCTCGTGGATCTCCCGGGCGGTGTTGGGTCCGGCGTGCCGGCCGTGGGGTCGGTTGAGCACCTCGTCGCAGAGGTTGTCCAGCACCCCCGGTACGCCGGCCTGGAGCTGCCGCGGCGTCAGGAACCGCTCCCGCCCGCGATCCAACAGGGCGCCCTGCTCGCGCGGCACCCGCGCGAGCGCGGAGTCCGAGAGCCCGGCCCAGCGACCGGTCAGCGTGGCCTGGAGCAGCGCCGCGAGGTCGATGACGTCGATGCCGATCCGATCGCCCTCGAGCCCGTAGAGCGCCGCCTCGACGGCGAAGCCGATGATCCGAATGGAGCCGGCCTCGTCGATCAGTACGTTCTCGGGGTTGAGCCGGCCGTGCGCGACGCCGGCCTCGTGGGCGACGGTGAGGGCGGAGGCGACCTCGTCGACGAGCCAGGCGGCGGGTCGCGGCGGCAGCGGTCCCTGCCCGGCCAGCAGGTGGTCGAGTGAGGTGCCGGCGCCCCACTCGTTGACCACGAAGGTCAGGTCGGCACGGGTGTCGATGTCCAGCACTCTGAGGAACCGGCTCTCGACGACACGTGCCGACGCCTGCGCCGCGCGCACCAGGGCCGCGGCTCGCGGATCGTCGGACGGGATCGCGTGGATGGCGACTGTGCGTGCGAGCACGGTGTCGAACCCGCGCCAGAACTCACCCGAACCGGTCTCGCTCATCAGGTCGTCGAGCCGGTAGCGCCCGGTGAGCAGGTCTCCCGCTCGGTTGATCGCCATGGCACCCCCATCGACGGCTCCCGTGCGCTGCCCCTCAGCGCGATCCGATCGTAGGTCTAACGTCGCAGTCGTGCGGTGAGCGTCTCAATCACGCCGGTGACCTCTTCGAGCCTGAGTGCCCGCGCGATGGCGAGGTATACGAGCCCGAAGACGACGCCGATCGTCGCGCCCTTGACCAGCGACAGCAGGAGGCCGCTCGGCTCCGCCATGCCCGGCACCGCCTCCAGCACCACCCATCCGGTGAGGAACGCTCCGGCGACCGCGATCAGGAGCCTCACCAGGTAGCGGGCGAAGACGGGCGTGTGCAGCCCGCCGAGTCGGTGCGAGAGGACGGCATAGGAGAGGCAGGCGCCGACGGCGTACGACGAGATGTAGGCGATGACGAGCATGGGTGCGGTCTGGTCGGGCGTCGTGCGCGTGACGAGCGTGACGGCCACGACGATGTTCGTCGCGGCGACGGCGCACTGGATGTAGAAGACGATGCGGTTCTCCTCGCGGGCGTAGAAGCCGCGGAGCACGAGGTAGTGCACGGTGAAGAAGACGAGTCCCGGCCCGAAGAGCATCAGCGTGTCGGTGTAGTTGCCGACCGTCTCCTTCGCGGCGCCGTAGCCCCAGAGGACGACCACGACTTTGTTGGCCACCAGAGGAAGTACGGCGGCGAACGGGACGATCACCGCCAGTGCGGTGCGCAATGTCGGGGCCAGGGTCCGGACGAGCCCGCGGTGGTCGTCGTCGGCAGCCCGTGCCGAGAGCCTGGGCAGGACGGCCGTCGCCAGCGACACCGTCACGATCGCGTGCGGCACCATGATGATCAGGAAGACGGCGGTGTAGACGGTGTATCCGGTGGCGTGGCTGCTGCCGCTGCCCGTGCCGGTGCCGGAGAGGCGGACGACGACGGCGTACGCGATCTGGTTGACGATCACGAAGGCCACGGTCCAGACGCCCAGGCGCAGGGTGTGCGAGAGCCCGGAGTCGCGGAAGTCCCAGCGCGGCCGGAGCGAGACGCCCGCCGCACGGAGGTAGGGGACGAGCACGACCAGCTGTGCCGCGATGCCGACGGTGGAGCCGAGGCCGAGGAGCCACTCGCGGCCGGCGCCGTAGGTGGGGCTCAGGGGATCGTCGGAGCCGTAGACGACGAGGTAGAGGACCAGGACGGCGACGGAAACCACGTTGTTGGTGATGGGCGCCCACATCATCGGCCCGAAACGCCCACGGGCGTTGAGGATCTGCCCGACCAGCACGAACATGCCGTAGAAGAAGACCTGCGGGAGACAGAGCCGGGCGAAGGCGACCGTCGCGTCGAAGGCGCCCGGCGGCCAACTGGTGTCGGCGAAGATCCGCATCACCCACGGGGCGATCACGATCAGGAGGACCGTCACACTCGCCAGGAAGACAGCGACGAGGGTGAGGACCCGCCCGGTGTAGGCCGCGCCCTCGTCGGGGTCGTTCTTGAGTGAGCGGACCAACTGCGGGACGAGCACGGCGTTGATCACGCCCCCGGCCAGCAGGATGTAGAGCATGTTCGGGATCGTGTTGGCGATGTTGAAGATGTCGGCGTGCAGCACGTTGCCGAGCGCCGCCGCCAGCAGCGCTGAGCGGACGAAACCGCTCAGCCGCGAGACCACCGTGCCGGCCGCCATCACCGCGCTGCTCCGGAGCATCGTCTGCTGGTCGCTCATGCGGGGCTGCCCTCCTCGCCCTCTCCGCGGCGGGCGTGCCGGACGCGGCGGATGAGGCGGGCGATGATGGCGCCGAAGAGGAGGCCGCACCCGACGGCGAGGAAGAGCCAGATGATCTTCGAGACCTGCGCCGCCCGCACCGGGACCTCGACGCCGGTGCCGAGATGGACGCCGTCCTTGTCGGTCAGGACCAGCCGTGCGCTGTGGACGCCGACCCGCGCATGGGTCGCCTGCATCAGGACGGTGGCCGACGCCCCGCCGGCGATCTCGACGGCCTTGGGCGTGGTGATCGTGAGCCCCTCGTCCGTGAGCGGCTGCAGGGTGACGGTGACCGGCTGCGTGAGGTCGTTGGTCACGGTCGCGGCGAACCGACCACTCGAGCCCGACAGGGTGACGGCCCTGGGCGCCTGGACACGGATCCGGCCGAGGAGCGCTTGGATGGCGAAGACCGAGCCGCTCGCACCCCCGGTCGGGGCGCCGCGGCGCTGGTAGGAGAGGTCGGCCAGCGCCTCGTCCAGGGTGGCGTCGGCGACGGCGGTGTTGCCGGTGAGGACGTGTTGGAGGGTGCGGCCGAACCGGATCAGGTCACCGCTCGCGGCGAAGGTGGCACCGCTGAGCACCTGCCGGTCGTTGGTGTCGGGCACCTGCAGGTGGTCGAAGTCGATCGCCGTGACGGGAGCACTGGTCACGGTGGAGCTGAGGGAGCGCGGGGAGAGCCACGGCTGCCGCAGGCCCAGCGCGAGCTGCTCGGCGTCGACGCCCTCCCACCGCGTCGGAAGCTGTACGACGACGGGCTCTCCCGTCGCCGAGAGTGACCGCAACGCCGCCTCGGCGAGGATCCGCTGGCGCAGGGCCGTCCCGGCAAGGCGGTCGTCCGGCCCGGGACCGCCGGTGCTGACGTCAGAGCTGACCGGGACGAGGTCGAGGTCGGCACTGCGCACGAGGGTCGGGTCCGCCATCGCGGTGGCGCTCGGGTCGCCCTCGGCGGGCAGCATGCTGTTGGTCACCAGCACAGGTGTCGTGGCGTCGGCGGTGCGGAGGAGCCCGGCAGTGTCGGCGTCGAGCGCGCCTGCGATCGGCGCGTTGACCGGCGTGGTGGTCAGGCCCCAGGCCTTGAAGACCTCGTCGCCCCGCGTGCGGGCGGTCTTGTAGACCGAGGTGTCGTGCAGTGCGGCACCGGTGAGATCGAGGTCGCCGTAGGGCAGTGCGAGGACGTCGGCGCCCTGCAGCGCGTGCGACATGCCGGCCCACCAGTCCGCGGCGAGCGCGGCGGCCTTCTGCGTGGCCTCGTCGGGGGTGTCTCCGTCGTCGGCGTCGGGATCCTCAGGGGACGGTGAGGGCGACGCGTCGGGTGAGCTGCCGTCGCCCTGGTCATCGTCGGACGCGTCCTCCGCAGGCGCGGGCGCCAGGGGACGGGGCGGGTTGCCGGCGGCCAGCTGCTGGACGGCGGCCAGGACGGCGGGGTCCACGAGCCAGGACACGTCGTGCCCGGCCGGGCCCCGTGCCAGCGTCAGAATCCGGCCTAGGCGGCCGTCGGGCTCTAGCAGGTCGCTCCAGCGGTCCACGTCGGCGAGGGCGCCCTCGCCGTTACGCGTGACGGTCGCCCGGACCGGGACGATCACCGTCGCGCTGATCGGGGTCGCCGACTTCGCGAGGAGCGGCAGGAAGGTCCGGGCGCGGCCGTCCGCGACGCCGTCACGCCCGTCCGGGCCGGTGCCGAGTGCGTGGACGCCGAACCAGTAGACCCCCGGCGCGCCCACACCCTCAGCCTCCAGGTCGGAGCGCTTGACGGTGAGCGTGTAGCTCACCGACTGCCCGGGCAGGATCGTCGGGATCGTCACGACGTCGGTGAGGATCCGACTCCCGACCTCGGCATCGGCGGGCTGGGCCAGGGCCGCGGTCAGCTCGTCGGAGGTCGTCATCGGCGTGGAGCTGACGAAGGGCGAGATGCCGACGTCGAGCCAGGTCACGGTGTCGGTGTTGGTCACGGTGCCGCTGACCCTGATCGGCCCGTTCTTGGGGATCGCGCCCGGCGTGAGGCTGGTGATCGCGACCGTCAGGGGCGTGGTCGCCTCGGCGCGGTGGGTGTCGACGACGGCCGTGGCCGACGGGATCGGCAGCGCGACGAGAAGCGTGATCAGGAGGAGCCCGGGCAGCGTCAGGGCGCGCTGCAGGGCTCGGGGCATGCGGTTCACGATAACGGGGTAGGACCCTGCCCCTCCTAAACTGCTCTGCTGTGTCCGATGCCGCCGTGTCCCAGCTCACCGTCGCTGACGTGCAGCGTCAGGTGACCACCGAGCTGGACCGGATCGGCCCCGTCATCGACTCCCTCGGGGAGCTCTTCGCCGCGGCCGGATTCGAGCTCGCGCTCGTCGGTGGACCGGTGCGCGACGCGATGCTCGGCCGGCAGCACAACGACCTGGACTTCACCACCTCGGCCCGCCCGGACGATACCGAGCGGCTCCTCCGCGAGTGGATCCGCGGCGAGAAGGGCAGCGGCATCTGGGACATGGGCCGTGACTTCGGCACGATCGGCTGCCGGCGGGGGCCGTGGCAGGTCGAGGTGACGACGTACCGGTCCGAGACGTATGACCCCGACTCCCGCAAACCCGACGTCGACTTCGGCGACACCCTCGCCGGCGACCTCGGTCGGCGCGACTTCACCGTCAACGCGATGGCCGTGCGTCTGCCCGGGCGCGAGGTCGTGGACCTGTACGGCGGCGTGGTCGACCTCGCGACCGGCGTACTCCGGACTCCGGGGACTCCGGAGGCGAGCTTCTCCGACGACCCGCTGCGAATGATGCGGGCTGCGCGCTTCGCCGCCCAGCTCGGCTTCTCCGTGGCCCCTGAGGTCGTGGCGGCGATGACCGCGATGGCCGATCGGATCTCGATCATCAGCGCTGAGCGCGTGCGCGACGAGCTGGTGAAACTGATCTGCGCACCGCATCCGCGCCTCGGCCTGACGCTGCTCGTCGACACCGGCCTGGCGGCCCTCGTCCTGCCGGAGCTCCCGGCGCTCCAGCTCGAGCGCGACGAGCACCACCGGCACAAGGACGTCTACGAGCACACGCTCACCGTCCTCGAGCAGTCGATCGACCTGGAACACCGCCTCGGACTCGAGGAGCCCGACTTCATCAGCCGCTTCGCCGCGCTGATGCACGACGTGGGCAAGCCGAAGACGCGGCGCTTCGTCGAGGGTGGCGTCGTCACCTTCCACCACCACGACGTGGTCGGCGCCAAGATCACGCGCAAGCGGATGCAGGCGCTCAAGTTCTCCAATGCCGAGATCGACGCCGTCTGCCAGCTCGTCGAGCAGCACCTCCGCTTCCACGGGTACGGCGACGGCGACTGGACCGATTCGGCGGTGCGTCGCTACGTCCGGGACGCCGGCGATCAGCTGAGCCGCCTCCACATCCTCACGCGTGCCGACTGCACGACGCGCAACCGACGCAAGGCCGAGCGCCTCGCCCGCACCTACGACGAGCTCGAGACCCGGATCGAGCGACTGGCCGAGGAGGAGGAGCTGAGCGCGCTCCGCCCGGCGCTCAACGGTGACCAGATCATGGCGCTGCTCGACCTCAAGCCCGGCCGCGAGGTCGGCGAGGCCTACCGCTTCCTCATGGAGCTGCGCCTCGATGAGGGTGTCCTCTCCGAGGAGGAGGCGGCGGAGCGGCTCCGGACATGGTGGTCAGAACGGGTTACCAACCAGTAACTTGCTCGTATGAGTGAAGCTGCTGCCGCCGCTGTCGGAACCGAGCTGAAGGCGACGATCACGATCGACGCCACTCCCGCGCAGGTCTGGGCGCTGGTGAGCGACGTCAAGCGGATGAGCGAGTGGAGCCCGCAGGTCGTCCGGTCGGTGGTCCTCGGCGGGCCGGTGAAGCGCGGCACCCGTTTCCTCAACGTCAACCAGCAGGGCTGGAAGCGCTGGCCCACGACGGCGAAGGTCGTGCGCTTCACCCCGCACACTGACTTCGCCTTCCGGATCACCGAGAACCGGTCGGTCTGGTCCTTCCAGCTCGAGCCGACGCCGGAGGGCGGGACGCTGGTCACCCACCGCCGCGAGACCCCGGACGGGATCAGCGCCGTCTCCAAGGTCCTGACCGCCACCGTGCTCGGTGGTCAGAAGAGCTTCGTCCCCGAGCTTCTCGAGGGCATGAGCCAGACCCTCGAGCGGGTCAAGGCTGAGGCCGAGCAGAACTAGCGAGCAGAACTAGAGCGACGGGTCGATCAGGATCTTCGCGTGGACCTCGGGGTTGCCGAGGTCGGTGAAGGCCTTGCTGACGCCCTCGAGTCCGACCGTGCCGGTGTGGAGCGGGCTCGGGTCGACCTTGCCCGAGGCGATCATGCCGAGGGTCTGGTTGAACTCCGCCGGGTCGTAGCCGAACGCGAAGCGGATCTCGATCTCCTTGTTGATCGCCGCGGCCGGGCGGAAGGAGTCGGGCTCCATGCAGACGCCGACGACCACCAGGCGGGTCATGATCGGGGCGGCGGTGACGATCTGCTCGATCATGCCGGGGATGCCGACGCACTCGAAGACCACCGGTCCCTGGGGAGCCTGGCCGAGGAGCTCGGCGTGCAGGAGTGCCTTCTCCCACGGCAGGAACGGCACCCGGCGGGCGGCACCGACGGCCTTGATGCCGTACTCGGCGTACGCCGCCGGCGAGCTGATCGGACCGGTCGGGCGGTAGACGTCCCACGGGGACTCCTCGCGCGGGTCGACAACCGTCGTGGCCCCGCACTGCTCGGCGAGCCTGCGGCGGGCAGGCGAGAAGTCCGAGGCGATGATCTTCTTCGCCCCCGCAGCGCGCAGCATGAGGATGATCGCCAGCCCGATCGGGCCGCAGCCGATCACGATCACGGGGCGCTTGCCGACCTTGGCCCGGCGTACGGCATGCCAGGCGACGGCCAGCGGCTCGGTGAAGGCGGCGAGGTCGGGCTCGAGACCCTCGGGCACCTCGAACGTGAAGGCCTCCTGGACCACCGTGTACTCGGCGTACGCACCGGGGGCACCCTCCTCGAAGCCGACCAGGTGGGTGCCGTCGGCGTCGCGGCGGACGGGGAGCGCGGTCACGAGCGTGCCCGGCTTCCACGTCCCGCGCGTCTGCGGGCCGTAGGCGACGACCTCACCGACGAGCTCGTGGCCGAAGACGACCGAGGAGCCGGCGGCCATGACGCCGGGGTAGCCGCTCTCCGAGGCGATCTCGGCGAGCTCCGCAGCATGGGTGCGGGCATGGAGGTCGGAGCCGCAGATGCCGGCTCGCACCACCTTGACCAGCAGCTGGCCCGGCCCCGGCTGCGGCTGGGTGACGGTGGTGACGGACAGCTCGCCGTCCTGGCAGACGACTGCCTTCATGGGTGCGCTCCTTGTGCTCATACGTCGAGGACGACCGTGCCCGAGCCGCGGGAGACGCACAGCAGCATGTGGCCCTCGCGCTCGTAGTCGGTCAGCTTGCGGTCGCGGTGCTCCACGGTGCCTTCGAGGACCCGTACCTTGCAGGTGCCGCAGAACCCCTGCTGGCAGCTGTAGGCCTGGCCCGGATGGACCCGGCGCACGGCGGTCAGGGCCGTCTCGTCGGCACGGACCGGCAGGTCGACGCCCTCCCGCTCCAGGCGGATCCGGAAGGGCTTCCCCGCCACGACCGGCGGCGGTGAGAAGCGCTCGTAGTGCAGGGCATCGATCTGCGGATCGGGGATGGCCCGGCGCAGGGCGTCGATCATCGGCGTGGGGCCACAGGTGTACAGCGCCGCGCCCGCAGGTGCGAGCGAGATGATCTTCGCGGCATCAGGGGTGCCGTACTCGTCGTCGGGCCAGACGTGGATCCGCTCGGCATTGCCCGGTCGGGCTCCGGCGATCTCGGCGATCTCATCCAGGAACGGCATCGAGTCGCGGGTGCGTCCTGTGTAGACGAGCGTCCACGGCACCCTGTTGCGCCGTGCGGTGCGGCGCAGCATCGGGAGGATCGGCGTGATGCCGATGCCACCGGCCACGAAGAGGTAGCCGGCCTCGTTGAAGACGAACGGGAACGCCTCGCGTGGCCCGCGGACCACGAGTGCGTCGCCCACCTCGAGCTCGTGCATCTCGATCGAGCCACCACCACCGCCGGCCTCCAGCGGAATCCGGCGTACGGCGATGCGCCACTGGTTCGGGTTGTCGCGGCGGCCGTTGAGCGAGTACTGCCGGACCTTGCCCGAGGGGAGCACGACGTCGATGTGGGCGCCGGGGAACCACCAGGGGAACTGCTTGCAGTCGGCGCGGGAGAGCTCGAAGACCTTCACACCTTCGCCGGCGACGGTGATCCGGGAGACGACCGCCCTGAGGTCGCGATCGACCTGGCCGATCGGGTGGCGTGAGCGCGAGGTGCGGAGCGCGACCGGGATGGCGACCCGACGGACCAGCGTGTCGAGCGTCCGCATGGTGCGGTTGGGATCGGCCGTCGGCGGCACGCGTACGCCGACACCCCGGGGGGTCTCGCTCACTGCTCGGGAGCCACCTCGGCCGCGAGGGCGTCGGCGCGCAGGGCCGCCGGCGACTTCGCGAGGTAGGCGACGGCCTGCGCCGTGTTGCCCTCGTGGTCCGGGTGGTACCAGGGCGAGAAGAACTTCAGCGACGAGGTCGCCATCAGGAGCGGCCCGGGCGTGAGGCCCTTGGCACTGGCCCGCAGCCAGCTGCTCACCTTCGGTCGGCCGGGCCGGTTCACCGTGTCGTGCTCCATCAGGTAGCGCACGCCCTGGATCCAGAGCCAGATCAGCGCGGGACCGCCGATGCCGTAGGCCAGGATGCGCTGGAAGTAGCGCCCGTCCAGGTGCTGGAAGACGTCGTAGGCCACCGCGCGATGCTCGACCTCCTCGGCACCGTGCCACCGGAGCAGGTCGAGCATGGTCTCGTCGGCGCCAGCCGCGTCGAGGCCCGGCGTGTTGAGCACCCAGTTGCCGAGCACCGCGGTGAGGTGCTCGATGGCCGCGACGATCGAGACGCGCTGGACCAGCCACTCCTCCTTGGCCCGGCCGGTGAGGTCGCGGTCGCCGAGGATCCGCTGGAAGAGGTCGGCCACCTGGGCCACGTAGGCACGGGTGTCGAGGCCGTGCTCGTCGAAGTAGTCGAGGACGCCCTGGTGGGAGGAGGCGTGCACGCCCTCCTGCCCGATGAAGCCGATGACCTCCTCCCTGAGCTGCTCGTCCTGGATCAGGGGGAGCGCCTCGGAGAAGACCTTGACGAACCAGCGCTCGCCCTCGGGAAGCAGCAGGTGGAGGACGTTGACCAAGTGGGAGGCGAAGACCTCACCGGGGATCCATGCGAGCGGCAGGCCGGTCCAGTCGAAGTGGACGTCGCGGGCGTTGAGTGCCACCTTCGCGGGCTCGTGCAGGCGGTTGATGCTCGGCATCTTGAGGGCCATCGGGTGTTCCTCCGCTCAGACGTTCTTGATGAAGTCGACGATATGTCGGGCGATGCGCTCCGGATCCTGCTCGACGACCCAGTGGTTGCCCGGGATGACGTGGGACGTGAGGGTGGCGACGTACGGCGCCGGCGCCTGGGTCTGGAGGGCGACCGTGACGTGGGCGTCGTCGGTGGGGGCGAGCACCTGGACTGGCACCTGGATCGGCGCGGGCCGGGGCCGGGCCATGCGGCCGGTGAAGTTGGCGCGGTAGAGCTCCAGTCCGTTGATCGCGTCACGGGGCTTGATGTGGCGGTCGACCGCCTGGGGCCGGGCCGCGTCACCGGCACGCTTGGAGTGGGCAACCGCCTTGCCGAGGACCCCCCGCGAGAGCAGCAGCTCCGGCAGGCGGGGAAGCTGGAAGGCTGCGACGTACCAGGAGTCCGCGAGCTGCTTGAGCGTGCTGACCGGGTGGCCCGCCCCGCGCAGCCAGCGGCCCGCCATGTCCAGGCTCGGCCCCGAGATGGAGGTGTAGGAGAGGATCCGCGCTCCGAGGGCGTCCGTGCGGAGGGCGTCCCAGCACTGGATCGAGCCCCAGTCGTGGGCGATCAGGTGGACGTTCTTCCCGGCGGCGGTCGCGTCGATCACGGCGCCGAGGTCGGCGACGAGCTGCGGGATGCGGTAGCCCGAGCGTCGCGACGGGGCGTCGGAGGCACCTGCGCCACGTACGTCGTAGGTGACGACATGGAAGTCAGCGGCGAGGAGCTCGAGCACGCCGTCCCACACCGTGTGGTCGTCGGGGTAACCGTGCACCGCGACGAGCGTCGGGTCGGCCGGGTCCCCGGCCTCGTAGACCGCGAGGTTCAGACCGTCCGTGGTCGCCACGTTGCGAGTGCTCACTCCGGCAAATTACTACGGGACTGTAGTAAATGTCATCGGCTGGTTAGGATCCCTTCCATGAGCGTCGTGGGGAAGGTGCGCAAGCGACGGCCCTACGCCGCCCGGATCCCTCCCGCTGAGCGCCGCGAGCAACTGCTCGACGCTGCCCTGGTCATCGTCAACCGGGATGGCTATGACTCCCTCAGCATCGCCAGCGTCGCGGCGGAGGCCGGTGTGACCAGGCCGGTCGTCTACGGAGCGTTCACCGACCTCACCGACCTCTCGCGGGCGCTGCTGGACCGCACCCAGCAGCGGGCGGTCGACCAGATCATGGACGTCTTCCGGCCGCTCCTGGTCGACAGCGTCGACCTCTACGTCTGGGCGTCGACCCATCTGCGGCAACTGATCGACATCGTCAGCGCGGACAAGGACACCTGGCGTCCGATCCTCACCCATATCCCCGGTCGCCCGGCGGAGGTCTCCGAGCGGATCGAGGTGACCCGGTCCGGCATCAAGGCGATCATCGCCGACGTGATCCGGTCGGTCGGTCGCTCCGGCATCGACCCGGTCATCGCGGCACATGCCGCGCTCGGCACCCTTGAGGAGATCGGTCGCCAGCTTCTGGTCGAGCCGGTGACGCTCGACGTCGACGCCTGCATCGAGACCGCGGAGGTGCTGCTCCGCTCGATCGTCGAGACCGCGCCGCGCAAGGTCTGAACTCGCCTGACCGGGCCTGAAAATGCGAAGAACCCCCGCCGGAGCGGGGGTTCTCGCAGAGGATAGGTCGATCAGGCGCCGATGATGAACGCCTCGAGCTGGGCGCGACCCTCGGTGTCCTCGATCTGGACCGGCGGGCTCTTCATGAGGTACGCCGACGCCGGGAGGATCGGGCCGCCGATACCACGGTCCTTGGCGATCTTCGCGGCACGCACGGCGTCGATGATGATGCCGGCGCTGTTCGGGGAGTCCCACACCTCGAGCTTGTACTCGAGGTTGAGCGGAACGTCACCGAAGGCACGACCCTCGAGGCGGACGTAGGCCCACTTGCGGTCGTCGAGCCACGCGACGTAGTCGGACGGACCGATGTGGACGTTCTTCGAGTCCACCAGACCGGACAGCGGACCGGTCAGGTTGGACGTGACGGCCTGGGTCTTGGAGACCTTCTTGGACTCGAGGCGCTCGCGCTCGAGCATGTTCTTGAAGTCCATGTTGCCGCCGACGTTGAGCTGGTACGTGCGGTCCAGCGTGACGCCACGGTCCTCGAAGAGCTTCGCCATCACGCGGTGCGTGATGGTGGCGCCGACCTGCGACTTGATGTCGTCGCCGACGATCGGGACGCCGGCCTCGGTGAACTTGGCAGCCCACTCGGGGTCGGAGGCGATGAAGACCGGGAGGGCGTTGACGAAGGCCACGCCCGCGTCGATGGCCGCCTGGGCGTAGAACTTGTCGGCCTGCTCCGAGCCCACCGGAAGGTAGGAGACGAGGACGTCGACCTGGTTGTCCTTGAGGACCTGGACGACGTCGACGTCGGCAGCGCCCGACTCGTCGATCGTCTGGCGGTAGTACTTGCCGAGACCGTCGAGGGTCGGGCCCTTCTGGACCTCGACATTCTTGAACGGAACGTCGGCGATCTTGATGGTGTTGTTCTCCGAGGCGTTGATGGCCTCGGACAGGTCCTTGCCGACCTTCTTGTCATCGACGTCGAACGCCGCGACGAACTCCACGTCGGAGACGTGGTAGTCGCCGAACTTGACGTGCATGAGCCCCGGGACGGTGCTCGACGCGTCGGCGTCCTTGTAGTACTCGACACCCTGGACGAGGGAGCTGGCGCAGTTGCCAACACCCGCGATTGCTACGCGAATCGAACCCATCAGGGCTCCTTCCTTAGTGTGACTGCCTGCGAATCGTTCCGCTCGGCATTGATGAGGTCTGACAACCAGCGGACCTCGCGCTCCACAGACTCGACGCCGTGCCTCTGGAGCTCGGCGGCGTACTGGTCAACTTCCTTCTGGGTCATGGCCAGCTCACGTTGGACGCGGTCGAGCCGCTCCTGGAGGCGGGTACGTCGTCCCTCGAGGACGCGCAGCCGGATCTCCATGTCGGTGCGGCCGAAGAACGCGAACCGGATGTCGAAGTTGTCGTCTTCCCACGCTGTGGAATCGACCTGGGACATCAGGCGCTCGAACTCCGTGTGACCGGCCTCGGTGACCCTGTAGACGATCCGAGGACGACGCGTCACCGGAGTGACCGCAGTGGTCTCCTCCTCGATGAGGTCGGCCCGCAACATCTTCTTCAGGGTGGGGTAGAGCGATCCGTAGGAGAGCACCCGGCCCCAACCGAGCATGAGATTGAGCCGCTTGCGCAGCTCGTAGCCGTGCATGGGGCCCTCGTGCAGGAGTCCGAGGACTGCCAGCTCGATGGTCTCTGCGCGACGTGCCATAGATGCATCGTAGCGATATATCCGTCTGTTGCGAATCCGCGACACGTACGCCGCTGTGCGTACTCTCTTCCCTCGTGGCGAGTGGCAAGAGGGCACCAGTGAGGAAGAAGGCACCGGTCCGGAAGGGGGCCGCGGCACCGCTGGGTGCGCGCGGTTGGACCCTCCGGGTGCTCAAGTGGTGCCTCATCGCGGGGCTCTCGCTCTTCCTGCTGCTCGTCGTGATCGGGTTCGTCGCCTACCAGCGCACCAAGATCCCCAGCCCCAACGAGGCGTTCCAGACCCAGTCGACGTACATCTACTACGCCGGCGGCAAGACGAAGATCGGCCAGTTCGCGCAGCAGAACCGCGAGTCGATCTCGTACTCGCAGATGCCGGACTGCATCAAGTCCGCCGTGGTCGCCGCGGAGAACCGCTCTTTCTGGACCGACAAGGGCATCGACCCCAAGGGCATCCTGCGCGCGGCGTTCTCCAACGCCCAGGCCGGCCAGATCACCGGTGGTGCCTCGACGATCACGCAGCAGTACGTGAAGATCCTCTACCTCAGCCAGCAGCGGACCTACACGCGCAAGATCAAGGAGGCCTTCCTCTCGCTCAAGCTGCAGCGGCAGAAGAGCAAGCAGGAGATCCTCGAGGGCTACCTCAACACCATCTACTTCGGCCGCGGTGCGTACGGCATCCAGGCTGCCTCCGAGGCCTACTTCGACGAGCCGGCCTCCAAGCTGGACCTCGACGAGTGCGCGGTGCTCGCCTCCGTGCTCAACAACCCGTCGCGGCTCAGCCCCGACCGCACCGACGACTCCGGCGTCAACGAGGACCTGCTCCAGCGTTACCGCTACGTGCTCAACGGCATGGCGGACGCGGGCGACATCACCGACAGCGAGGCGGCCGATGCCGAGGCGGCGCTGCCGAAGGTCGCGAAGCAGAAGCAGTCGTCCTCCAAGGGTGGCCAGAAGGGCCACATGCTGACCTTGGTCGAGAACGAGCTCAACAAGCTCGGCTTCTCCGACCAGGAGATCACCGGCGGTGGCCTGCGCGTCACCACCACCTTCAACCGGCAGGACATGGCCAACGCCGAGGAGGCGGTGAAGGAGAACGCGCCGACCACGACGAAGGACGGCAGCGCGAAGATCACCGACAAGCAGCTCCACGTCGGTGTCGCCACCGTCCAGCCCGGCACGGGTGCACTGCTCGGCTTCTACGGCGGCCAGGACTTCCTCAAGTCCGAGATCAACTGGGCCGCCGCCGGCGGCATGGCCGGCTCGACGATGAAGCCGTTCACCCTGGCCACCGCGCTCGGAGCGGGCTTCTCGCTCAAGGACACCTTCGACGGCAACTCGCCCTTCACCTTCCCGGGCTCGACGCTCCAGGTGCACAACGAAGGTGAGCAGGCCGGTGAGGCCAACGGTCACTCCTACGGCTCCCACATCACCGCGCTGACGGCGCTCGAGCAGTCGGTCAACACCGCCTTCGTCGACATGTCGAGCTCGATCCCGAACGGCTCCAAGGCGGTCTACAAGACCGCCACGGAGATGGGCCTGGCGCCCACCAAGCCGGAGCAGGACCTTCCGGGGATCCCCGACCACACGCCGGACCTGCTCCCGTCCGACTCGCTGATCACACTGGGCAAGGCGCAGGTCAGCCCGATCAACCTCGCCAACGCCTACGCGACGATCGCCGCGGGCGGCAAGCGTGCCGACGTCCACGTCATCACGAAGGTCGTCGACCGCGACGGCGTCGTCCGCTACCAGTGGAAGAACAACGCCAAGCAGGTCATCGACAAGGACATCGCCGCCGACGTCTCGTACGCGATGCAGCAGGTGGTGAAGAGCGGTACCGGTCGCGCGGCACTGGCCCTGGGCCGTCCCGCCGCCGGCAAGACCGGTACGGCGACCAATGACAAGGGCCAGGTCTCCTCGGCGTGGTTCACCGGCTTCACCCCTCAGCTCTCGACGGCGGTCATGTACGTCCGCGGCAAGGGCCGTGAGCAGCTGGACGGTTGGATGCCGTCGTACTTCGGTGCCGACTATCCGACCGACACGTGGCTCGCGGTGATGGAGCGCGACCTCGAGGGCCAGCCGGAGGAGGACTTCCCGCCGCCCGCCTGGGTCGACGGTGACGCACCGGACGACGACCATGACCCGGGGCTTGTCGCACCCCCGCCGAGCAACCCGAAGCCGAAGGCCACCAAGTCGGCGAAGCCGAAGGCCACCAAGTCGGCCACTCCGGTCGCGCCGACGCCGGCCGCATCCTCCACGGCGCCTCAGCCCGCGCAGCCGAACCCGACGTGCGGAGGCTTGCTCCCGGCTTGCCAGACCGAGCAGCCGTCGGCGACCGCGTCGGCGACGCAGACCTCGTCCTCAGGCCCGTGATCCACGCCGGGCGCACGTGGTGGACGCCGCTGCGGGTGCTGCTCGCGGTCACGGCGGTGACGTTCGCGCTCGGCATGGTGCAGAAGGCCGGGTGCTACTCCAAGACGTGGGAGAACTCTGAGGGACGCTATGTCCAGATGTGCTACTCGGACCTGCCCTACCTCTACACCGGGCGCGGACTGGCCGAGCTGGACTGGCCCTACTCCGACGACGCGCAGACCCGCTCCCGCTATGAGGTGATGGAGTACCCGGTCGGCATCGCCTACTGGGCCTGGGGCGCGGCGTGGGTCACGCACTGGCTCAAGGGCTCGCCTCCGATGGAGCCACGTCACGAGGCGGCCACCGACCAGCTGTGGTCGATGCCCGCGGTCCATGCCGAGATCGGGCCGTACGTTGCCGTCAACGCACTCGGCTTCGCCATCCTCGCGCTGGCGGCGACGTGGCTGCTCGTCCTCTCCCGGCGGGGCCCGCGCGGCAGTCCATGGGACGTCCTCTGGTTCGCCGCGTCGCCGATGCTGCTGGTCACCGGGCTGGTCAACTGGGACCTGCTGGCCGTCACGTGCGTCGCCGCGGCGATCTTCGCGTGGTCACGGGGGCGCCCCGGCTGGGCCGGCGTCGCGATTGGCCTCGGCACGGCGATGAAGCTCTATCCGCTCTTCCTCCTCGGGGCGATCGTGATCCTCGCCTGGCGGGCGCGGCGATGGCCGGCAGTGGGCCTCGCGTTCCTCGGTGCAGGGCTGAGCTGGCTGCTCGTCAATGCTCCGGCGATGCTCGGCGGCTGGGACGAGTGGAAGGTCTTCTGGAGCTTCAACTCCAGTCGCGGTGCCGACCTCGGCTCGCTCTGGTTGGTCGCGCAGCAGGTCACCGGCCACACCTTCACGCCGCACACGATCAACGTCTGGTCCTGGCTGCTCTTCGGTCTGTGGTGCGCCCTGACCCTGGCCGTCGGTCTCGCCGCACGGCGTACGCCGACCTTCGCCGAGCTGGGGTTCGTGGTCGTCGCGGGCTTCCTCATCGTCAACAAGGTCTACTCCCCGCAGTACGTGCTCTGGCTGCTGCCGCTGGCCGTCATCGCGCGTCCACGGTGGCGTGAGCAGGCATGGTGGCAGGGCGCCGAGTTCGCCTACTTCGCCCTCGTCTGGTGGTACCTCGGCGGCTTCCTCGCTCCCGGCGGCGGCGACCAGCAGCCCTTCTACTGGCTCGGGATCCTGGTCCGCGTCGCGGGCGAGCTGTGGCTCGTCGGCCGGATCGTCCACGGGTGGTTTCCGCGGGTAGGGTCGGCGCGTGACCCTGAGCGTGCGGCGGATCTCGCCTCAAGTCCATCGTGAGTGGGTGCGGCAGCAACGCTCGGTCAGCTTCCTGCAGACGCCCGCGTGGGCGCGAGTCAAGACGGAGTGGCGGTCGGAGTCGGTCGGGTGGTTCCGCGGTGAAACTCTGGTCGGGGCGGCGCTCGTGCTGCACCGTCCCGTGCCGAAGCTGAAGCGCTACACGCTCGCCTACGTGCCCGAAGGTCCGTCGATCGACTGGTCGGGCGATCTCGCGGAGTGGCTGGAGCCGCTGTCGGCGTACCTCCGGAAGAACGGGGCCTTCGCGGTCCGGCTCGGTCCGCCGGTACGGACGGCGACGTGGAGCGCCGCGCAGGTCAAGGAGGGCGTCGCCTCCGATTCCGTACGTCGACTGGGCGATCTCGCGCCTGAACACCGCTATCCCGAGGGCGCTCGGGTGGTCTCCCAGCTCCGCTCTGCCGGGTGGGTGCTGCAGTCGCCGGAGGACGGCTTCGGTGCGGGGCAGCCGCAGTACACGTACGAGATCCCGCTCGTGGTCGACGGCCAGCGGCGGACCGAGGACGACCTGCTCAAGGGCATGAACCAGCTCTGGCGGCGCAATATCAAGAAGGCCGACAAGGAGGGCGTCGAGGTCCGGGTCTCACTCGACCTGTCCGACCTGCGAGCCTTCCACGACCTCTACGTCCACACGGCCGAGCGTGACCACTTCACGCCGCGACCGCTCTCCTACTTCGAGACGATGTTCCGCGAGCTGTCGGCCGAGGACCCCCGTCGCATCCGCCTCTACCTCGCGAGGCACGAGGGCGACCTCGTCGCCGCGACGATCCTCGTGCAGGTCGGGGCCTGGTCCTGGTACTCCTACGGCGCCTCCTCGACGGAGAAGCGCGAGGTCCGCGGTTCCAACGCCCTGCAGTGGGCGATGATCCGCGACTCGCTCGCTGCCGGGTGCGATGTCTATGACCTGCGCGGCATCACGCCGACGCTGGACTCGGCGGACTCGCATGTGGGCCTGATCCAGTTCAAGGTCGGCACCGGTGGCCAGGCCGTGGAGTACGCCGGCGAGTGGGACCGGGCGCTCAGGCCCCTGATCTACAAGGCCTTCACGGCCTACATGAACCGGCGAGGTCGTTGAGATGTCGCTGGTCCTGACCGTCGCCGGCGCACGCTGGCGGAACCATCTCCGCAGTGTCGCCGACGCGACCGCGGGCCTGGTGCCGGTCGCCAAGGGCAACGGCTACGGCTTCGGGCTCGCGTCTCTGGCGCGCCGGTGCGAATGGCTCGGCGTGGACGTGATGGCGGTCGGCACCTATGCCGAGCTGCCGTCGGTGCTGTCCCGCTTCCCCGGTGACGTGCTGGTGCTGACGCCGTGGCGGCCGTGGATCCCGGTGCTCTCCCCCGAGGTGGCGGGCAGGGTGATCCACACGGTCTCGCGTCCCGAGGACCTCGAGGCGTTGCTCGAGGTGCAGCCCGGGGCGCGGGTGGTGCTCGAGCGGACGACCTCGATGCGTCGCCACGGCATGAGCGCGGCCGAGCTGTGGGCCGCAGCCGGCATCGCCAGGAGTCGCGCGCGGTTCGAGGGCGTGACGATCCACCTGCCCATGACGGGTGGCAACGAGCCCGAGGCGCGGGCGCTGCTCGACGACGTGATCGGGGCCGAGGCGAGCAGCGTCTGGATCTCCCACCTGACGCCTTCGGAGTTGGAGCGGTTGCGGTCGGCGTACGGGGACTTGAGCATCCGGCCGCGGGTCGGCACCGGGCTGTGGCTCGGTGATCGTGGCGCGCTCGCGGTGACCGCTGTCGTGCAGGACGTCCACCCGATCAGGCGGTCGGAGCGGTTCGGTTACCGGCAGGGCCGCGGTGCCTCGGGCCACCTGCTGGTGGTGTCGGGTGGCACCGCCCACGGCCTCGGTCTGGTGGCGCCCTCGGGTGACTCCTCGCCGCGTGGCCGGGCGGCGACGCTCGCCAAGGGGGCGATCGAGTCGGCGGGCACGCTCCGCTCGCCGTTCTCGCTCGACGGCAAGCCGTTGGAGTTCGCCGAGCCGCCGCACATGCAGGCCTCGATGCTGGTGCTGCCGAAGGGCGCGCGCGTGCCGGAGGTCGGCGACACCGTCGACGTTGCGGTGCGCTTCACCACGACGACCTTCGACGAGATCCGGCTGTAGTCATGCCGCCGTCGTCGGCGACCAACCGAGCGCCGGACCGAGGGCTCCGGCCATGTCGGTGAGGATCTGCACGTAGTCCTCGTGCCGGAAGGTGAAGGGCAGCGCGAAGGCCACCTCGTCGACCGCCTGGAAGCCCGCGTGCTCGTGGAGCTGCTCGGCGATCTGGGCGCTGGTGCCGACGAGGTCGGGCGCGAAAAGGAGCCCCGGCCCCTGCGGCTCCCGGGTCCGGGCAAGCCTCGATTCCCTGTACGCCGTGTACCGCTCGACCTGGTCGGGGGTGGCCGAGTCGGTGGGGATCACGACGAGGCCCTGCGAGACCCGCGCGTCCTCGCCGGCCGGGTGGTGCTCGCGGAAGAGGTCGATCTGATGACGCTGGATCCGCGCGAACTCGGCCCCGTCCGCGCGGCCCGCCGTGAAGTCGTGCTCGGCACGGACCACGCTGGAGGAGAGCAGGTTGAGTCCGTGGCGGCCGGCCCACTCGGCGGAGTTGAGCGACCCGGCGCCGTACCAGGTGCGCTGGGCGAGGCCGGGGCTCTGCGGCTGGATGCGACGGTCGAACGTCTCGATCCCGACTGTCCCCTCGAAGTCGCTGACCGGCTGGCCGGAGACGTAGTCGAGGAAGCGCTGCAGACGTGGGAAGCCGAGCTGCTCGAGGTCGGCGGTGTCGGGGTGGATCGCCGCCTTGTAGCGCTCGTAGTTCATCGGCGGGCCGACGGAGAAGCCCGGGTTGATCCGTCCCCGGCCACCCGACTCCGGAGTGGCGCTGAGGATGTCGACAGTGGCGAGGTCCTCGGCGAGGCGGAACGGATTCTCGGCGCCGAGAGGTGTCACGGCGGTGCCGAGCTCGATCCTGCGGGTCCGCTGCGTGGCGGCCGCCATGATCGCGACCGGTGAGCTGACGCCGTACTGCAGGTGACGGTGGCGGAGCCATGCCGAGTCGAAGCCGAGCTTCTCCCCCAGCTCGATCACCTCGAGCAGCTCCTCGTGTCCGGCGCCCGGATCGGCGGGGTCGAAGAGGCCGAGGGTGAGGAAGCCGAGCTTCTTCAGCGGTCGCGTCATGGGTCGAGTCTTGCACTTGGGACATACCCCTAGGGGGTATATGGTCGGAAGTATGGACAACGTCGTCAGCGACTCACACCCGGGCTACACCGACAACCGCGAGGCGCACCTCAAGCGTTTGCGCCGGATTGAGGGCCAGGTCCGCGGACTGCAGCGGATGGTCGAGTCCGACACCTACTGCATCGACGTGTTGACCCAGATCTCTGCGGCGACCAAGGCACTGCAGTCGGTCGCGCTGGGGCTGCTCGACGACCACCTCGGGCACTGTGTCGCGCACGCGGTGCAGCACGGCGGCCCCGAGGCCGACGAGAAGGTGCGGGAGGCCAGCGCCGCGATCGCCCGGCTGGTGCGGTCATGACGGCGGCTGATCTCCGCGAGGTCGACCTCGCCGTCGGCGGAATGACGTGCGCCTCGTGTGCCGGGCGGGTCGAGCGGGCGCTCAACTCGCTCGACGGCGTGGCCGCGACCGTCAACCTGCCCCTGGAGAAGGCGCACGTGTCGGTGCCTGAGGGTCTGGACCTGTCGGTGCTTGTGAAGGCCGTCGAGGGTGCCGGCTACTCGGCCACCCTCCCGCCGGAGCCGGGTCCCGACACGCCTCCGTCAGCACCCGACCGGCGGGACGAGCCCGACGCAGAGCTGCGGCAGCGGCTCCTGGTCTCGGCAGTGCTGTCGGTGCCGGTGGTGCTGCTGGCGATGGTGCCGGCGCTGCAGTTCGACAACTGGCAGTGGCTCTCCTTCGCACTGGCGGCTCCGGTCGTGGTCTGGGGTGCGCTGCCCTTCCACCGGGCGGCCTGGCGCAACGCCCGGCACGGCGCCACGACGATGGACACGTTGGTCTCCGTCGGTGTCCTCGCCGCGTTCGCCTGGTCGGTCTACGCCCTCTTCTGGGGCCACGCCGGCATGACGGGCATGCATCACTCCTTCACGTGGCGGGTCTCCCGGACCGATGGCCTCGGGGCGATCTACCTCGAGGCGGCGGCGGGTGTCACCACCCTGATCCTGGCGGGCAAGTACGCCGAGGCGCGGTCCAAGCGACGCGCCGGCGCTGCGCTGCGGGCCCTCCTGTCGCTCGGCGCCAAGGAGGTGACCGTCCTGCATGGCGATCACGAGATGGCCATGCCGATCGACTCCCTCACGGTCGACGCGGTCTTCGTCGTCCGGCCCGGCGAGAAGATCGCCACCGACGGCGTCGTCGTCTCCGGCTCTTCGGCCGTCGACCAGTCGATGCTGACCGGTGAGCCGGTGCCGGTCGAGGTCTCTCCCGGATCTGCCGTCGTCGGAGGCACGATCAACAGCGGCGGCCGCCTCGTCGTGCGCGCGACCGCGGTCGGGGCCGACACCCAGCTCTCCCAGCTCGCCCGCCTGGTCGAGCAGGCCCAGACCGGCAAGGCCGAGGTGCAGCGCCTGGCCGACCGCGTGGCACGGGTCTTCGTGCCGGTGGTCATGCTCGTGGCGCTCGCGACCTTCGTCGGCTGGGCGGTGCTCGGGGATTCGGCGTCCATGGCCTTCTCCGCCGCTGTCGCCGTGCTTATCGTCGCGTGCCCCTGCGCCCTAGGACTCGCCACACCGATCGGGCTGCTGGTCGGCACCGGTCGCGGCGCGCAGCTCGGCCTCGTGATCCGCGGTCCTGAGGCCCTGGAGTCCACTCGGCGCATCGACACCGTCGTGCTCGACAAGACCGGCACGGTGACCACCGGGGTGATGGCGGTCTCCAGCGTCCAGGCGGCGCGTGGCGTCGATCCCGCGCAGGTGCTGCGTCTCGCCGGCGCGGTCGAGGCCGCCTCGGAGCACCCGATCGGTCGCGCGATCACCGACGCCGCCCGCACCGGCATCCCTGGGATCTCAGGGACCGATGCTGACGCTGAGATCCCGGGGGTGACGGGGTTCATGGCGACGGCGGGGGTCGGCGTCGAGGGGACGGTCGACGGTGTGCGGGTCACCGTCTCCCGTTCGCCGTCCTCCGGCGACGAGACCGCGGTCGACGTCGTCTGGGACGGACGGTGGAAGGGGACGATCACGCTCTCCGACCAGATCAAGCCGTCGTCGTACGACGCCCTGCGGCAGCTCCGCGCCCTCGGGCTGCGCCCGATCCTGCTCACAGGGGACGCACGGGGGGTCGCCCTGAAGGTCGCCGGCGAGCTGGGCATCAGCGAGTCCGACGTGTTCGCGGAGGTGATGCCGGCGGACAAGGTCGCCGCCGTACAGCGCCTGCAGGGGGAGGGCCGCGTGGTGGCCATGGTCGGCGACGGAGTCAACGACGCGGCCGCCCTGGCGGCTGCCGACCTCGGGATCGCGATGGGAACCGGCACGGACGTGGCGATCGAGGCCTCCGACCTCACCATCGTGAGCGGCGACCTCCGGAAGGCGGCGGACGCGATCCGACTGGCCCGCCGCACGCTCGGGACGATCAAGGGCAACCTCTTCTGGGCCTTCGCCTACAACGTGCTCGCGATCCCGCTCGCGACGGCCGGGCTGCTGCAGCCGATGATCGCGGGAGCGGCGATGGCCTTCTCGTCGGTGTTCGTGATCGGCAATTCGCTGCGCCTCCGATCGTTCAAGTAACCTGACGTGTCCTCTTCCCAGCCGATGGGAAGGGGTATCGCAGAACACCTCCTGCCGCGGAGATCCCGTGGCCGAATGAGTCCGAAGGAGGAGGAACGTTATGCGCGCATATGAAGTGGTCGTCATCCTCGACCCGAGCCTCGACGAGCGCACCGTCGCCCCGTCGCTCGACAAGTACCTCAACGTGGTCCGCAACGACGGTGGCACCGTCGACAACGTGGACGTGTGGGGTCGTCGCAAGCTGGCCTACGAGATCCAGAAGAACGCCGAGGGCATCTACGCCATCGTCAACCTCTCGGCCGAGCCTGCCACCGTCAAGGAGCTCGACCGTCAGCTCACGCTGAACGAGTCGATCCTCCGTACCAAGGTCCTTCGCCCCGGCAAGTGATCCCCTGTCTTTGTGTCGGTGGCATCCGCAAGGATGTGCGGACACACGGACTACTGATCGAACGTAAGGACTAAGGACTATGGCTGGCGAGACCCAGATCACCGTGATCGGCAACCTGACTGACGACCCGGAGCTGCGTTTCACGCCCTCCGGTGCGGCGGTCGCCAACTTCACGGTGGCTTCGACCCCGCGCACCTTCAAGCGTGAGACCAACTCGTGGGAGGACGGGGAGACCCTGTTCCTGCGCTGCTCGGTCTGGCGCCAGGCGGCGGAGAATGTGGCCGAGTCGCTGACCCGCGGCACCCGCGTCATCGTGCAGGGGCGACTCGTGTCGCGCTCGTACGAGGACCGCGAGGGCCAGAAGCGGACGGTGAACGAGCTGCAGGTCGACGAGGTCGGTCCGTCCCTCACGTGGGCCACGGCCAAGGTCACCCGGGCGCAGCGCTCGGGCGGCACCGGTGGCGGCTTCGGCGGTGGCGGCTCGTCCGCTCCTGCTGCGGCTCCTGCCGCTCAGGCCAACGACCCGTGGGCCAGCCCGGCTCCCTCCGGCAACGCCGGTGGCGGCCAGAGCAACGACCCCTGGGGTGCCCCGGGTGTCGGCTCCGACGAGCCCCCGTTCTGATCAACCACCTTTTCGAATCCTTTAACCATTCCGACCCTGTCACCACGCAGGGACGGGCTTCTAGAGAGGAAGCACCACAATGGCCAAGGCAGTGATTCGCAAGCCCAAGAAGAAGGTTTGCCAGTTCTGCAAGGAGAAGGCGACTGGCGTCGACTACAAGGACGCCACGCTGCTCCGCAAGTTCATCTCCGACCGCGGCAAGATCCGCGCCCGTCGGGTCACCGGCAACTGCGTCCAGCACCAGCGTGACGTCGCCATCGCGGTGAAGAACGCGCGCGAGGTCGCCCTGCTGCCCTACACCTCGACCGGTCGCTGAGAGGGGATCTGAGTATGTCTACCAAGATCATCCTTCAGCAGGAGGTCACCGGCCTCGGTTCCGCCGGCGACGTCGTCGAGGTCAAGGACGGCTACGCCCGCAACTACCTGATCCCGCGTGGCGACGCCATCCGCTGGACCAAGGGCGGCGAGAAGCAGGTCGAGACCATCAAGAAGGCCCGTGCGGCCCGCGCCCTGCGCGACGCCGACCACGCCGGCCAGGTCAAGGCGAAGCTCGAGGCGTCCCCCGTGGCGCTCAAGGTCAAGGCCGGCAAGGAGGGTCGTCTCTTCGGCTCTGTCACCGTTGCCGACGTGGCCGACGCCCTCTCGGGCGCTGCCGGCGAGTCGATCGACAAGCGCACCATCGTGCTTGGCAACCCGATCAAGGCTCTGGGCTCGCACACCGTGTCCGTCAAGCTCCACGACGAGGTCAGCGCGACTGTTGCCCTCAACGTCGTCGCCGCCTGACGCACGAATTCGCATCCACAGGAGGCTCGCCCACTGGGGCGGGCCTCCTGTGCATTTCAGGCGAGCCGGCCCACCGGCGCTCGCCGCGGAAGGCCTCAGACTCCCACGCGCATCCATCCCTGACCACGGGCCCGCAGCGTCAGCACCACGAAGCGTGCACCCATGAAGACTGCGCTGAAGACCAGCCAGACGATGACGAGGTTGGGGTGCCAGAGCAGCACGACGGGCGCGTAGACGGCCAGCGTGAGCAGCCCGCCCGCAGCGAGGTAGCGGCCGTCGCCCGCCCCGATGAGGACCCCGTCCAGGACGAAGACCACCCCGCAGACAGGCTGTGAGATCGCGGCAACGAGCAGCACAGGGACGAGCGCATGACGCACGTCGTGGTCGCCGGTGAAGAGCGCGCCGAGGAACGGGCTGGCCGCAGCGAGCAGCGCCCCGGTCACGAGGCCGCTCCAGAGGCCCCACCAGATCATCCGGGTCGTGAGCCGGCGCGTGCCCTCGAGGTCGCCCGCGCCGAGGCTCCGGCCCGTGAGTGCCTGCGCCGCGATCGCGATCGCATCGAGCACGAAGGCGAGGAAGGTCCACAGCGTGAAGGCGATCTGGTGCGTGGCCAGGTGGGTCGCCTGCGTGGCAGCGGCGGTGAGGGGGATGAGGGTGACGGCGTACGTCGTGACGAGGAGGGCCACGCGGAGCGTGATCGTGCGGATGACGAGTGCGACGGCAGCCCGCGCGGCGCTCCGGATGCCCGCGACGTCGGGGCGAAGGCTCGCTCCGTGTCGGCGGGCTCCAGCGACCACCACGGCGACGAAGGCGACCGCGCTCGCGAGCTGGGCGAGCACCGACCCGAGTGCGGAGCCCGCGATCCCCATCCCGACGCCGTTCACCAGGATCAGGTTGAGGGCGATGTTGGCGACGTTGCCGCCGACCGCGACCACCAGGGGAGTGCGGGTGTCCTGCAGCCCGCGGAGCACGCCGTTGCCGGCGAGCATGAGCAGCAGCGGGGTCACACCGAGCACCGCGATCCGGAGGTACGTCGTCGCCTCGTCGACCACGCCCCCGTCGGCTCCCACGGCGATGGCCAGGGGCCGGGCTGCGAGCATGACCGGCACGGTCACGACGATGCCGATCAGAACGGCGAGCCAGAGTCCGTCGACGCCTTGGGCGAGGGCCTCACGGAGGTCCCCCGCGCCGAGCCGGCGGGCGACGCCTGCGGTGGTGCCGTAGGCGAGGAAGACGCAGACGCCGACGACGGTCTGGAGTACGACGCCGGCGATGCCGAGACCGGCGAGCGGAGCGGTCCCGAGGTGGCCGACGATGGCGGAGTCGGCGAGCAGGAAGAGCGGCTCGGCGACCAGGGCCAGGAACGCCGGCAGGGCGAGCCGCAGGATCTCCCGGTCGGCCTTCACGGCTGGAGAATAGGTGCAGCGGACGCCCGGTGGATAACCGGGGTCAGCCTGTGGATTGGGACCGTCCCAAGTGGGATGTCGACAAAGCTCCTCGGGACGCACGGTTGACGAACGGGTGAACGCGACACGCCCGGATGTATTTGTCCTCCACACCGTGGGGAAGGTGTTCCCGCAGGTCAGAGGCACTTTTGTGACACAAGTGGTGACTCCGTGCACAGGGTGATCCCCAGTCTGTGCACATCGACACGCCGCTCCTCCCCATCTTCGGCGCAGTTTTCCCCATGCCCTGTGGATAACTTGCCGCCGAAGGTCGCGTACCGAGTCGCGAACTGTCGGTGGAGGCGCTTAACGTCGCGTGCATGAGTATGACCGAACCGGACCTTGTCGAGCCGCCTTTCGACGATTTCGGTGATGGTCCGGCGCCCTATGAGCCGGGCCAGCGCCCGACCTCCCCCGCCGACCGCACGCCCCCGCACGACATGGCGGCGGAGCAGTCCGTGCTCGGGGCGATGATGATCTCCAAGGATGCGATCGCCGATGTCGCGGAGGTCCTCCGAGGGCCCGACTTCTACCGCCCGGCGCACGAGGTCATCCACGACGCGATCATCGACCTCTACGGGCGCAACGAGCCGGTCGACATCGTCACTGTCGGCCGGGAGTTGGAGCGCCGCGGAGAGCTGCTGAAGATCGGCGGGGCGCCGTACCTCCACACCCTCACCGCCAACGTGCCGATCGCGTCCAATGCGAGCTTCTACGCCGAGATCGTCCGGGAGCAGGCGATCCTCCGCCGCCTCGTCGACGCCGGCACCAAGATCGTCCAGATCGGCTACGCCGCCGAGGGCGACGTCGACAACATCGTCGACCAGGCCCAGGCCGAGGTCTTCAAGATCGCCGAGAAGCGCTCGAGCGAGGACTACGCGCCACTGTCGGAGTTCATGCACGACGTCGTCGACGAGATCGAGGCGATCGCCAACCGGGAGCAGGGACTATACGGCGTCCCCACCGGCTTCGCCGACCTCGACGACCTCACCAACGGCTTCCACTCCGGCCAGATGATCATCGTCGCCGCTCGACCAGCTATGGGTAAATCGACGCTCGCTTTGGACTTCTGTCGTGCGGCGTCGATCCACAGTGGCCTGGCGTCCGTCTTCTTCAGCCTTGAGATGACGCGCTCGGAGATCGCGATGCGACTCCTGAGCGCGGAGGCGAAGATCCCGCTCAACCACATCCGCAACGGCAACATGACCGACGAGGACTGGAACAAGATGGCCGCCAAGATGGGCGACGTCTCTGCTGCGCCGATGTTCATCGATGACTCCCCCAACATGACGATGATGGAGATCCGGTCGAAGGCCCGCCGGCTCAAGCAGAAGCACGACCTCAAGCTGATCGTGATCGACTACATGCAGCTGATGAGCTCGGGCAAGAAGGTCGAGAGCCGGCAGCTCGAGGTCTCGGAGTTCTCCCGCCAGATCAAGCTGTTGGCCAAGGAGCTCGAGCTCCCGATCATCGCGCTCTCCCAGCTCAACCGTGGCCCCGAACAGCGTGCCGACAAGAAGCCGATGGCCGCCGACCTCCGTGAGTCGGGATCACTGGAGCAGGACGCCGACATGATCATCCTCTTGCACCGCGAGGACGTCTACGAGAAGGAGTCGACCCGCCCCGGCGAGGCCGACCTGATCGTCGCCAAGCACCGCAACGGTCCGACCCGCGACATCACCGTCGCCTTCCAGGGCCACTACAGCCGCTTCGTCGACATGGCGCACTGACAGCAAGGCATCATGAGCTGATGCTATGCTGTCAGTGTGCGTACGACGGTGACTCTGGATCCGGACGTCGAACAGCTGGTCCGGGAGCGGATGGCAGCGAAGGGCGTCTCGTTCAAGCGCGCGCTCAACGATGCGATCCGCGAGAGCACGCCACGCGTTGACTACGTCTTCGAAACGCCCAGCTCGCCGCTCGGACTGAAGATTGATCTGGAGCACGCCGGCGCGGTGCTCAGCGACCTGGATGTCGACGACTTCCTGTCGAGTGCACACCGCGATCGATGAAACTCGTTGACGTCAACGTCCTCGTCTATGCCCGGGACTCTCAGTCTCCGCACCACCGTGCGGCCAAGCACTGGCTCGACAGCGCCCTCTCTGGCAGTACCCCGGTCGGCTTCTCCTGGCTGGTGCTGATCGGCTTCGTCCGGCTGGTCACTCATCCGCGGGTGATGGCCTCACCTCTGACGCCGGCCGAGGCAATGGCAACGGTCGATGCCTGGCTGGCGGCGCGATCTGCGCAGGTCCTCCACCCGGGACAGAGCCACGCTCGCCTGATGGCGGAGATGCTGTCGGCGGTCGGTGTCGGAGGCAACCTCACCAACGACGCCCATCTCGCTGCGCTTGCGCTCGAGCATAGGGCCGCCATTGTCAGCTTCGACAGCGACTTCGAGCGGTTCCCCGGTGTGAGGTGGGAGAAGCCGCGCTGAAGCTGAGCGGTCCCGTGGGCTTTCAAGGGTGTTCAAGAGCACGGGGAGCCAAGGCCGCGTCCGACGGCGTCGAACATCGATTGCCGAAAGGCCCGCATCGACGGGGACGTGTGCTTGAGGTAGTCGGCGGCGTGATACATCCCCGGCTCGATGCGCAGGTCGACCGCCGTCCCGGCAGCCTTGAGGCGCTGGGCGTAGCCCGTGTCCTCTTCGTAGAAGAGGTCGAGGTCCCCGACGCCTATCCAGGTAGGCGGGAGTCCGGCGAGGTCGGTACGGCGACCGGGTGCTGCGTAGCGCGGTAGGTCCGTGCTCGCATGGGCGGCGCCGAGATACGCAGCCCAGCCGAAGACGTTCGCATCTGGCGTCCACACAAGGCGGCCGCGCTGAGAGCGTGGACGTGTCGTCGTACGGTCGTCGAGCATCGGGTAGAGGAGCAACTGGAAGGCGACCGGGACCCCCTCGTCGTGGGCGCGCTGGACGACGCCTGCGGCGAGGCCGCCTCCTGCGCTGGCCCCGCCCACGGCGATCCGACCTGGATCGATGCCGAGCATGTCGGTGGAGCGGTGGAGCCACTGCAGCGCGGCGAAGCAGTCGTCGTGGGCTGCCGGAAACGGATGCTCGGGCGCGAGGCGGTAGCGGGTACTGACCACGACGATGCCCTGGTCGCGGGCCAGCCGGCTGCACAGGTCGTGGTCGTTCTCCGGCCTTCCCTGAACAGTGCCGCCGCCATGGATCCAGAGCAGCGCACCGCCGTTCGGCTGCGGTGGCCGGTAGACATAGACCTCTTGGCCGCCGTCGACGTCATGACGGGTCACCTCGACGTCATCCGCGATGCGTGTGGCGATCAGGTCATAGGCCCAGCGTCCGATGGCCAGGCTGATCGGCCCGGCGGTGGTGATCGGCAGCCACAACGCGGGACTGCGAAGCTCGGCAGGCACCGCTCTGATCGTTCGTGCTCGTATCGCTCCCAAGCCTGCCGCCGCCACGACGACGACTGGTCCCCAACGCATCAACGTTTCCTCATCGTCGGCTGACCCAGCCGGCCTCGGAGGACTGGGCCATGGCGTCGGGGATCGTGGTGCCGGGGAACCCGATCCTGTCGACCAGGGGCCGGACGAGGCCGGGGATGCGGGCCGCGATGGCGTTGGCCCGGGTGGGGACGATCAGTGCGTTGCGGTGTTCGATGCCGTGGACGACGGAGTCGACGACGGTCTCGAGCGGGATCATCTTCCACAGGCCGCTCTTGTTGCCGCCCCACAGTGTGTTTCCGGCGGGGTCGGAGTGGACGTCGTCCATCATCGGCGTCTTGAAGAATGTGGGGTGGACGCTGCCCACGCCGACGCCGTAGTGGCGGACCTCCAGACGGGTTGCGTCACACAGTGCCCAGACGCCGGCCTTACTGGCGACGTACGGACCGTTCAGCGGTGAGTGGACGAAGGCGGCCATCGAGGAGATGGCGAGCAGGTATCCCTTGGTCTCCTTGACGTGTGGCAGTGCCGCTCGGAAGGTGCGCCAGACGCCGTTGAGGTTGATGTCGATGATGCGCTCCCATGCTGCCGGGTCGATGCGCTCCATCGGGGCCATCGACCCGACACCCGCATTGGCGATCACGACATCGATCCGTCCGAAGTGCTCGGCCGCGGCGTCCATCGCGCTCTGCAGGCTGGCCAGGTCGCGGACGTCGGCTGCCCAACCGCGGGCGACTGCTTCTGGGCCCAGGTCGGCTGCCTGCCGCTGGGCGGTGTCGGCGTCGAGGTCGAGCAGGGCGAGGTTGGCGCCGCGAGCGCGCAGGGCGCGTGCGAGTGCGGTTCCGAGTCCGCCGGTGGAGCCGGTGATGAGGACGGTGCGTCCGGCGAGGTCGTAGCGGGCCATGAGGGTCTCCTGGGTGGTGAGAGGGCTGAGAGCGTGGGCGGGTGAGAGCGGAGTGCCTCAGATGGCGGGCACGTGGCGGGCGAGGAAGTCGAGCTGGTCGGCGACGTTGCGCTCGAACCAGTCGCCGACATAGATGTCGAAGTGGCCGGCGTCGTAGAGCTTGATCTCGCCGTGTGGCGCTTGTGCGGCGTACTTCTGTGTCGGGCCGGCGGGGGCGACGGTGTCGCGCTCGCAGATGGCGAAGAAGATCGGACAGCTGACGTCCTTGGCGCGACGTCCCGGGAGGTTGAGCGGGATCTGCAGCGCGATCCGCGCGGCGACGTCCTTGGAGTACGACGCTCCGGCAGGCATGAGGGCCGAGACCCCCGCGAGGGCATCGGGTGTCGTCATGAGCGCGGCGGTGTGCGGCGCCCCGGCACTCGGGACCAGCACCGGCGCGTGCCCGAGCCGGGCTGCCAGCACGTCGCGGATCCCGAGAGCAGTGACCTTCGCAGACGTGGCGGGCGACATCGCGAACCCCGAGGCGAGGCCGTCGGTGAACGGGCATTGAGAGATCGCGGCCGCGATCCGCGCGTCCTCGGCAGCGGTGACGATCACGTGTCCCCCGCCGAAGGACGTCCCCCAGACGACGACCCGCTCCGCATCCACGTCGGGCAGGCTGCGGGCGAATGTGACCGCCGCGCGCCAGTCCTCGCGCTGGCTGTCGATGTCGAGCAGCTGACGGGGCTCACCCTCACTGTCGCCGAAGTGGCGGTAGTCGAAGACCAAGCACGCGTAGCCGGCCGTCGCGAAGCGCTCGGCGAAGGCGTCCAGGCGCTCTTCCTTCACCCCGGCCAAGCCGTGCGCCATCACGATGATCGGCCGGGCTTGCGTCGAATCGCTGCTTCCCCTGCTCGTCACCGCGGTAGGTGTATACAGCCACGCCGCACAGAGCTTGGAGCCAGACGGGAAGGCCACGTCGCTTCGCATACACAGAGAATATGGAAGCGGTTCCAAGGTTGCAAGCGATTCTAATTATGGATCGCACTACACTTCAGCGCATGAGCCCCGCCAAGCACGCGGACACGCCCGTGGCCCTTCGTGAGCCGACGCGCACACAGCGCCGCGCCGCGGCGAACCGTCAGGTGATCGTCGATGCCGCCCGCGAGCTCGTGGCCACCCACGGTGGCGACGCCCTGACCCTCGAAGCTGTGGCCGAGAAGGCCGACGTCGCGATCCAGACCATCTACAACCGTGTCGGCGGACGGTCGGCTCTCCTGACCGCGGTCGCCGAGCAGGCGATGGAGGAGAACCGTGGCTACATGGATGCCGCCTACTCCGCCGAAGGCACCGCCGAAGAGCGGCTCCTCCGCGCAGCAACCGCCTATGCTCAGTTCGCTCGCGAACGCCCCCACGAGTTCCGGATCCTCGTCGAGCCGGCCGAGGAGCCGGAAGCGGTAGCACGCATCGCCGAGCTGACGCGCGTTCAGAACGGCAAGCTTGCCGACGCCATCCGGGACGCGATCGAGACCGGCGTCGCTCGCACCGACCTCGACCCCGCCGACCTCGCCGCGATGTTCTGGGCGACCCTGAACGGCCTCCTCGCTCTCGCCTGGCGACCCGGGGCCCTGCGGGTGGACGGTGAGACACTCGACCGCCTCATCGCCACGTACACCGCCACCGTCGCCAACGGCCTGCGCAGGCGGGCGGCGGAAGACGAGAGCTGACGGCCTCGCCCACATGCGCCCAAGCCGCGGCCGACTCGGGGGATCAGGTCGCGGCAGTCGATGTCCATCCACCAACGTGGTTTCTCCTGCGCGGAGTTGGCGCAAAGGAGTAGGAATTCCTCATGTCGACTCCGGGCGTCGAGGGTCGACGCAGACCCCGCCGCGTTCTGCGGGTCCTGGGCGCCGTCGCGCTGGCGGTGGTGCTCGTGGTCGCGATGGGGGCGGTGTACCTCTATCGGGACCTCAACAGCGGATTCCACGTCTCGAACGACCAGGACAAGCTGACCAACCGGCCGTCCGACGGGCCGAGTGGGCCGATCGACATCCTCGTGATGGGCTCGGACTCGCGTGCGGGCGACAACGACATCGACGGCGATTCCTCGACGGGCGAGCGCTCGGACACGACGATCCTGCTCCACATCTCGGCGGATCGGAGCCGTGCGTACGGGATCTCGATCCCGCGCGACTCGATCGTCGACCGGCCCGCGTGCCCCGCTTCGGAGAGGTTCGACGCGCAGCCGGCGGCCGAGCACAGGTTGTGGAACGAGGCGTTCGCGGTCGGGGGAGCCGTCTGCACGATGCAGCAGTTCGAGCAGCTCACGGGGATCCGTCTGGAGCACCACATCGTCGTGGACTTCTACGGGTTCAAGACGATGGTCGACGCGATCGGTGGGGTGCGGATGTGTATCCCCGAGGACATGGTCGACAACGACTACACCCACACGACGATCAAGGCAGGCAAGGATCGACTCCTCGACGGCGACGAGTCCCGCACCTACGTCCGGATGCGCCACATCACCAACCCGCAGGGCGACCCGATCGGCGACGGCTCGGACGTCAGTCGCACCCGCCGGCAGCAGGCCTTCATCGGAGCAATTGCCAACCAGGCGATGACCGCGGGCGTCCTGGCGAACCCGGTCAAGCTGCGCAACTTCCTCAAGGCGGTGATCGACTCGGTGACGGTCGACAAGGGGCTCGGCAACCTCAGGAAGATGGCCGGCCTGGGGCTTCAGCTCAGGGGCATCGGCGTGGGCAACATCCAGTTCCTCACGATCCCCAACTACTACCCGCCCGAGGACCCCGACCACGTGAAGTGGCGGGAGCCGCAGGCTGACGAGGTCTGGAATGCCCTCCAGAAGGACGAGCCGATCCCCGCCAGCCTTCTCACGGGCGTGATCACCGCCGGTGACCCGGCGACCGGCGGTTCGACCGGCACCCCGAGGCCCTCGCCGAGCACGTCACCCAGCGCCTCCGGTGACCCGCTGCCCAAGACGCAGTACGACGACCCCGCCCGCAACGGGCTCTGCAGCTGAGCTGAGCTCAGGCCGACGGGCCCCGCCCGCCGATTCCGATCACGGACGGCAGTCCGGCCACGGCCGCCATGCCGAGCGCGGACTTCGGCTCGTAGGCCACCCGCCAGAAGCCGCCGTGGTTCGCGTCGGCGTACAGCAGCGCCTCGGGGTGCGACCGGTCGACCAAGGACGGAGTGGCGACGTCGACGGCCAACTTCGCGGCCATCAGCCAGCGAGAGGTGTCGGCGGGGAAGATCTCGGCGCCGAAGCTCGAGGCGCCGGAGTAGGCGATGTTGAAGACGCGGTTCTTCGTGACCGAGCGGGTCCACGAGGCGGGCGCGACGTTGAGCGAGGCGGTGTGGCCGTCGTGGGCGGCGATCACGCCGCGCCACCGCTGCAGCCGCTTCGCCAGCGCGTAGTTGGGCCCCTGCATCGGCAGCATGATGTCGGCGACGCCCCACTCGCGGGTGTCGTGTGCGGCGGCGTACGCCGGGCGGAAGAGGTTGCCCATCGAGACGGCCCGGGTGAGGCCCTGGGCCAGGCGGAGCCCGGCAGGGCGCGAGGCCCACCGGGCACGGGAGTCGTCCATGATCGAGCTCGGCACGAGGTAGGAGTCGGTCGGCGTACCCATGTAGGCCAGTGCAGTGTCGTCGTGGTCGGCGAGAAGCGTCGTGGCGATGAGGTCGGCGGCGGCCGAGAGAAGCACGTGCTGGCCGCCGTCGGCGTACGCATGCGTAGCGAGCAGCGGAGCCTTGCCGGGCGACGAGACGCTCTGCAGCCACGCGGCCAACGCGGTCGGCGAGGCGGAGAGGTCGACGCCCGGCACGCTCGCGCCGGTGTCCACGGGCGCAGTGACGCGACCGGCACCGGCGGACGCGATCGAGCGGATCCGCTCCCAGACCCGGTCGACAGGGACGTCGCAGGCGACCACGTCGGCCCCCCACGCGGCCAGCGCCTCGAGCGGCCCCATCTCCGCGCCGGCACCGAGCAGGATGACCTGACGCCCCTCGATCCGCAGCACCTCGGGGTGCTCGATCGCATACTCGATCGCCGTCACGAAGCCCGGCTCCACGATGGCCGCATCGCGCCAGCGATGCAGCTGCTCACGCAGCTCGTCCCCGCTGAGGATGCGGCCGCGATAGGGGATCGCCAGCACCTCGGCAGGGGAAGCCGACCCGACGATGGTCTCGCTCGTGTGGCTGGGCGCCGTGTCGAGCTTCGCCTCCTCCAGCGGTACGTCGCCGGCGTCGGTCGCGACGAGCAGACGGCCCCGCATCGACTCCAGGCCGGCGCGCGCGATCGTGATCGCCGCTTCGGCGTCCGCGCTCAGCGCGGTCATCGCGGCGAAGAAGTCGATGTAGTCCTTGCGCCACGACGAGTTCGCGGCCATGCGGTCGGCCAGCGCCGGGTCGGTCCCGCGCACGGCGTCGGCGAGGATGGCGATGGCGGTGGGTGTCGTCGACCGCGCTCCGGCGACCTGCGGGAAGCTGATCCCGGGCGTGTTCATGACTCTCCTATGGATCCCGTGGGAGCCCGATCATGCCACCGGCACGCAGCCGCGCTGCCACCCACCCGAAAGCGGGATGAAGGTGGGCTGAAACCGGCGCATCGCACAGTGACACCATGACCACGACGACCATCGCTCCGGCGAAGACGTACACGTCGCTGAAGGCGGCGTGGATCCCGCTCTTCGCCCTCTGTCTCGCCTTCTTCGTCGAGATGGTGGACAACACCCTCCTCTCGATCGCGCTGCCGACCATCGGCCGCGACCTCGGCAGCAGCACCACCTCGCTGCAGTGGGTGACCGGTGCCTACTCGCTCACGTTCGGCGGGCTGCTGCTCACGGCGGGTGCCGCGGCCGACCGGCTCGGTCGCCGCAGGGTGCTCATGGTCGGCCTCACGCTCTTCGGCCTGCTGAGCCTGCTCGTCGTCTGGGTCGACAGCGCCGGCCAACTGATCGCGCTGCGCGCCGCCCTCGGCGTGGCCGCCGCGATGATGGCGCCGATCACCAACTCACTGGTGTTCCGGCTCTTCGAGGAGCAGGCACTGCGGATGCGCGCCATGACCGTGATGATCATCGTCGGCATGAGCGGCTTCATCCTCGGCCCGCTGCTCGGCGGCACCGCCCTGGCGCACGTCCGCTGGGAGTGGCTGCTGGTCGTCAACGCACCGATCGCGCTGATCGCGATCATCGGCGTCTGGCGCGGCGTTGCCGCCGACGACCCGGCCGGCCTCACCGATGACAGGCTCGACCTGCCCGGCGCGATCCTCTCGATCACGACCATCGGACTCGCCTGCTACACCGCCACCAGCGGCGTCGACCACGGCTGGACGTCACTCGCCACCTGGGCCTCAGGGATCGGCGCGGTCCTGTCGTTGATCGCGTTCATCGTCCACGAGCGCCGCACCACCGACCCGATGCTCGACCTCGGCGTCTTCACCAACAACACCGTCCGCGGCGCCACGATCGCCCAGGTCGGGACCGCGATCGCGATGGCCGGCGTGATGTTCGCCCTGATCCTGCACTTCCAGTACGCCTATGGCTGGAGCCCGGTCCGCGCCGGCCTCGCCAACCTGCCGCTCATCGTCACGATGCTGCTCGCGACCCCGGTCTCGGAGTACCTCGGCAAGACCTTCGGCCACCGCATCGCGTGCCTCATCGGCAGCGCGCTGCTCGCCGGCGGCACGGCCGGCCTGGCATGGGGCGTCTTCCACGGGTACGTCGCCATCGCGATCTTCATGGTCGTCTTCACGATCGGCCTGCGGACCGTGATGACGATCTGCGCGGTCGCGCTCGTCGACGCGATGCCGGAGAACCGCACCTCCATCGCCGCCGCCCTCAACGACGCCGCCCAGGAGGTCGGCACCAGCGTCGGCACTGCGGTGGTCGGCACGCTCATCGCCACGCTCGTCACCGCCGTCCTGCCGGCCGGCACGTGGACGCACGAGCTGGTCCAGAGCTTCTTCCACGGAGAGCGGGTGACCTTCGGCCTGCTCGCCGCGGTCGTGGGCGTCATCGCCGGCTTCGGCGCCCTCACGCTGACGGACTCGCACTCCGTGGAGGAGGCGCACTGAGCCGAGCGGCTCAGGCGACGGTGAGCGCGACCTCCACGTTGCCCCGCGTGGCGTTCGAGTAGGGGCAGACCTGGTGGGCCTGCTCGACGAGCTCCTGCGCGACCGAGGCGTCCACGTTCGGGATCGTCACCTCGAGCTGGACGGCGAGCTGGAAGCCCCCGCTGCCGTTGTCGCCGATCGAGACGTCCGCGACGACCTCGGAGTCGGTGAGGTCGGCCTTCGCCTTGCCACCGACGGCCTTGAGCGCCTGGTGGAAGCAGGCCGCGTAACCGGCCGCGAAGAGCTGCTCGGGGTTGGTGGCGCCACCGGCTCCGCCCATCTCCTTCGGGACGCGGACGTCGGTGTCGATCAGGCCGTCGGTGGACGCCACGTGACCGTTGCGGGCGTCGCCCGTGCTGACCGCTGAGGCGGTGTAGATAGGTGTCATGCGCACAAACGTATTGCGCACAATTCAATATGGCAAGAGGTAGCATCGACGAATCATGAGCGAGCCGACGTACCCCCAGCTGCAGCTCGACGCGCAGCTCTGCTTCCCGCTGTACGCCGCCACGCGTGCGGTGACACGGGAGTACGCCCGACTCCTCGCGGGCACCGGCCTCACCTACCCGCAGTACCTCGTGATGCTCGTGCTCTGGGAGGCAGGTGAGCCGATGAGCGTCACCGAGGTGGGCGCGCGGCTGCGACTCGACTCCGGCACGCTCACGCCTCTTCTCAAGCGCCTCGAGGTCACCGGTCTTGTGAGCCGTCGTCGCGACACCGAGGACGAGCGACGGGTGTTGGTCGAGGTGACGGAGACCGGCATGGCGGTGCGGGAGCAGGTGGTCGACGTACCCACGCGGCTGGGGAAGGCCATGCGGATGACCCACGCCGAGGCGCTCAGGCTCCGCGATGAGCTCACCGCCCTGATCGAGAACCTCGACCGCCAGATGTGAAACGGGTGAACGGAGGGTGAGAGCTTCGGGTGGATTCCGGCCCGAGAGGGCGGATTGGTGATCGGGCGGTCGCGAAGCGACCTACCCTCAGTGAGTTCCACAGTTGATTCCGAAGTGAGCTTCCCATGACTCCCCGTCTCCTGACCGCCGTCCCGATCGGCGTCCTCGCCGTCACCGGTCTGGTGCAGGTCACCCACGGACACGACCGCGTGCTGCCGACCGCCGCGCCGACGCGGTCGGCCTCGCAGGCGCCCACCGTCACCCCGACTCCGACTCCTGTCCCGGCTCCCGCGCTGGAGGTCAGCCCTGCCGGCGCCGACCCGGCCAGCGTGTGGACCCCGCGCTCCACGGCCGCGGCCAAGCCTGCGCTCACGTCGGTCGCCGCCTCGTGGTCCGACGTCCCGACGGCTGCGCAGGTCGCCTACCAACGGGCCGCCACGGTCATCGACTCCGCTGACCCCAACTGCCATCTCGACTGGTCGCTCCTCGCCGGTGTCGGGAGGATCGAGTCCGACCACGGCCGGACCCAGGGCAGCACCGTGGACGGCAACGGTCTCGCGACGCCGGGCATCATCGGCCCGGCCCTCACCGGCACCGCCGGCACGATCCTGGTCGCCGACACGGATGGTGGTGCCCTCGACGGGGATGCGACCTACGACCACGCCGTCGGCCCGATGCAGTTCCTGCCCTCCACATGGGCCACCGTCGGCGTCGACGCTGACGGCGACGGGCAGCGCAACCCGCAGGACCTCGACGACGCCGCGCTCGCCGCGGCCGTCTACCTCTGCTCCGGTTCCGAGGATCTCTCCACGGCCGCGGGGCGGAAGGCTGCCGTCTTCACCTACAACCACTCGACGGCGTACGTCGACCAGGTGCTGGCCAGCACCGCGGCCTATCAGGGCGGATTCGAGACGGGGATCAACATTGTGGACGTCAGCGCCGTCGAGCCGGCGCGCTCCACCACGCCCGTCGTGACCGAGACGGTCACCGAGCCCGCGAAGAAGCACACGCCGAAGAAGCACGTCACCGCCCTGGCGTCGGCGGTCGCCGTGGTCCGGGCGGTCAAACCCACCACCCTGCCCACGAAGCCGACCGTCGGGGAGAAGCCGGGCACGACCGGCGGCTCGACCAGCCCCGGTACCGAGCCCACGACTGACCCGAGCACCGACCCCGCGACCGAGCCCACGACTGAGCCGCAGCAGACGGACCCGACCACCGACCCGCAGCCCGCTGTCGCGACCTCGGCCGAGCTGAGCGACCTGGCCCGGGCCGCCGTGCACCGTGCCCACCCGGACGCGACGGACGCCGCGCTCGACCAGGCGGTCGCCACCCTCGTCGATCGGCTCACCGGCTCAACGCTGGACGAGGCCAAGGACGCGATCGACGGCCTCGTCGCCGACCTCTCCGTCGACGGCCTCGAGCCGCCGAAGAACCCGGTCCTACAGGACCCGGCGCCGACCGCCGAGGCGGCCCAGAGCGACGAGAGCGCGCCGGCGGGCTCCTGAGTCACAGGTGCCGGTGACCGCGACGGTCGGCGACACGGAGCTCACGACCGCGCTCAGGCGCTCCTGAGGACGTCGGTCTCGATCTCGGCAAGGGCGTCGAGGCGCTCGGAGAGCGAGTCGCCGAGGTTCCACGACGGCAGGATCAGCTCGTCGAAGCCCGCCTCGGCAAGCCGTCCGAAGGCGTCGCGGAGCTGCTCGGGTGAGCCGGTGATTCCGCGCCCCGGTGCCGCCGGACGCTTCCCGGCGACGTCGAACATGATGTTGGAGCTCTTCCACATCGACCCGAAGTCGCGCCCGACCGCGTCGCACGCAGTCTGCAGCAGCGAAAGCTTGGGGATCGCCGTCTCCGGTCCGCCCCAGCTGTTCCACTCGTCCGCATGACGTGCGGTGATCCGCAGCATCCGCGGGCCGGCCGTGCCGACCAGGATCGGCAGCTTCGCCTGCACGGGCTTGGGATTGGCGGGGGCGTCGTCGAGCTGGAAGTGCTTCCCGTCGTACGTCGTCCGGTCCTCGGTCAACAGCGAGTTGACGATCCGGATCGCCTCCTCGAAGCGGTCCACCCGCTCACGAGCCGGCAGCAGGTCGAAGCCGTACGCCGCGTGCTCGTTGATCTGCCAGCCCGCGCCCATGCCGAGCACCATCCGCCCGTCGGACAGGTGGTCGATGGTCGCCGCGCGCTTGGCCAGCAGCGCGGGGTGGTGCACGGTCGTCGGCGAGACGAGCACGCCGATCCGTACCCGCTCCGTGACCGCCGCGAGGGCGGGCAGCAGCGCCCACGCCTCGTGGTAGTCCCCGTCAGCGCGCTCCTCGGTGCCGGTGTTGGGCATGTAGTGGTCGGCCACCCACACGCCGTGCCAACCCGCGTCCACGGCCCATCGTGCTTCCGCCAGGATCTCGGAGACGGGGCGGGAGGAGTTCGGCCAGAGTGAGATCTTCACGCCTCCGAGCCTAGGACGTGACCTCCGGCGTGCGACGTGGGTGGCGCGGGAGCTTCTCCGGCGAACGGATCACGTCCATCCGCACCACCCGCTCGCCGTCGAACGTGAACGACGTCGCGGTCGTGAGCACGCCATCCTCCATCACCCCGACGCCGAGCTCGCCGTTGACCCGGATCGGTACCACCCGCGCGGTCGCGGCGTTGCGGCTGAGGATGCCGGCGACGAACCGGCCGACCTTGTCGGCGCCGACGATCGGGCGTAGTGCGGCCGAGACGAACCCGCCGCCGTCACTGGTCAGCACCACGTCGGGATCGAGCGCCTCGAGGAGCGCACCGAGGTCGCCACCCGCGGCTGCAGCCAGGAAGCGCCGCACCGCCGCGTCGTGCTCCGACGGTGTCACCTCCACCCGCGGCGCACCAGCGCGGACGTGCGTCCGGGCACGGGAGGCCAGTTGCCGTACGGCGGCAGGCGTGCGACCCACAGCGGTGGCGATCTCGTCGAAGGGCAGTCCGAAGAGGTCGTGCAGCACCCACGACGTCCGTTCGGCAGGGCTCAGCGACTCCAGCACGACGAGCAGCGCGTAGCGCAGCGAGTCGTCGAGGGTGACCCGGTCGAGCGGGTCACCGCCGTCCACGCCGCCGGGGCCGTCGACCAGCGCAACCACCGGTTCAGGCAGCCACGGTCCGGTGTAGACCTCGCGGCGCCTGCGTGCCGAGCGAGCCACGTCGAGCGCCGCCCGCGCGACGGTCACGGTCGCCCACCCCTCGACGTCGCGCACCGGCTCACGTCGATCGGCGTCCACGAGTCGCAGCCAGCAGTCGGCGACGACGTCCTCCGCCTCCGAGTGGGAGCCGAGGACGGCGTACGCGATGCTCACCAGGCGCGTCCGCGCTCCGTCGTACGTCGTCGCCAGCTCGCCCTCGCGCCCGGGCGCCTCGATGCTCACCGAGCCGCCTCGGAGGCGAGCCACTCGTCGAAGGTGATCGTGCCGCGCGGACCCGACGCGGTCGGCAGCAGTCCGCCGCCTGTCAGACCGCGGCCGACCGAGCCGGGGAAGGCGATCGGCACGACGGGACGGCGTACACGTCGCGCTCGGGCCAGTCGTCGGACCATGTCCTCCATCCGCAGGTGCTCCTCCGGTCCCGCCAGCTCGGGCGCGAGGCCGATCGGTGAGCCGTGGGCCAGCTCCACGAGGTGGTCGGCGACCTCGGCGACGGCGACGGGCTGGCAGAGCATCCTCGGCGCGATCACGAACGGCCCCTTCCGGGCCAGCATCTGCGCGGCGAACTCGTGGAACTGGGTGGCCCGGAGGACCGTACCGCGATGGTCGTCGTGGAGGACGAGGTCCTCCTGACAGCGCTTGCCGAGGTAGTAGCCGAGGTCGACCCGCGTGACGCCCACGATCGAGAGGGCGACGTGGTGGCGCACGGCCGCACGCCGCTCGGCCTCCAGCAGCGTGGACGTGACGGTGTGGAAGAAGTCGATCGAACGCTTCGCGCTCTGGGTGCCGATGTTGGTGACGTCGATGACCGCGTCGACCTCGACGAGCCGCTCGGCCAGTCCGGCGCCGGTCCTCAGGTCGACCCCGACCGATCGGGCCAGCACCACCGCCTCATCGCCGCGCGCCTTCAGCGCTGCGACGACGAGTCTTCCCGTCCAGCCGGTCCCGCCGGCGACTGCGATCCTCATGCCCCTAGGACGAGACAGCACCCGCCGGATGTGACATCACGTCTGGCGGGTGAGCGCAAGGACGGGGATGGTGCGGATGCCGGCGGTCTTCTCCTCGTACTCCCGGAAACCGGGGTAGAGCTCCTTCTGCCGGTCGTAGATCGTCGTGCGATCCGGCTCGGGGACCTCGCGGACGGAGACGGCCACGTTCTCGTCGCCGACCTCGATCGAGGCGTTCCCGGCGTCGAGGACGTTGTAGTACCAATCCGGGTGCGTCGGGGCGCCTGCCCGCGAGGCGAAGATGTAGACGGTGGCCGCGTCCTCCGGGTCGGGCAGATACATCAGCGGAACGATGTGACGCTCCCCCGACCGCCGCCCGATGTGGTGGAGGAGCAGCAGCGGAGCGCCCTCGAACGGACCGCCGACCTTCCCGTGGTTGGCGCGGAACTCCGCGATGGTCTGGGCGTTGAAGTCGCTCATACCTCGACCGTAGGTTGGGAACATGTTCTCGCTCAAGCCCCTCGCCCGCTGGGGCCTGACGCACGGGCTACTCCGGATGGTGATCACGAAGGGCGCAAAGGAGGGGGACCTCCAGGGCCGGCTCATCCTCACCGCGAGCGACCCGACACGGGCCGGTGAGCTCGAGAGCATCTACGACGAGGTGCGGGCCCAGGGCGGCATCTGTCGCGGGCAGTTCAGCTTCGTCACGGTGCGACATGACCTGGTGCGCGACGTCCTGACCTCCGGTGACTTCCGCACCGGCATGCCGACGCTGCAGAAGTCGGTCCTCGCCAAGATGGCCGACGTCGTGCGCTCGGAGGTCTTCTCACCCATCGAGCCGCCCAGCCTGCTCGTCACCGAGCCGCCGGACCACACCCGCTACCGCAAGCTCGTCACGCGCGTCTTCACCGCCCGGGCGGTGGAACAGCTCCGCGAGCGCACCCAGGCGGTGGCGAGCGAGCTGCTCGACAGCCTCGACCCGAGCTCGCCCGTCGACCTGGTGACCTCCTACTGCGGGCTGCTGCCGGTCACCGTCATCAGCGAGATCCTCGGGGTGCCGCTCTCCGAGCGGATGAGGATCCTGGAGTACGGCGAGGGCGCGGCCGCCTCGCTCGACTTCGGGCTCCCGTGGTCGACGTACAAGGGCGTCGACACCGCGCTGGAGCAGTTCGACGGCTGGCTGACCACCCACCTCGAGTGGCTGCGCGCCCATCCCGGTGACAACCTGCTCAGCCAGCTCGTCCGCGCCAAGGACGAGGAGGGCGTCGGGTTGACCGAGCTCGAGCTCAAGTCGCTGGCCGGGCTCGTGCTCGCCGCGGGCTTCGAGACGACGGTCAACCTGCTCAGCAACGGTGTCGCACTGCTCGCCTCCCACCCCGAGCAGCTCGAGCGCCTCCGTACCGAGCCCGACCTGTGGCCCAACGCCGTGGACGAGATCCTGCGGCTCGACCCGCCGGTCCTCCTCACCGGCCGGATCGCCGCCGTGACGACCGAGGTGGGAGGCCGCAGGATCCCCGCCGGGATGGCGGTCACCACGGTGCTCGCCGCGGCCAACCACGACCCAGGCGTCTTCGAGGACCCGCTCTCCTTCGACGTCGCGCGCCACAACGCCCGTGACCACCACGCCTTCAGCGCCGGGCGGCACTACTGCCTGGGGGCTCAGCTCGCGAAGATGGAGGGGGAGGTCGGGCTGAGGACGCTCTTCGACCGCTTCCCGGAGCTCATGCTCGAGCCGGGCGCCTCGCGGCGCACCACCCGCATCCTCCGCGGCTACGCCACACTGCCGGTCGCACTCGCGCCGGCGGACGCCTCTGTTTGATCGTTCCATCCTTGCCTAGGCTGGGTCCGTGACCCGATCCGTCCAGGAGATCCTCGAGGCCGACCGTCGCTCCCCCGACCCTGCCGTCTTCGGCGGCGGTGTGGCCTCCGACCAGCGCCACGCGGCGCTCCGTGCGTCGGTCCGGCTGCTCTCCACGCTCCTCGGCGAGGCCCTCGCCCGGCACGAGGGTCCCGAGCTGCTGGACCTCGTCGAGCGTGTACGCCGACTGGCCCGTGAGCCCGACAGTGCGGAGCTGCGCAACGTGCTCGCCGGGGTCGACGAGGACACGGCGGTCACCCTGGCGCGAGCGTTCGCGGCATACTTCCAGCTGGTCAACGCCACCGAGCAGCTCCACCGCTGGCGCGAGCTCTCGGACGGCGAGTCCGGGCCGCTCTCCGCCGCGGTGGGCCGGATCGGCGAGGCGCTCGTCGCCGGTGACCTCGACCGCCCGCTCCTCGACGAGATCCTCGGTCGGCTGGAGTACCGACCTGTCTTCACGGCGCACCCCACCGAGGCCAGCCGCCGCAGCGTGCTCGTGCTCCTGCGCCGCATCGTCGACACGGTCGACGAGCTCGCCGACCCGCGCGGTGGCACGGGCGACACCCGACGCCTCGCGGAGCTGGTCGACATGCTGTGGCAGACCGACGAGCTGCGCACCTCGCGCCCGGAGCCGACCGACGAGGCCCGCACCGCCATCTATTACCTGACCTCGCTCGCCCGCGACGTGGTCCCGGCGCTGCTCGCCGAGCTGGACCACCAGCTCGCCACCATCGGCACCACCGTGCCCACCGAGGGCCGACTGCTCCGCTTCGGCACGTGGGCCGGCGGCGACCGAGACGGCAACCCCAACGTCACCCCGGCTGTGACGCTCGACGTGCTGCACCTCCAGCACACGGCCGGCCTCGACACGCTGGTCGAGCTCGTCGACGACCTGCTCGCGGAGTTCGGCTCCTCGACCCGCATCGTGACGGTCTCCGAGGAGCTGCACGCGAGCCTCGAGGCCGACGCGGAGGCGCTGCCGATCACCTGGGCGACGATCCGCCGGCTCAACGCCGAGGAGCCGTACCGCTGCAAGCTCACCTTCATCAAGGTGCGGCTCCAGCGCACCGCCGACCGGCTCGCGCACGGCACGCCGCACGAGCCGTTGCGCGACTACCTGTCGTTCTCGGGCGTGGTCGAGGACCTCGTCCTGATCCGCGACTCGCTGCTCTCCGCCGGCGACGAGCTCACCGCCGACGGTGCGCTGCTGCGCCTGATCCGGACGGCCGTCGCGTTCGGGGCCGGCCTGGCCACGCTCGACATCCGCGAGCACTCCGCGAAGCATCACGCCGCCCTCGCGGAGCTGTTCGCCCGCGTGGAGGGGTCGGGGTCGGCGTACGTCGACCTGGACCATGCCGCGCGGATCGAGGTGCTCGGGCGCGAGATGGCGAGCCGTCGCCCGCTGGTCGGTGCGGTGCGCACCGGGCTCGGCGAGGCCGCGACCGCGAGCCTCGAGCTGATGGACACGATCCGCACCGCGCTCGACACCTTCGGGCCGGACGTGATCGAGACCTACATCGTCTCGATGACCCACGACATCGACGACCTCTTCGCCGTCGTCGTCCTGGCACGCGAGGCCGGCCTGGTCGACGTGGGCAGCGAGGACGAAGCGGCGACCGCACGGATCGGCTTCGCGCCGCTCTTCGAGACCGTCGCCGAACTGGAGGCCGCGGGGCCGCTGCTCGACGCGCTCCTCTCCGAGCCGACCTACCGCCGGATCGTGGCGGCGCGCGGCGACGTGCAGGAGATCATGCTCGGCTACTCCGACTCCTCCAAGGGCGCCGGCATCGCCGCCTCCCAGTGGCAGATCCACCGCGCCCAGCGCGCTCTGCGCGACATCGCCCGCGCCCACGGTGTGGTGCTCCGCCTCTTCCACGGCCGGGGCGGCTCGGTCGGTCGCGGTGGTGGCCCGACGGCCGAGGCGATCATGTCCCAGCCCTACGGCAGCCTCGACGGGCCGATCAAGGTCACCGAGCAGGGTGAGGTGATCTCCGACAAGTACTCGCTGCCCGGCCTCGGCCGGCACAACCTCGAGGGCGCGCTGGCTGCGGTCCTCGAGGCCGCCGTCCTGCACCGCCGCTCGCTGCTGCCCACCGATGTCCTCGAGGGCTGGAACGACACGATGGACCTGATCGCCTCCTCCGGGCAGTCGGCCTATCTGGAGCTCGTCGAGAGCCCGTCACTCGTGCCCTTCTTCGTCTCGGCGACCCCGGTCGACGAGCTCGGGAAGCTCAACATCGGCTCCCGTCCGTCCAAGCGCCCGGGCGGCCTCGGTGGGCTCGACGACCTCCGCGCGATCCCGTGGGTCTTCGGCTGGACGCAGGCACGGATCAACGTGCCCGGCTGGTTCGGCGTCGGCTCCGGCCTCGCTGCTGCCCGCGAGGCCGGCCGCGCCGACCAGCTCGCCGAGATGTACGGCTCCTGGGCCTTCTTCCGCACGTTCCTCTCCAACGTCCAGATGACGCTCACCAAGACCGACCTCACCATCGCCGCCGAGTACGTCGCCGCGCTGGTCCCCGGCGAGCACCAGGATCTCTTCGAGCAGATCAGGGCGGAGCACGAGCGGACGCTCCGCGAGGTGCTGGCCGTCACCGGACAGAGCGAGCTGCTCGAGGAGGCGCCGGTGCTGCGGCACACGCTCGAGCTCCGTGACTCCTACCTCGCCCCGCTGCACGCGCTGCAGGTCTCGCTCCTCGCCCGCACCCGAGCGGCTGGCGACGACGTCTCACCCGAGCTCGAGCGGGCCCTGTTGCTGACGGTGAACGGCATCGCCGCCGGGCTGCGCAACACCGGCTGATCGATGACAGGCTGGGGCCGTGACCGCACCCGGCGTGCCCCTCGCGACGATCCTGCGGGAGTGGGGGCGGATCGGTGTGCTCGGCTTCGGCGGCCCACCGACCCATATCCGGATGCTGCGCGACACCGTCGTCGAGCGCCGTGGGTGGATCGACGCCGTGGAGTTCGAGGACGCCATCGCGACGTGCAACCTGCTCCCCGGCCCGGCCTCGACCCAGCTGTCGATCTACACCGCCTGGCGGCTCCGTGGCCCCGCGGGCGCGATGACCGGAGGCCTGGCGTTCATCCTGCCCGGGCTCGTCCTCATCCTCGCCCTGTCGGGGCTCTTCCTCGGCGACCCGCCGGCGTGGGTCCTCGGCGCCGGCGCGGGAGCCGGTGCCGCCGTGGCTGCCGTGGCGATCCACGCCGGCTGGGGCCTCACGCCCGCGAGCTTCTCCCGCCGCACCTCGATGCGCTGGTTCATCTGGCTCGTCATCGGTGCCGCTGCCTCTGCCACGGTCGGGCCGTGGCTGGTGCTGGTCCTCCTGGGCTGCGGCGTGACAGAGCTGCTGATCCGCCGGCCGACCGACGCCGGACCCCGCGAACGCCGCGGGCCGAACGCGGTGGTCCTGCCGCTGGTCGCCAAGGTCGCGTTGATGACGGGCGGGGTCGGCGTACTCCTGCCGCTGGCACTGACCGCGCTCAAGGTCGGCGCCCTCTCCTACGGCGGCGGGTTCGTGATCGTGCCGCTGATGCAGGGCGACGCGGTCGACGGCCGCGGGTGGATGACGCAGGGTGAGTTCCTCAACGCGGTCGCGCTCGGTCAGGTCACGCCCGGGCCGGTCGTGCACACCGTCGCCGTGGTGGGGTGGGCCGCCGCAGGACTCGGCGGCGCGCTGCTGGCGGCCGGAGTCGCCTTCGCGCCATCATTCCTCTTCGTCCTGCTCGGTGGTCGGCACTTCTCCGCCCTACGGGCGGACACCCGGGTGCGCACCTTCCTCGACGGGGCCGGCCCGGCCGCGATCGGGGCGATCCACGGCTCGGCGGTGCCGCTCGCCCGCTCGCTCACCGACGCCTGGCAGTGGGGCGTGCTGGCGGGTGCGCTGGTCCTGTTGCTGGCACTGCGCCGAGGCGTGGTCCTCACGCTCGTGCTGGCGGCCGCGGCCGGCGTCCTGAGCACGCTCTGACGCCCTGCTCAGCAGCGCCGGAGGAATGAGAACCACCGTCGTGGGCATTCAGAGAGTGTCCGCGTCATGACGACACCACGGGACCGTCTCATTCGGTGTCGTCGGGACCCGGCGCCACCGCCCCGAGGAGAACCGATGAGATTCCACCTTCGCTCGATGATTGAGGTCTGTACCGCCCTGACGGGTGGCCTGTGGACCGTTCGCGCCATGCGTCGCGAGGGTGCGCGCCGCTGACGTCAGGCGACCGGCACCGTCGTGGGCTCGGGCTCGCGCTCGGCCACCGTCGAGGATGACGTCGGGGTCTTCCCCTCCGGCGCCCACCCGGGAGGACCGAAGATCCAGCCCAGGGCCTCCTTGACCGACGACGAGTTGCGGACGTCGGTCCAGAGCGCGCGGTAGTCGCCGTACTGCAGCTTGATCAGGTTGTACGTCGTCACCGGCTTGGTCAGTCCGTACGTCGGCCGCTTCAGCTCCGGCTGGAAGGTGCCGAACATGCGGTCCCAGATGATGAAGATGCCCGCGTAGTTCCTGTCCAGGTAGATCGGGTCGGAGCCGTGGTGGACCCGGTGGTGTGACGGCGTGTTGAAGACCAGCTCGATCGGCCGCCACATCTTGTTGATCATCTCGGTGTGGACGTAGAACTGGAAGATCAGGTTGATCGAGAAGGCGATGTAGATCGACACCGGCGAGAACCCGAGCAGCGGCAGCGGCAGGAAGAAGAAGAACTCGAACCACGGGTTCCACTTCTGCCGCAGTGCGGTCGCGAAGTTCATGTACTCGCTCGAGTGATGCGCCTGGTGGGCAGCCCAGCCGACCCGGGCCCGGTGCACGAAGCGGTGGTTCCAGTAGTAGGCGAAGTCGACCGCGACCACGCCCGCGAGGATGCCCCACCACGTCATCGGGACCTGCCACGGCGCGACATACGTCCACAGGACGCTGTAGACCACGAAGACGCCGACCTTGAGCACGGTCGTGGTGACCAGCGAGCCGAGTCCCATCAGGATGGACGTCTTGGCGTCGCGGTAGAGGTAGCCGGTCAGGTTGTCGTCGTGATCCAGCCACTTCAGCGCCGCGAGCTCGATGGCGATCGTGAGCAGGAAGAACGGGATGGCGTAGGTGACCGGGTTGTGCCACATGTCGAGGAAGTCGTGCACGGGAACTCTCCAAAGGATCAATTGACTCTCGGGTAAGTTACCTCAGGGTCAATTGGGTGTCTAGACTCTTCGCATGAGCGGGACGACGCGGGCTCGGGGAGCAGGGACCAAGGGCGTCCCGCGCGCCGATCGCGAGGACCAGATCCTGCGTGCCGCCGCGGAGACCTTCGGTCTCCAGGGGTACGCCGCCACCTCGGTCGCTGACGTCGCCGCCCGTGCTGGGATCTCCAAGCCGCTCGTCTACGCCTACTTCGGCTCCAAGGAGGGCCTCCTGACCGCTTCGCTGCATCACTCCGGCGCAATCCTCGTCGACGAGATCGAGCGGATCGCCGTGAGTGGGGTGGTCGGTCTGGAGCGGGCGCTGCGCACGCTCGAGGGGATCTTCGGGCTGCTCGAGGAGCAGCCGTGGCTGTGGCGACTCTTCTTCGACGCGACCGTGCCGCGGACCGACGAGAGCGTGGCGGCAGAGCTCGCCTTCTACACGGACCGGATCACGGCCCTCGCCCACGATGGCGTGAGCGAGATGCTCGCCCTGGGCGGCAACACGGATCCCACCGACGTCTCCGCCATGACCGCGGTGTGGATGGGCATCGTCGACTCGTTGGTCAACTGGTGGCTCGACCACCCCGACGAGTCGGCGGCGGCGATGACCGAGCGCAGCGTCCGGCTCTTCGTCGCCGCGCTCGCCGTACCGCTGCCCGAGTCGGTGCAGCCTGCGCTCAGGGCGTGACCCAGACCTTCCGCAGGGTCTCCGTCACCGTCCACGTCGTCTGGTCGCCCGCCTTGAGGCGTACGACGACCCCCGGCCGCAGCTCGACGACCTCCCCGGACCCGCGGAACTCCACGGTGCCCGCTCCCGCGATGACCACGAAGACCTCGTCGACCTCGGTGTCGGTCACCGTCCCCGGCGTCAACTCCCAGACCCCGACCTCGATCCCCGTCAGCTCGTGGAGCGTCGCGACGCCCGCCGTGGGTTCTCCCGCCACGACCGACTCGGGCTCGAGGAACAGGTCGTCAAGGGCGAGCGAGAAGGCGTCGACCGCACGGGGCTCAGGCACGGGCCGAGTCTGCCACCCTGCGTGGGGTGAAGACCGCGGCGACCAGGGCGATGAGCACCGCGCCGGCACCCGTGAGGAGCGCTGGGCCGACGGCGCCGTCGTAGCCGGTGGGCGAGATCGTCCCGCCGTTGCCGGTGAAGACCGCGGTGAGCACCGCGACGCCGAGCGCCACACCGAACTCCCGGACCGTCGAGTTGGACGACGAGGCGATCGCGAAGTCGGCCTCCGCCAGCCCGCCCATGACGGCGTTCGAGATCGACGGGAAGACCAGGCCCATGCCGACGCCGGCCATCACGAGGGGCGCGATGAAGCCGCCGTACGTCGCCGACGACTCTGCCAGCGAGGCGAACCACACGAGGGCGCCTGCCTGGAGTGCCAGGCCCGCGAGCAGCAGCGGGCGCACGCCGATCCGGCTCGCGAAGGCACCGGCGAGCGGGGCGACGATCATCGGGGCACCGGTCCACGGAAGTGTGCGGACGCCGGCCTCGAGCGGGCTGTAGCCGTTGACGACCTGGAGGTACTGCGAGAGCAGGAAGACCGCGCCGAACATGCCTGCGGTGAAGCCCAGGGCAACGATGTTGGCGACCGTGAAGCTGCGCGAGCGGAAGAGCCGCAGCGGCAACACCGCGTCTGCGCGGCGACGGGCGTGGACGACGTACGCCGGCAGGAGGAGAGCGGCGAGCACGAGCGGGATCAGGACGCCGGCCGAGGTCCAGCCGTCGTCGTTGCCGTGGACGATGCCCCAGATGCCGAGGAAGACGGCGCCGCCGAGCAGCAGGGTGCCGAGCGGGTCGAGCCGCGACCAGGTGCCGCGCGACTCGCGCACCGCGACGAGGATGAGCGGGAGCGCGATCACGGCGACGGGGACGTTGATCCAGAAGATCGCCTGCCAGCTGATCCCGTCGACGACCGCGCCTCCGATGACCGGGCCGAGCGCGACGCCGAGACCCGAGACACCGCCCCAGATGCCGATGGCGGCCGAGCGCATCCGCTCGGGCACGCTCGTCGCCAGCAGGGAGAGGGAGAGCGGCATGATCGCCGCCGCGCCGAGGCCCTGGACGGCGCGGGCGGCGATCAGGGTGCCCGCCGAGTCCGAGAGCGCCGACCCGATCGAGGCGAGGGTGAAGACGACGATGCCGGCGACCATCACGCGGCGGCGCCCGATCCGGTCCCCCAGGGTGGCAGCCGGGAGCATGAAGGTCGCGAAGGCGAGCGTGTAGGCGTTGAGGAACCACGAGAGCTGACCGACCGAGGCCGAGAGGTCCTGCTGGATCACCGGGAGGGCGGTCGTCATCACGAGGTTGTCGAGGGTGGCCATGAACATCGGCAGGCTGACGGCGGCGATCGTCAACCAGAGCGGGACGGAGCGAGCGGCACGGCTCGCCGCCGCCGGAGGCGGCGTGAGGGTGGTGGTCATCGGGGTCTCCAGATGGTTGGCATTGAATGATTACTAACGGTCTCAGGAGACTAAGTAATCGACTGATAACATGTCAACCATGAATGCGCGGATGCCTGCCGGAGAGCGACGTGAGCTGATCCTGGAGGCGGCGACGAAGGCCTTCGCCACCGGTGGCTACGCGGGCACGAGCACCGACGCCGTCGCGAAGGAGGCCGGCGTCAGCCAGCCGTACGTCGTCCGGATGTTCGGCACCAAGCTGGAGCTCTTCCTCGCTGTCTTCGAGCGCGCCTGTGGCCGGATCGAGCAGCGTTTCCGCGAGGTCCTCGACGAGCGCCCGTTCGACACCGAGAGCGAGGAGGACCTCCATCGCCTCGGAGGCGCGTACGTCGATCTGCTCGCTGACCGGAACTGGCTCCAGGTGATGATGCACGGGTTCTCCGCGGGCTCCGTGCCGGAGATCGGCGAAGCCGCCCGCGAGCGGATGGGCTCCATCTACGAGACGGTGCGCCGGACCGGCTGGTCCGACGAGCAGGTCCGCGACTTCATCTCGCACGGCATGCTGCTCAACGTGCTGCTCTCCATCGGCGCCTTCGAGACCGCTCCCGGGGCGCTCGGCGACCTGGTCCGGGCCTGCATTCCCGATCACCACGAGGGCGTGGACTCCTTCTCCGACAAGCACGGCCTCGGATGAGCGGTCTGCCGCTGACGGCCGGCGCCGCCGTGCTGGTGGTTGGCGGAGCGAATGTCGACCTCAAGGCACAGTCGACCGCCGCGATGGTGCCCGCGACCTCCAATCCCGGGACCACGGTGCTCTCGCCGGGCGGCGTCGGACGCAACATCGCCGAGAACGCCGCGCGGCTCGGCGCCCGGGTGCAGTTGGCCTCCATCGTCGGGGACGACGCGCTCGGCGAGGACCTGCTGTCGGCGACCGCAGCGGCCGGTGTCGACGTACGGCTGGTGCAGCGCGGCTCGGTGCCGACAGGCACCTACACGGCCCTGCTCGACCGGAGCGGCGACCTGGTCGCGGCCGTCGCGGCGATGGCCGTGATCGAGGAGCTCGAGGTCGCGCCGATCGTCGACGCGATCGAGCGCTCGGCACCCGACACGGTCGTCGTCCTCGACGGCAACCTCCCGCCCGACACGCTCTCCGCGCTGCTGGTCGCGTGCGAGACGGCGGCACTGCGCGTCGTCCTCGACCCGGTCTCGGTGCCGAAGGCCGAGCGGCTCGCGCCGGTGCTCGGACCGCCGCTGTTCCTGCTCACCCCGAATCGCGACGAGCTCGCCGCGCTCACCGCCCTGCCGGTGGAGACCGCCGCGGAGCTGACCGCCGCTGCCGAGGCGCTGCGCAGCCGGGCCGTCGAGTGGGTCTGGGTGCGCCTGGGCTCCGAGGGATCGACGCTCGTCGGTCCCGGCGTGACGACCATCCTGTCGCCGTACGGCGTCGACGTCATCGACGTGACCGGAGCCGGTGACGCGATGCTCGGCGCCTTCTGCCAGGCGCTCGCCGGGGGCGCCGATGTGCTCGCGGCAGCGCGCTTCGGGCAGGCTGCTGCGGCACTCACGGTCGCCAGCGAGCAGACCGTCCGCCCCGACCTGACCCCCGCCCTCATCAAGGAGCTGCTCGATGCTGAAGATCACTGACGAGATCGGGGTGGCGCTGGCCGATGGCCGACCGGTCGTCGCGCTCGAGTCGACGATCATCAGCCACGGCATGCCCTACCCGCGCAACGTCGAGATGGCCCGCGAGGTCGAGGCGATCGTGCGCGCCGGCGGAGCCGTGCCTGCGACGATCGCGATCCTCGACGGCGTGCCGCGCATCGGCCTGTCGGACGACGAGCTGGAGCTGCTCGGCTCCGCCCCCGACGTCACCAAGGTGAGTGTCCGTGACCTGCCGTACGTCGTCGCCCGCAAGCTCCACGGCGCCACCACCGTGGCCTCGACGATGCGCCTGGCGGCCCTCGCCGGCATCCGGGTCTTCGTGACCGGTGGCCTCGGCGGCGTGCATCGCGGTGCCTCGCAGTCCTTCGACATCTCCGCCGACCTGACCGAGCTCGGCCAGACGTCGGTCGCGGTCATCAGTGCCGGCGTGAAGTCGATCCTCGACGTCGGCCTGACGCTGGAAACCCTTGAAACACTGGGTGTTCCGGTGCTCGTCAACGGCTCGGACGAGTTCCCGTCCTTCTACTCCCGCGCCTCGGGATTCGCGTCGCCGATGCGGGTCGACGGGCCTGCGGAGACCGCGGCGGTGCTCGCTGCCAAGTGGGAGCTCGGCCTGCAGGGTGGAGTGGTCATCGCCAACCCGATCCCGGAGGCCGACGAGATCCCGGCGCCCGAGATCGGCGCGATCATCGACCGTGCCCTGGCCGCCGCCGACGACGAGGGCGTGCGAGGCAAGGACATCACGCCGTACCTGCTCGCCAGGATCGTCGAGCTCACTGACGGTGCCTCGCTCACCGCCAACATCGCGCTGGTGAAGAACAACGCCGGCTTCGGTGCCGCCGTCGCCGTGACCCTCGCCGGCTGAGCCTGGACTAGGAGCGCACCGACGCGGGGCGGTGCTCGAACTCCCGGACGGCACCGGCCCGCGCCCGTGGACGGATCACGGTGAAGAGTTGCACCACTCCCACCAGCCCCGCGCAGAGCATGGTCAGCACCATCACGCGGCCGCTGGTGCCGATCACGGCTGCGAGCGAGGGCACGATCGCGCCGGCGAGCTGCTGGGTCGCCCCCAGCAGCGACGTCGCCGTGCCAGCTGCGGCCCCGAACGGGACCATCGCGAGGGCGAGGTTGTTGGGCGTCGACGCCGCGAGCGTGGTGAGGGTGACGAACATGGCGGCGCTGATCAGCGGCAGTGGGGCGTGCGTCAGGACGGCGATCGCCAGCACCGTGCACCCGGTGGCGTAGCCGATGATCGACCCGGTCAGGATCCGCAGCGAGCCCCAGTGTGTCACCAGGCGGGCGTTGAACGCCTGGCCGAGCACCATGCCGGCGCCGTTGATGGCGAAGAGGTAGGAGTACGTCTGCGCGTTGACGCCGTACTCGTGCCGGAGGAAGAGCGCGCCTATCGTGATGTAGGTGAAGAGGATGACGCCCTGGCAGACCGAGAGCACGAGGTGCTGGCCGAAGCCCTCGTGCCGCGCGACCGCCAGGAGCGTCCGGACATGTCCGCCGCCGATCCGACGGTGGGAGGGCGGCAGGGTCTCCTCGATCCTCACCAGCGCGAGGACGAAGAGCAGCGCGCAGATCACCGTGAGTGCCCAGAAGAGCCCACGCCACGACGTGAACCGCAGGACCGTGCCGCCCAGGATCGGCGCGAGGATCGGCGCCGTCATCGAGACCATGGAGAGTTGCGAGTAGAGCCGCGCGGCGGCCGAGCCCTTCGCGTAGTCACGGATGGCGGAGCGGATCGCCACCTGGACGCCGGCGCCCGCGACTCCTTGGCAGAAGCGGAAGACGAGCAACCAGCCGATCGAGGGCGCCAGGGCGCAGAGGGCGCTGGTGAGCGTGAAGACTCCCATCGAGACCACGGCCGGGCGTCGCCGGCCGAAGCGATCCGTGAGGCCGCCGACCATCAACTGGCCGAGGGCGAAGCCGGCGAAGCAGACCGACACCGTGGCGGCCGCGAGGGCGTCGCTCGTGTGCAGCGACTGCGCCATCTCGGGCAGGCCCGGCAGGTTGAGGTCGGTCGCCAGCGGCCCCATGGCCGCCAGTGCGCCGAGACTCAGGGTGAGGCCGAGGCTGATCGAACGTTGGCTCGAGATTTCGGACAACGGTCCCCGCTTCAGGCTCCGACGATGGAATCAGCAGCGTCTCAGTCTCCCGCCGGGCCGTGGGGGCATCCCCTCACTGGCCGGAACGCCGGGTCAGCGCGCCAGCCAGGCGGCGTACGAGTCGAAGCTGAACGGACGGCCGAGGAAGTCGGCGACGAGATCAGCTGCGTCCTTCTCCCCTCCACGGGCGAGGACGAGGTCGCGATAGCGCCCGGCGATCTCGGGTGCGAAGAGATCAGCGGGATCGAACTGGCTGAAGAGGTCCTTCGCGATCACGAGCGACCACATGTAGGTGTAGTACGCCGACGAGTAGCCGCCGAGATGGCCGAAGGACGCGAACATGTGGGTGCCGGGCAGCCACGCGGTCGGCGCGTAGCGTGCCTGTAGCTCGATCATCCGCTCGGTCAGGTCCGTCGGCGACCCGTCCGCCACGTCCTGGTGGAACCAGTAGGACATCGCCGCGTAGAACATCTGCTGCCGCGCCTGGATGCCCTTGCCGTACTCCTCGCCGGCCTTCATCTTCTCGACCAGCTCGGCCGGGATCGGCTCACCGGCCTCGTCGGCCGTGAAGGTCGCGAGCACGTCGGCGTCCCACGCCCATTCCTCGAGCATCTGCGAGGGCGCCTCGACGAAGTCCCACTCGGTCGCGACACCGGAGAAGCGCGCCCACTCCCCATGCCCGGCGAGCAGGTGGTGGAGCAGGTGGCCGAACTCGTGGAAGAGGGTCACCACGTCGTCGTGCTCCATCAGGCCACGCGGGAAGTTGCAGACCAGCACTCCCTCCGGGAGCTGGGTGCCCGCTACGCCGGACGCGAGCGAGAACTGCGCCGCGTGGGAGTACTTGCCCGGGCGCGGGTGGAGGTCGAGGTGGATCCGCCCCAGCAGCTCGTCGGTGGCCGAGACGAAGACGTCGTACGACGCCACGTCGTCGTGCCACACCGGCACTTCGACCGGCTCCCAGCGCAGGCCGAAGAGGCGGCCGGTCACCTCGAGCAGCCCGGCCCGCACCTTCGCAAACGGGAAGTACGTCCGCACCAGCTGGGCGTCGACGTCGTACTGCTCGCGTCGCACGACCTCCTGGTAGAACGCCGTGTCGACACCGGTGATCGGGCCGGCCTCGGGGAGATCGGCGGCGAAGCGCGCCTGCAGCACCGCCATGTCCCGCTCCATCGGCTCGGCGGCGGCCGAGGCGATCTTCTCGATGAACTCGGGGATGGCCGAGCCGGTGCCGATCATCTTCACGTCGGCGTCGTACGACGGCCAGTCGGGGTAGTCCACGAGCGTCGCGAGCTCGTGACGCAGCGCGAACATCTCGGTGAGCACCGGCTCCGACTGCGGCCAGCCGCGCTCGAGGAAGGCGGTCACCATCTCCTCGCGCAGCGAGCGGTCGGTGGCGAAGGTGCGCACCGGCACCGCGTCGGGATAGTCGGTCGTCAGGGTGACGAGGCCGTCGTCCTCCACCGAGTGGGCGGCGACCCAGTCGGCCGGCATGCCGCCGAGTCGGTCGGGCGTGACGCGCAGCGTGCGGACGTCGTCGCGCGTGATCCGCGAGAAGTCGAGGTCGAGCGTGGTGAGGCGCTTGTTGATCTCCTTGAGCCGGTCCCGGACCTCCTGCGGCTTGTCGACGCCCGAGCGACGGAAGTCGACGAGGATCTTGTCGAGGTAGCGCGCGGCCAGGGGGTCGAGTCCCTCTGGCGAGAGCGCGGCGAAGGCGGCGTAGATCGCCTGGTCCTGGCCGAGCTCGGTCAGGAGCTTCATCGTCTCGACCTCGAGTGCCTCGCAGGCCTCACGGGTCGCGAGGTCGGGGTGCACGTTGGCAAGCAGCTGCACGGGGGAGAGCACGTTGCCCGCAGCCGTCTCCAGACGGTTCCACTCGCGCAGCGCCTCGAGCGCATCGGGCGGGGGCGACGTACGGAATCGGTCGGCCACCTCCCGCACGACAGCGAGCTGCGTCTGCGCGCGCTCCTCCATCCAGGCCTTGGTGTCGGAGGCGGCAGGAAGGTCGAGAGGCTTCACGCTTCGGACACTACCGGCGTACGCCGACGGCGACCGCTCGAATACAGCGCCGTCCCGACCGCGAGGACGAGGGCGCACAGCACCAGGCAGCGCTCGGTGAACTGGGTCGGCCGGGTCAGGTCCAGCGCGCTGTAGACGCAGAGGTCGCCGCAGACGTACCAGCTCAGGTAGGCCGCGGGCGGCAGCAGCCACGTCAGGGGATGCCACCAGCGCACGTCGGCCTGGTTGGTGCCGACGAGCAGGAAGTCGGTGAGGACGAGCAACGGCGTGACGACGTGCTCGAGCAGTGACCACGCGTGGAAGAGGTTGCCGTTCTGCATGGGGAGGTAGGCGAGCGACACCAGCAGCATGTCGGTCGCGAGCGCACCGCGGAGCCAGGGCGAGCGCGGCTCACGGAAGGCGAGCACGACGAAGGCCACGGCCACGGCGATGCTGGAGAGCTGGGAGAGCGCGGTCCACCAGACGTCGTACGCCTGCGCGGCGAGGACGGCACCCGACGCACCGCTCGCGGCCACACCGAGCCGCCAGGCCCTGATCCCTCCCCGGTTCACCGGACCATGGTGCCTGATTCATGTTTCGTTCACTTTGCGAACGACCGAGATCAGTGGGCGTCGGACGGGGCCACCGCGACCCGACACTGGAGCGACAGGTAAATTTCGCGGGCCATGGCTCTCAAGGATCTGCTCGCCGACACCCGTCCCCTGCAGAACCCCTATTTCCGCCGGCTCTGGTTCGCCGAGATGATCACGGTCGTGGGCGCACAGCTCACGATCGTCGCGGTGCCGGCCCAGATCTATGCCGACACCGGGTCGACGGCGTACGTCGGGCTGACCGGCGTCTTCGGCCTGGTCCCCCTCGTCATCTTCGGCCTCTACGGCGGCGCCCTCTCCGACGCGTTCGACCGGCGCACCATCGTGCGGATCACCAGCCTGGGCCTGATCGTCTGCTCCGCCCTCTTCTTCGCCCAAGCCGCGCTCGGCAACGAGAACCCGTGGCTGCTGCTCGTCCTCTTCGCGGTGCAGCAGTCCTTCTTCGCGGTGGACTCGCCGACGCGTGCGGCGATCCTGCCGCGGATCCTCGACAAGGAGGTCCTGCCGGCGGCCAACTCGCTGCACTACACGGTCTTCCAGGCCGGCGCGATCGCCGGCCCCCTGGTCGCGGGCGTACTGATCCCGATCACGGGCTTCCCGCTGCTCTACCTGCTCGACACCCTCGGCCTGCTGGCGATCCTCTACGCCGTCATCCGGCTGCCGAAGCTGCCGGTGCAGGGTGACGTGCAGGCGCCCGGGCTGAAGTCGGTGATCGATGGGTTGGTCTACCTCAAGGACCAGCCGATCCTCCTGATGAGCTTCCTCGTCGACATCATCGCGATGGTCTTCGGCATGCCGCGCGCGCTCTTCCCCGAGCAGGCCCACACGCACTTCCACGGACCGGTCGACGGCGGCCTCGCCTTCGCGCTGCTCTTCGCCGCCATCCCGGCCGGTGCCGTCATCGGCGGCGTGCTCGGCGGCTGGCTCTCGAAGGTGAGACGTCAGGGCTTCGCCGTCGTCGTCTGCATCATCATCTGGGGCCTCGGCGTGACCGTGTACGGCGTCGCCGACTGGCTCGCGCCACACGTCGGTGGTGCGTGGGTGGTGATGCTCGTGATCGCGCTGATCGCACTCGCAGTCGCCGGTGCGGCGGACATGTTCTCCGCCGCGATCCGGACGTCGATCCTGCAGAGCGCCGCCGATGATTCGGTCCGCGGCCGGCTCCAGGGCGTCTTCACCGTCGTCGTCGGCGGTGGCCCGCGCATCTCCGACACGCTGCACGGGGGCGTCGCCGCCGGTATCGGCGTCAGCGCAACAGCCGCCGGAGGCGGGGTCTTGGTCGTCATCGGAGTGACAGTGGCCGCGCTGGTCGTCCCGAGCTTCGTCCGCTACACGCTCACCAAATGACTGCAGGGCCGCCCTGACGGGACGGCCCTGCAGTGTGGAGGAGCTCAGCCCTGCTTGATGGCGCTGATGTCGAAGTCGAGCTTGATCTTCTCGGAGACGAGGACGCCGCCGGTGCCGAGTGGGGCGTTGAAGGTCAGGCCGAAGTCGGTGCGGTTGATCGTGGTCGAGCCCTCGAAGCCGACGCGCGTGTTGCCGTAGGGGTCCTGTGCGGAGCCGGTCTGCTCGAAGGGGATGGTGACCTTCTGCGTGACGCCCTTGATCGTCAGGTCGCCGGTGATCTCCCACGTCTCACCGTCGAAGTCGACGTTGCTGGACACGAAGGTGATGAAGGGGTTCGTCTCGGTCTCGAAGAAGTCACCCGAGAGGAGGTGGCCGTCGCGGTCCTTGTTGCCCGTGTCGATCGAGTTCGCGGTGATCTTGATCGACACCTGCGAGTTCGCGGGGTTGGCGGTGTCGACGTGGGCGGTGCCCTCGAACTCCTTGAAGGAGCCGCGGACATTGGTCACCATCGCGTGCCGGGCCGCGAAGCCGAGGCGCGTGTGGGCCGTGTCGAGCACGTAGTCGCCGCTGATGTCGTCGATCGCCGTGGTCGTCTCGAAGCTGTTCTCAGTCATGCGTGGGTCTCCTGAAGTCAGTAGGTCAGAGCTGTTTCGACTCTAGAGACTTCAACCCAATCACTTGAACGTTCATTCCAAACGTTCAGAAAATTCTTTGGTCAGGCAGCGTGCGGGGCAGTCGCCGCCGCGGGGCACGTCGTCCAGACGGCCTCCATGTGCTCGCGACCGTCTGCGTCGACGACCGTGGTCCATGTGCAGGTGAGGTTCTCGTTCATGGTTATCCACCTCCTGTTCACCTTGTGTTCACCAAGGTACATCGTTCCCCACAGCGCCACAACTATTCCGCCTGATTCGGGACATTTCGCCCCACTGGGAGGGTCGACGTGCCGACATACGCGCCCGCGACGCTCCACCTGAGTCGGGGAATCTTGCGCCATACCCCACCGGAACTAGTCTTGTGGAGTGAATGACGAAACTTCCCCGGTGACTGAGACGATCACCTTCAACGACCTCGGCCTCTCCGAGGGTGTGCTCGCCGGCCTCCGCGCCGTGGGCTACGAGACCCCCAGCCCCATCCAGGCAGCCACGATCCCCCTCCTCCTCGAGGGCCGCGATGTCGTCGGCCTGGCCCAGACCGGCACCGGCAAGACCGCCGCCTTCGCGCTGCCGGTCCTCTCCAACCTCGACCCCTACGAGACCAAGCGCCCGCAGGCGCTCGTGCTGGCTCCCACGCGTGAGCTCGCGATCCAGGTGTGCGAGGCCTTCGAGAAGTACGCCGCCCAGCTGCCCAACATCCGCGTGCTGCCGATCTACGGCGGCTCGGCGTACGGTCCGCAGCTGACCGCCCTGAAGCGCGGCGTCCACATCGTCGTCGGCACCCCCGGCCGCATCATGGACCACCTCGACAAGGGCACGCTCGACCTCTCCGAGCTGCGCTTCCTCGTCCTCGACGAGGCCGACGAGATGCTGTCGATGGGCTTCGCCGAGGACATCGAGACCATCCTTGCGACGACGCCCGAGGAGAAGCAGGTCGCCCTCTTCTCCGCGACGATGCCGCGCCAGATCAAGGCGCTCACGGGGCAGTACCTCCGCAACCCCAAGGAGGTGCAGGTCAAGTCCAAGACCGCCACCGCCGCGAACATCACCCAGCGCTACCTGATGGTGAGCTACCCGCAGAAGCTGGACGCGCTCACCCGCATCCTCGAGGTCGAGAACTTCGAGGCGATGATCGTCTTCGCGCGCACCAAGTCCGAGACGGACACCCTCGCCGAGAAGCTCCGCGCCCGCGGGTACGCCGCCGCCGCGATCAACGGCGACATCGCGCAGAACCAGCGCGAGAAGACGGTCAACCAGCTCAAGGACGGCTCGCTCGACATCCTCGTCGCGACCGACGTCGCGGCCCGTGGTCTCGACGTCGAGCGGATCAGCCACGTCGTGAACTACGACCTCCCCACGGACGTCGAGTCCTACGTCCACCGGATCGGCCGCACCGGCCGCGCCGGCCGCAGTGGTGACGCGATCTCCTTCGTCACCCCGCGTGAGCGCTGGCTGCTCAAGGCGATCGAGAAGCACACCCGCTCGACGCCGGCCGAGATGCAACTGCCGTCCGTCGACGAGGTCAACGCGACCCGCCTCAACCGCTTCGACGAGGGCATCACCAACGTGCTGGCCGAGAAGGAGAAGATCTCCTTCTTCCGCGACGTCGTCGCCCACTACGTCTCCGAGAACGACGTTCCCGAGCTCGAGGTCGCCGCCGCCCTCGCCGCGATGCTCCACGGTGAGGAGCCGCTCCTGCTCGAGCCCGAGCCGGTGCGCCCGCAGCGTCAGAGCCGGGACCGCGACGACCGCAACAGCGAGCGCGGCGAGCGCTCGAACCGGGCTGGGGCCGCCCGCACGAACGATCGCGGGGACGGACAGCCGATGGCGTCGTACAAGATCCAGGTCGGCAAGCGCCACAAGGTCGAGCCGCGCATGATCGTCGGCGCGCTCGCCAACGAGGGTGGGCTGCGTCGTGCCGACTTCGGCAACATCTCGATCCGCCCCGACTTCAGCGTCGTCGAGCTGCCCGCCGACCTCCCCCAGGAGGTCTTCGATGCACTCGCCCAGACCCGGATCAGCGGCAAGCTGATCGAGCTCGCCCCCGACCGCGGTGCGCCCAACCGCCGTACCGGCGAGCGCTTCCAGGACCGCCCGGCCCGGAAGCCCCGCCGCAAGGACTGATCAGAACGGCGGGAGCGAGACGTAGGTCGTCTCGAGATACTCCTCGATCCCCTCGAAGCCCCCTTCGCGGCCGAAGCCACTCTGCTTCATGCCGCCGAAGGGGGCGGCGGGGTTGGAGATCAGGCCGGTGTTGACGCCGACCATGCCGTACTCGAGCTGCTCGGCCAGACGGATCGTCCGGGCGAGGTCGCGGGTGTAGGCGTAGGACGCGAGGCCGTACTCGGTGTCATTGGCGCGCGAGATCGCCTGCTCCTCCGTGTCGAAGGTGGCGATGGCCGCGACCGGGCCGAAGATCTCTTGGCTGTTGATCTCGGACTCGGGGTGCACATCGAGCAGCACGGTCGGGTTGTAGAAGTAGCCCGGCCCGTCGGGAGCGTTGCCGCCGGTCAGCACCTTCGCGCCGTCGTGGACGGCATCGGTGACGAGCTGGCTGACGGAGTCGACAGCCTTCTCCTCGATGAGGGGGCCGACGTCGACGCCGTCGTCCTGGCCGCGGCCGACCCGCAGCGCGCCCATCCGCTCGGCGAGCTTCTCGCCGAACTCCGCCGCGACGGAGGAGTGCACGAGAAAGCGGTTGGCCGCCGTGCACGCCTCACCCATGTTGCGCATCTTGGCGAGCATCGCGCCCTCGACGGCCGCGTCGAGGTCGGCGTCCTCGAAGACGAGGAACGGCGCGTTGCCGCCGAGCTCCATCGAGACCCGCTGGAGCTGGTCGGCCGACTGCTTCACGAGCAGCTTGCCCACGGGAGTGGAACCGGTGAAGGAGACCTTGCGCAGCCGGTCGTCGGCCATGATCGCCTTCGACTGGTCGGCTGCCGACGTGGTCGGAACAACGTTGAGTACGCCGGCGGGGAGTCCGGCCTCGGTGAGGACGTCGGCCAGCGCCAGCATCGTCAGGGGCGTCAGCTCGGCCGGCTTCACGACCATGGTGCAGCCGGCTGCGATGGCGGGACCGATCTTGCGGGTGCCCATGGCGAGCGGGAAGTTCCACGGCGTGATGAAGTAACAGGGCCCGACGGGCTTGCGGATCGTGAGCAGCCGCGACGTGCCGGCGGGGTTGTTCATCCAGCGGCCGTGGATCCGTACGGCCTCCTCGCTGAACCACCGGAAGAACTCGTTGCCGTACGTCACCTCGCCCTTGGCCTCGGCGACGGGCTTGCCCATCTCCAGGCTCATCAGCTCGGCGAAGTCGTCGGCCCGCGCGTTGATCAGCTCGAAGGCCTTGCGCAGGATCTCGCCCCGATCGCGCGGAGCGCTCGCCGCCCAGGAGGCCTGGGCGGCCACGGCGGCGTCGAGCGCGTCGATCACGTCATTGGTACTGCCGTCCGCGACGCGGGCCAGGACGGAGGCATCCGCGGGGTCGTAGACCGCGAAGGACTCGCCCCCTTCGGCATCGCGCCACTCGCCGTTGATGAAGAGTCCAGTCCTGCCTGAGACGAGGTCCATACCGGTCATATCCGTAAGCCTGCCACTCGCCACCTTTCCTTCGACAGCGGGTTCCTCGTGACGTAAGGTGGGGAGAGTCGACTTGAGGAGGGAGCACTCCGCTTTTCGACCAGGGCCCCACGTCTGACCCCATGCAGACTGGGGCCCGCTCCGCTTTCATCGGGCAGACCCCCCCTTTGCCCGGCGAGGGCAGGAGCCGGCAGGGGCCCGACATCGTCGGGCCCCTGTTCGTCTGCGTGCGCTCAGCCGGCGTCGAGCATCGAGCCGAGGCTCGTGCGCGAGCCGATGCCGAGCTTGCGGTAGACCCGGGACAGGTGCCACTCGACACCCTTGACCGTGACGGCGAGCTGGTGGGCGATCTCGCGGTTGCTCATGCCGTTGGCGGCGAGCCGTGCGACTCGCTGCTCGGCGCTGGTCAGCTGTTCCAGTGCCGGTACGCCGACAGCCGCACCGTCACCCCCTCCGTCACCGTCGGGCGCCACTCGCTCGAGGAGTCGGGAGACCCGGCCCTGCAGCGGTCGCAGTCCCTCGGTCGCGGCGAAGGCCTCGGCCGGACGGAGCAGCTCGAGCAGCTCGTCGCGGCCGGCCTCGTTCGAGGTGAGGAGCATCAGGCCGGCGAGGTCGGTGCTGATCTGGGCGATGAGGCGCAGGTCGTCGGTGTGCCGGGCGAGACCGAGCGCACGCTGGAGCGTGCGGATGGGGTCGACGGACGGGTCGACGGTGCCGAGGGTGCGCAGGGACACGGCGAGCCTGTGCAGGTCGACGGACTCCTCGGCGTGGGAGAGCTCCTCGCGGGCCAGCTCGACGGCACGGGTGCGGTCACCGGTGCGCACCGAGGCGACGGCGGCGCCGGAGCGCCAGGGCTCCAGGTCGGGATCGTCCGCACCGGCCGACGTACCGGCGGCTTCGAAGTGGCGGAGGGCGGTCTCGTGGTCGCCGAGGGCGGTGGCGAGCTCGCCCTGGGCGAGCTGGATGGCGGTGACCGCCCCGGCGTCGACCTCAGGCAGCGCCGCGAGCGCTGCCGCGGTGCCGGAGGCGGCGTCGACCTCGCCGACCGCGAGCTGGCAGGTGAGCAGCAGGGTGCCGTGCTGGGCGCGCTGCGTCGGCTCCAGCGTCGTCGGGTCGACGGCGACGAGCACGCGCCAGGCGCTGCCCAGACGGCCGGTACGCATGACGCCCCAAGCGTCAGCCAGACCTCCGCGATAGAACGACGTGGGCCGCGGCAGGGTGAGGTACGGCGCTGTCGTGTTCACTGGAAGGAGCGTAGGTAAATGCGCGCCTCTGCGCGGCATTTCCGCTGAATCCTCAGCCTTCCGACGCGGGGAGGGCCGCAAGTGTCCAGACCAGCAGGGTGGTCGGCACAGCCGCACCGACCTCGCGCGCCGGCTCGCTGTCGAGAAGCAGTGCGTCGCCGGCCGAGAGCGGCTCCGCGAGGGAGTTGCGCAGGAGGGCACCGGAGGCCACGAAGACGTGGACGAGGCCACCGGCCGGCAGCGACGCAGTCTCGCCGGCCCCGAGCCTGACGACCTCGAGCGAACCACCGGGCAGCGACAGCCGACCGCCCTCGATGCGCTGCCAGGCCGGCTCGCCGTCGTACTGCTGCAACCACACCTGCACGAAGCGGGTCGCGGGCGCCGCAGCGATCTCCGAGTGCCGCACGGCCGAGGAGGCACGGAGCCAACCGAGCTCGCCGGCCTCCAGCACGCCGGAGGACCCGAGCGAGTCCGAGTGCGCGAGGGCTCCCGAGACCACGTAGGTCACGATGTCGACACCCTCGTGGGCGTGCTCGGTGAAGCCCTCGCCGGTGGCGAGGAGGTGCTCGTCGTGGCAGACCATCGTCCCGATGGCGGTCCGCTCCGGGTCGTAGTAGGCACCGAACGACAGCGAGTGCCAGGTCGCACGACCTGGGACCAACTCCTGGAATCTCGCGGAACTTCGGCGGATCTCGACAGTCACGACGACAATTGTCTCGTGCCCCCACCACAACTCCCGACCGGCTTCGCGTTCGGCGCAGCCACCGCGGCGTTGCAGGTCGAGGGAGCGCTCGCCGAGGACGGCCGCGGCCCCTCGATCTGGGAGTCGTTCGCCGCCCGTCCGCTCGTCATCGCGGACGCCTCGACCCCCGAGACCGGCGCCGGTTCCTACCACCGCACGACCGAGGACATCGCGCTGCTGCGTGAGCTCGGTGTCGACTCCTACCGCTTCTCGCTCTCCTGGCCGAGACTGCTTCCCCAAGGCCGTGGCCGCGTCAACCAGGCCGGCTTCGACCACTACGACCGGTTGATCGACGACCTGCTCGAGGCCGGCATCGACCCGATGGTGACGCTCTACCACTTCGACCTCCCCCAAGCGCTCGAGGACGACGGCGGCTGGCGCAACCGCAGCACCGTCGAGGCGATGGCCGAGTACGCCGCCCTGGCCGGTGAGAAGTACGCCGACCGGGTGAAGCACTGGGTCCCGATCAGCGAGCCGAACGTGATCGCGATGCTCGGCTACGGGATCGGCGAGCACGCGCCCGGGCGGAAGCTCTTCTTCGACGTCCTGCCCGTCACGCACCACCTGTTGCTCGCCCACGGCCGGGCGGCGATCGAGCTGCGCAACGCCGGTGCGACCAGCGTCGGCTGTGCCAACAACCACGCGCCGATGTGGCCGGCCAGCGACGACGAGGCGGATGTCGGTGCGACCAAGCTCTTCGACGCGCTGTGGAACGGCATGTTCCTCGAGCCGATCCTGCTCGGCCGCTACCCCGCCGACCTCGCGCCGCTCCTCGACGACGTCGTCGAGCCCGGGGACATGGCGACCATCCGGCAGCCGCTCGACTTCTACGGGGTCAACTACTACAGCCCCATCCGTGTCGCGGCCGGCGACGAGGGCTCCGACATGCCCTTCCGCTTCGTCCCGCTCCTGGGCCGCACCCGGACCGCCTCAGGCTGGTCGGTCGTCCCCACCGCGCTGCGCGAATGGCTGGTCCTCTTCCGGGCGCGCTTCCGGGCCGCGCTTCCGCCGATCGTCATCACCGAGTCCGGCTCCTCGTGGGTCGAGGAGGTCGACGCCGACGGCATCGTCCACGACAAGGAGCGCTCGGAGTACCTCGAGGCGCACCTCGAGGCTGTCGCCGAGGCGGTCCATCGGGGCGTCGACGTCCAGGCCTACTACGCCTGGAGCCTGCTCGACTCCTGGGAGTGGGCGCACGGCCTCACCACGCCGTACGGCCTCGTCCATGTCGACCGCACGACCCTCACCCGCACGCCCAAGGACTCCTTCCGGACCTACCAACGACTGATCCGGGAGCTGCGCGCTCCCGCCTCCGCCGAGTAGGCCTCAGAGGGCGGCGGCGACCTCGGTGCCCTGCCTGATCGCCCGCTTGGCGTCCAGCTCGGCCGCCACGTCGGCGCCGCCGATCAGCGTCGCGGGCACGCCTGCCTCCGCCAATTCGTCCCAGAGGTCGCGCACGGACTCCTGTCCGGCGCACAGCACGACCGTGTCGACGGTGAGTGTCTGCGGCTCGCTTCCCTGATCGGTGGCGACCGTGACGTGCACGGCGAGCTCGCCCGTCTCGAGCGGCTCGATCAGGTCGTACGTCGCCCCGCTGACCATCCGCACGGCCGACTGCTTCAGGACGGCCCGGTGCGCCCAGCCGGACGTCTTGCCGAGGCCGAGACCGATCGGCGTCGTCTTCCGCTGGAGCAGGGTCACCTGGCGCGCGGGCTCGCGCGGGGTGCGCTCGCCGAGGCCACCGCGGTGGGTCTCCGGATCCGCGACGCCCCAGTGCGCCTTCCACTCCTCGAGCGACTCCGGCTCGTGGGTGAGCGCGACGGAGATGTCGACGCCGATGCCGCCGGCACCGATGACCGCGACGCGACGCCCCGGCGTGACGCGACCGGCCAGCACGTCGGCGTACGTCACGACGCCGGGACTGTCCTCGCCCTTGATGCCGGGGATGCGCGGGGTGACGCCGGTGGCGACGATGACGTCGTCGAAGCGGGTCAGCTCGGCCACTGTGGGCGAGGTCGTGAGCTGCACGGAGACGCCGAGCACCTCGAGTCGACGCGTGTAGTAGCGCAGCGTCTCGCGGAAGTCCTCCTTGCCGGGGACCTCCATTGCGTAGCGGAACTGCCCTCCGAGGTGCTCCGAGCGCTCGAAGAGGGTCACCTTCAGGCCGCGCTCGGCCGCGCTGACGGCGGCGGCGAGGCCCGCGGGACCGGCACCGACGACGGCGACGGTGCGCTGGGTGCGCACAGGGGAGAGGACGAGCACGGTCTCGTGCGCCGCGCGGGGGTTGACCAGGCAGGAGGCCTTCCGGTTCGAGAAGACGTGGTCGAGGCAGGCCTGGTTGCAGGCGATGCACGTGTTGATCTCGTCGGCGCGGCCCTGCGCGGCCTTCTGTGCGAAGGCCGGGTCGGCGAGCAGCGGGCGGGCCATCGAGACCAGGTCCGCGCCGCCGGACGCGAGGACCTCCTCGGCGAGCTCGGGGGTGTTGATCCGGTTCGACGCGCACACGGGCACCGAGACCTCGGTGCGCAGGCGCGACGTCAGGTCGGTCCAGGCGGCGCGCGGCACCTGCGTGAGGATCGTGGGGACCCGTGCCTCGTGCCAGCCGATGCCGGTGTTGAAGACGGTGACGCCTGCCTCCTCCAGCGCGTGCGCGAGGTCGATCGTCTCGTCCCAGGTCTGGCCGTTCTCGACGAGGTCGATCAGGGAGATGCGGTAGATGATCGGGTAGCCCTCGCCGACCAGGTCGCGCGCGCGGCGGACGATCTCGAGCGGGAACTGCATCCGGTTGTACGCCGACCCGCCCCACCTGTCGGTGCGCTCGTTGGTCCGCTCGGCGAGGAACTGGTTGATCAGGTAGCCCTCCGAGCCCATGATCTCGACCGCGTCGTAGCCGGCCTTCTTCGCCAGTGCGACCGACGTGGCGAAGTGGGTGGCCGTGTGGTCGACGCCCTTGGTCGAGAGGGCGGAGGGACGGAACGGCGTGATCGGTGACTTGGTGGCCGAGGCGCTGACGCTGAACGGCGAGTAGCCGTAGCGGCCCGCGTGCAGCACCTGCAGCGCGATCGCACCGCCCTCCTCGTGCACCTCGCCGGTGATCTGGCGGTGCCGCATCGCCTGCAGTCGGGAGGTCATCTCGGAGGCGAACGGCTTGAGCCAGCCGCGCTTGTTGGGCGCATAGCCGCCCGTGATGATCAGTCCGGTCTGGCCGGCCGCGCGCTCGCGGAAGTAGGCGGCGAGCTTCGGCAGATCCAGGCGTCGGTCCTCGAGCCCGGTGTGCATCGAGCCCATGACCACGCGGTTGCGGAGGGTCACGCCGTCGCTGCCCGAGCCGAGGGTGAGCGGAGCGAGGAGATGCGGGTAGGGCGAGGTCACCGTCGCAGGTTACCGGTCAGTAACCCATCCGTCTCCCCTTGACCCTGACAGCCGCTCTGTCAGGATCGGGCGCATGGTCGCGCGAATCGAACTGGGTCAGGGCACGGGCCCGCTGAAGGGCGTCAAGGTCGTCGAGATCGCAGGCATCGGGCCGGGCCCGCACGCCTGCACGATCCTCGCCGACCTCGGTGCCGACGTGATCCGGATCGAACGCCCCGGCGGTGGAGGCCTGGGCGGTGGTGCGCACGACCTCACCAACCGAGGCCGTCCCAGCGTCGCCCTCGACCTCAAGAACCCGGACGCGATCGAGACCGTCCTCGCGCTCGTCGAGCAGGCCGACATCCTCATCGAGGGCAACCGCCCCGGCGTCACCGAGCGGCTCGGCATCGGTCCTGACGACTGCTGGGCGCGGAACCCGCGCCTGGTCTACGGCCGGATGACGGGGTGGGGCCAGGACGGCCCGCTCGCCCAGGCGGCGGGTCACGACGTCACCTACATCGCCACCGCGGGGGCGCTCTTCGGCCTCGGCCAGGATCCCGCCCGGCCGCACTTCCCGACCAACCTCCTCGGCGACTACGGCGGTGGCTCCACCTATCTGGTGATCGGCGTGCTCGCCGCCCTGTTCGAGGCCCGCATCTCCGGTCAGGGCCAGGTCGTGGACGCCGCGATCGTCGACGGCACCGCCCACCTGCAGACGATGACTTACACGCTCAAGGCCATGGGCGGGCTCGATCCGGACCATCGCGCGACCGGGATGCTCAATGGGGGCATCCCGTTCTACGACCTCTACGAGACCGCCGACGGGCGGCACATGGCGGTCGGCGCGCTCGAGGGGAAGTTCTTCGCCGAGCTCTCGGCGATCCTCCGCAAGGAGGGGATCGAGCTGCCCGAGCAGTACGAGATGGAGCGGTACGACGAGATGCGCTCGGCCCTCACGGACGGGTTCCGGACGAAGACCATGGCGGAGTGGGCCTCCCTCTTCGAGGGCACCGACGCGTGCGTGGCCCCGGTCGTCACTGCGATCGAGGCGGCCGACCACCCGCACATGGCCGCCCGCGGCACGTACGTCGACGTCGACGGCGTCCTGCAACCCGCTCCGGCGCCGCGCTTCTCCCGGACCGTCCCGACGCTGACCCTGCCGCCCGCGGCGCAGCCGGGCGCCCACACCCGCGAGGCCCTCGCGGCCTGGGGCGTCTCGAATGCCGAGGATCTGATCGCCTCGGGTGCAGCCGTGGCTACTGGCGAGTAACGTGTGACACATGTCCCAGACAACGCCTGACGTCGACGTCCTCATCGTGGGTGCCGGTCTCTCCGGCATCGATGCCGCAGCCGCGGTACTGCGTGACCACCCCGGCAAGACGGTCGCGATCCTCGAGCGCCGCGACTCGCTCGGTGGCACCTGGGACCTGTTCAAGTACCCCGGCATCCGGTCGGACTCGGACATGTTCACGTTCGCTTTTCGGTGGCGTCCGTGGGAGTCGGACAAGACGCTGGCCGACGGCCCGCTGATCAAGGAGTATCTCGCGACCGTCGCGGCGGAGACCGGTGTCGATCGGCTGATCCGCTACGGCCACCAGGTCCTGGACGCGGCGTGGGACTCCACCACCGAGCTGTGGACCGTGACCGCGAAGGTCGACGGAGCGAACACGACCATCACCAGCCGTTTCCTCTGGGCCTGCTCGGGCTACTACGACTACGACCAGGGCTTCCAGCCGCAGTTCCCCGGTCGGGAGGACTTCGAGGGTGAGTTCATCCACCCGCAGTTCTGGCCCGAGGAGCTGGACTACACCGGCAAGAAGGTCGTCATCATCGGCTCCGGCGCGACCGCGGTCACGCTCGTCCCTGCCATGGCCAACTCGGGGGCGGAGTCGGTGACCATGCTGCAGCGGACGCCGTCGTACATCGTCAGCCGGCCGGGCAACGACGTGGCCGCCACCGCGCTCAAGAGCCTGCCGATCCCGTTCAAGGCGCTCCTCCCGTTCAAGCACCTGCGGGCGAAGACGGCGTACGAGGCGATCCGCTGGGAGAACCTCGGCCTCTCCCTCGGCCTCTACCTCTTCGCCCAGCGTGCCCCGAAGGTTGCCAAGAAGCTCATCCGCGACAACCAGATCGCGCAGCTCACCGCGCGCAAGGGCGGCCCGGGCTTCACGAAGGAGGAGGCGACCGAGTTCGTCGACCACCACCTCACGCCGCCCTACAACCCGTGGGACCAGCGCCTGTGCGCCGTGCCGGACGGCGACCTGTGGAAGGCGATCCGCGAGGGCAGGGCGACGATCGTCACCGACCACATCAAGACCCTCACCGCCAAGGGCATCGAGCTCGAGAGCGGCGAGACCCTCGAGGCGGACGTCATCGTCAGCGCGACCGGGCTCAACATCAAGCTCTTCGGCGGCGCGAAGCTGACCGTCGACGGTGAGGAGGTCGACCCGAGCGAGACCACGGCCTATCTCGGCGCGATGCTGACCCACATCCCGAACTTCGCCCTGACGATCGGCTACATCAACGCCTCCTGGACGCTCAAGGCCGACCTCGTCTCCGAGTGGGTCAGCGGCCTGCTCGGTGACATGGAGAAGCACGGCCACACCGTCGTCCGGGTCGCCGAACCGGAGGTGAAGGGCGCCCGCCCGCTGATGGACATGAAGTCCGGCTATCTGCTCCGCGGCGCCCCGTCGATGCCCCGGCAGGGCGACCACGGGCCGTACGAGGCGAAGCAGAACTACTTCATCGACATGCGGCGCCTCCAGCCCGGCGACTACCACGAGGACGGGAAGCTCGTCTTCGGCTGATCCGCCCGATCAGCAGCGTTCGGGTATGCGGGACATGGTGTCCTGCCTATACTCGAAGGCATGTCGACGACGACGTACGAACCCCAGGGCCGCCAGGCGTACGACGCGACCCTCCAGCGCCTCTCCGAGGCCTCGGTCGAGGTCCACTTCCAGGCCTTCAAGGACATCGACTGGGACAACCCGGAGTTCGCCGTGGACCCGAATGACGAGCGCTGGATCCTGCCGGCTGTCGACCCTCTCGGTGGCCACCCGTGGTACCGCTCGCTCCCGAAGGAGCGCCAGGTCCAGATCGGACGCCACCGCCTCGTCGCGATGACCAAGACCGGGACCCAGTTCGAGCAGCTGCTGCTGCTCGGCGGAACCCAGTTCCTCATGGGGCTGGAGAACGGAAATCCCGAGTTCCGCTACTTCATGCACGAGCTCACCGAGGAGACACACCACATCCAGATGTTCCAGGAGTTCACCAACCGGGCGTGTCCCGAGGTGAGCGGTGCGCCGCAGTGGCTGATGACCACCATCCCGCTGATCGGGATGCTCGGCAGCTGGTGGCCGACGCTCTTCTTCCAGATCATCCTCGCCGGTGAGGAGCCGATCGATCACCTGCAGAAGGACGTCCTTCGCGCCGGCGGAACCCACCCGCTGCTCAACCGGCTCATGGCGATCCACGCGGCGGAGGAGGCGCGGCACATCGGATTCGCGCACGCCTGGCTCGAGCACCACACCCCCTCCATGAACATCGTGAACAAGATGGCGCTCGGCCTGATGGTTCCGCTGGTCCTCCGGCTCGGCTTCGGGGCGATCGTCATACCGAGCAAGGCCGACCAGAAGATGATGGGCATCCCCGACGAGGTGATGCGCGAGGTATTCGGGCGACGCAACGCTGATATGAACAAGGTCCGCCGCGACGTCTGTGCAGACGTCCGCATGCTGTGTGAGCAGGTCGGCGTGCTCAACGCGGTCACGCGGCCGGTGTGGAAGCTCTGGGGTGTCGACGGACGCGCTGCTCGCTTCCGCTCCGAGCCGGCCAGCGCACGCGACTGACCTCGCCCGCCGGCGCCGCACCCGCGGGACTAGGGTGCCGTCCTATGGACGGCCGCTCGACCCGCTGGGAGGGCCATGGGGAGGCCCAGCGCGAGCGGATCGTGCAGGCGGCGCTGGCGCTGATCGAGGAGGGCGCCGAGGCGCCGTCACTGGTCGAGATCGGCCGCCGCGCAGGTCTGGCGCGTTCTGCCGTCTACCGGCACTTCGCGGACAAGGGCTCGCTCGACGCCGCAGTGCAGCGCCGGATCTTCCGGGACCTGGCCAGCGACCTCCTCCCGCAGTTGACGCTCGAGGGGGAGCCCTCCCACGCCTGGCGACGGGCCATCGAGACGTACGTCGGCTGGGCGGCCGACCACCCGCTGCTGCACCGCCGCGCGGTCCTCGATCCCACGAACGGACCATTGCAGGCGGGCCTCGACGCCATCGCCGACCAGGTGGCGGTCGGGATCGTCGCATGGTTCCGCTCGCTCGGTGCGGTGGTCACCGAGGCTGACGCGGCGACCGCCGACCCCCTGGTCCACGGCCTGGTCGGCGCGATCTTCGCCGCCGTACGCCGGTGGGTCGACCAGGGCGCACAAGTGCCCGACCGCGCCCACATGATCGACCTCCTGGTCGAGGCGACGTCGGCGATGATCGACGTGCGGCTTCGCAGCTACGGGCTCACGCTGGAAGGGTCAGAGCAGGCTCGGTAGCTCGGCAGGGACGATCTCGGCGAGCGCCTGACGGCACGCGACGATCGGGGGAGCACCGGCGATCGCCGCACGCGTCGACGTGAAGACCTCGCGCCGCGGATCTCCGGGCAGGTCGACCCAGCGCACCGCCGGTGGTCGGCGTACCGACATCAGGTCCGGCAGCACCACCACCGCGTTGCCGGTCTCGACGAGCGCGATGTGGGCCTCGAGGTCGTCGGTCTCGAACCGTACGTCGGGCTCGAACCCGGCCTCGCGGCAGAGATGCTCGGTCCACTGACGGGAGGCAGCACCGCGCGGCTCCATCACCCAGGGGACGCCGGCGGCGTCCGCGAGCGTGTCGATGGCCTCCCATCGGCTGCCGTGCGGCGGAACCGCGAGGCGCAGCCGGTCCGTCGTGAGCGGTGCCCGGTCGAGCTCGGCGTGGAGCGGTGCCGGGTGGTGCGGGTACTGCTGGGCGATCACGAGATCGACCTCGTTGGAGCGGGCCTCGAGCAGCGCCTCCTCCGGCAGCCGCTGCGACATCGTCACGCGGAGGCGGGGATGTTCGGTCGCGAGTCGGGTGAGGAGCTGTGGCATGAAGGCGAGCGCCGCGGACTGGAAGGCGGCGATCTGCACGGTGCCCGAGACCTCGTCGGCGAGCGCCGCCACGGCGGCCTCGGCCTGTTCGAGCAGGGTGAGGATCTGCCCGGCATGGTCGACGAGCAGCTCCGCCGCCGGGGTGAGCTCGACCCGCCGGCCGGACTTGCGCAGCAGCTCGACCCCGGCCTCCCGCTCGAGCAGGGCGAGCTGTTGCGAGACCGACGAGGGGCTCTGGTGGAGCACCTCCGCCACCTCGGCGAGCGTGCCGTGGATCGACAGCTCTCGGAGCAGTCGCAGGCGGCGTACGTCCAGCACGGCAACAGATTAGCGAAACCGAATGATCGACGTCAGAAAACATCGCTGGAACTGAAGAGTCTGGAGGCGGATCATCGACGTATGAGCACCCCCGCGCCCGGCACCACTCCGCTCCTCGGCCCGGAGTGCACCGCCGAGGTTGAGGCCCAGGTGAGGGCCTGGCTGGCCGTCGCCGCGACGAAGCCGGTCCACCCGTCTGCCAAGCGACTCGCCGCGGTCCTCAAGGACCCCAAGGGTCTGGAGTTCACCGTCGGCTTCGTCGACCGCGTGGTCCGCCCCGAGGACCTCGGCGTCGCTGCGGCCGCGCTCCGTGAGCTCGTCGCGATCACCCCGCGCTTCCTGCCGTGGTACCAGAAGCTCGCGCTCCGTCTCGGCGCGATGCTCTCCGTGGTCGCCCCGTGGTTCGTCATCCCGGTCGCACGCAGGGTGCTGCGGAAGATGGTCGGCCACCTGCTCATCGACGCCACCGACGCACATCTCGGCGGCCAGATCGAGCGGATCAAGGCCCACGGGGTCAAGCTCAACATCAACCTCCTCGGCGAGGCTGTGCTCGGTGAGGCCGAGGCCAACCGCCGCTACGAGGGCACCGTCAAACTCCTCCAGCGCCCCGACGTCGACTACGTGTCGATCAAGGTCTCCTCACCGGTGGCGCCGCACTCGCCCTGGTCCTACGACCACGCCGTCGCGCACGTCACCGAGCGACTCCTCCCGCTCTACCGGTACGCCGCCGGCGAGTCCGCCCAGGGCAGGCAGAAGTTCATCAACCTCGACATGGAGGAGTACCACGACCTCGACATCACCATCGAGGTCTTCCAGCGCATCCTCGACCGCGAGGAGATGCTCGGCCTGGAGGCCGGCATCGTGCTCCAGGCCTATCTCCCCGACGCGATGGCCGCGATGATCCGGCTGCAGGAGTGGTCCGCGGCCCGCGTCGCTCTCGGCGGTGCGCCGATCAAGGTTCGCCTGGTCAAGGGCGCCAACCTGCCGATGGAGCGGGTCCAGAGCTCCCTCTACGGCTGGCCGCTGGCCACCTGGGGCTCCAAGCAGGAGTCGGACACCAGCTACAAGAACGTGCTCAACTACGCCCTCACCCCCGAGCACACCGCGAACGTGCGGATCGGCGTGGCCGGCCACAACCTCTTCGACGTCGCCTACGCCTGGATCCTCGCCGGCCGCCGCGGCGTCCGTGACGGCATCGAGTTCGAGATGCTGCTCGGCATGGCCGAGGGTCAGGCCGAGGCGGTCCGCGAGACCCTGCAGGAGAACGGCGTCGGCCTCCTCCTGTATGTCCCGGTCGTGCACCCCAAGGACTTCGACGTCGCCATCGCCTACCTCGTGCGCCGCCTCGAGGAGGGCGCGAGCCAGGACAACTTCATGAGCGCCGTCTTCGACATCCACGACGACACAGAGCTCTTCCGTCGCGAGCGCCAGCGCTTCCTCGCCTCGCTGGTCGACGTCGACGGCTTCGTCCCCGCGCCGCACCGTGTCCAGGACCGCCGCCAGCCCGTCGAGCTCGAGCCGATGATCGGCTTCGAGAACACACCCGACACCGACCCGTCACTTCCGGGCAACCGGGAGTGGGGCGCAGAGATCATTGCCCGGATCGCCACCTCGACCCTGGGCGAGCACCTCGTCCGCGAGTACGCCGTCGACTCGGTCGACCGCGTCGAGCAGATCATCAGCGAGGCGGCCGAGGCGTCCGCCTCATGGGCCGCGAAGTCCGGGGCCGACCGCGCAGCGGTCCTGCGCCTCGCCGCGATCGAGTTCGAGAAGCGTCGCGCCGACCTGCTCGAGGTCGCCGGCTCCGAGTGCGGCAAGACGCTCGACCAGGGCGACCCCGAGATCTCCGAGGCGATCGACTTCCTCAACTACTACGCCGACCTCGCCGAGGGCCTCGATGCGGTCGACGGCGCACGCGCCGTGCCCGTGAAGCTCACCCTCGTCGTGCCCCCGTGGAACTTCCCGATCGCGATCCCGACCGGCGGTGTGGCCGCCGCGCTGGCCGCCGGGTCGAGCGTGATCATCAAGCCGGCACCCCAGGCAGCCCGCTGCGGGTCCGTGCTCGTCGAGGCACTCTGGGCCGCCGGCGTACCGAAGGACGTACTTCACCTCGTGCACATGCCGGAGAACGAGGTCGGCCGCGCGCTCGTCGCCTCGCCCGTGGTGGATCGGCTGATCCTCACCGGTGCCTTCGAGACCGCCGCGCTCTTCCGCGAGTTCCGGCCCGACCTGCCGCTGCTCGCCGAGACCTCGGGCAAGAACTCGATCATCATCACGCCCAACGCCGACCTCGACCTGGCCGTGAAGGACCTCGTCCAGTCTGCCTTCGGCCACGCGGGCCAGAAGTGCTCGGCCGCCTCGCTCGGCATCCTCGTCGGCTCGGTCGCGACGTCGGACCGGTTCCGGCACCAGCTGGTCGACGCCGTCACGTCGCTCAAGGTCGGTCTCCCGTCGGACGCGACCACGCAGGTCGGCCCGATCATCGAGCCGGCCTCCGGCAAGCTGAAGAAGGCGCTCACCGCGCTGGATGAGGGCGAGTCGTGGCTGGTCGAGCCGCGGCAGCTCGACGAGGAGGGTCGGCTCTGGTCGCCCGGTGTGAAGACCGGCGTCCGACGCGGCTCGGAGTACCACCTCACCGAGTACTTCGGGCCGGTGCTCGGCCTGATCGAGGCCGAGAGCCTCACCGAGGCGATCGAGATCCAGAACCAGACGGACTTCGGCCTCACCGCCGGCCTGCACTCGCTCGAGCGCGACGAGCTCGCGACGTGGATCGACGCCGTCGAGGCGGGCAACGCCTACATCAACCGGACCACGGTCGGTGCCGTCGTGCGCCGTCAGCCGTTCGGCGGCTGGAAGAGGTCCGCGGTCGGCGCGGGCACCAAGGCCGGCGGCCCCAACTACCTCGTCGGTCTCACCGACTGGGCGCCCGCCCCGGCCAGCCGGACCGCCCCGGTCACCGGTGCCGCCGCGACCCTGCTCGCCGGAGCCACGTCCTTCGGGCTCGACGGCGACGGGTCCCTCTCCCGCGCTCTGGGCTCCGATGCGGTCGCGTGGAGCGAGGAGTTCGGCCAGGCCCGCGACGTCAGCGGCCTGCTCGCGGAGAAGAACGTCTTCCGCTACCTGCCTGTCCCGGTCACCGTCCGCTTCGAGGGCGGTACGCCGGCCGAACTGGTGCGGGTCGTCGCTGCCGGGGTGCTCGCCGGCTCCACCGTCACGGTCTCGCTTGGGGTCGACCTGCCTGCCGACATCGCCGCGTTGCTGACCGCGGCGGGTGCCACGCTGGTCGAGCAGGACGCCGCTTCCTGGGCCGCCACCCTCATCGGTGGCGAGGCACCCCGCCGCGTCCGCCTCATCGGCGGCTCGCGGAAGCTCTTCGCCGAACAGAGCGAGGGCCGGGTCGACATCGCGCTCTATGCCCAGCCGGTCGTGGAGGCCGGACGCGTCGAGCTGCTGCCCTTCCTGCACGAGCAGGCCGTCGCGGTGACCGCGCACCGCTTCGGCTCCCCGACGCACCTGGCGGAGGATCTCTTCTAGCCCTCATCGTCAAGCGTCGCTGACATGATGCGCTCATGCCGACCGCTCTCCTCGTCCACGGGATCACCAACGGCCCTAGCACGATGTGGCGCTTCGCCGAATGGCTCGAGGCGCGAGGCTGGGAGGTGGAGGCCAAGGCGCAACTGGGCCACGGCGGCCGCGGCCCGGCACCGTCGTACACCCTCGACGCGCTCGGCCGTGACAACGTCGCCATGGGTGACCACGACCTCGTCATCGGACACTCGCTCGGGGGGTCGACCGCGGTGAAGGCGCTCTCGCTCCGACCCGGATGGACCAAGCGCCTCGTGGTCATTGACCCGGCTCTCTACGTCGGTCCGGACGGCAACGGCATGAGCGTCGAGTCGCAGGTCGCCGAGTTGGCCCTCACCGCCGAGGACATCCAGGCGCTCCACCCCGCCTGGGACCGCCGGGATGTCGTCGCCAAGGCGGAGGAGTCCACGCGTGTCGACCCGGAAGCCGTGCGCGCGATCATGAGCCGCGAGCAGGAGCCTTGGGATCTGCGCGCTGCCATCAGTGGCTTCGACATTCCGGTCCTGCTCCTCACCGCCGACCCCAGCGTCTTCTCCATCGTCGACCCGGCCGACGCCGCGGCGATCGTCGCAGCGAACCCCAACGTCACCTGGGTCTCCGTGGACGGAGCCGGTCACAACGTCCACCGGGACGCACCGGAGCGAGTCCGCGAGGTCCTCCTCGACTGGCTGGACCGCACGGCCTGACGCGCAAGCGAGCCCAGCTGAGGATGCTCACAGCGATGCTGTCAGGGTGCTAGCGTCCGGGGGCATGGATGCGGAGCGCTACACCGTCGAGGAGCTGTCGACGGTCACCGGGCACACGGTGCGCAACATCCGCTACTACACGACCCTCGGCCTCCTGCCGGCTCCCGAGAAGCAGGGCCGGATCGCCGTGTACGGCGCCGACCACCGTGCTCGGCTCGAGCTGATCACCTCGCTCCAGGAGCACGGGTTCACCCTCGAGGCGATCGGCCGCTACCTCGAGCGCCGCGGCACGGGTGCGACCGTCGAGGACCTCGCCATGCAGCGGGCGATGATCACGAGCTGGACGAGTGAGTCGCCCGACGACGTACAGGCTCGGATCGGGCGGGAGCTGCTGAAGCTCGGCCTGCCGCGGGACGCGCTCGCCGCGGCACACGACGCGACCACCCGGCACATGACCGCGCTGGCGGAGGAGCTGGACGGGATCGTTCGGACCCAGATCGTTGACGTCTTCGCCCGGACCGCGCACTCGACGGAGGAGGCCGAGCGCTTCGAGAAGGGCCTGCCGCGGTTGCGGGACCTCACCGTCGAGGCCGTCGTCGTGGCCTTCCAGGGTGCGGTCAACCGGCTCATCTCGCGCTCGTTGGAGAGAGTTCGCTGAGCTGTTCGCCTCCTGCGCCTTGACCCTGACAGTTCTGGTGTCATGATTGGCGGCATGGCTGAAGCTTTCATCTACGACCACCTCCGCACGCCCCGCGGCCGTGGCAAGAAGACCGGGGCCCTGCACGAGGTGAAGCCGGTCGACCTGGTCACCGGGCTGCTCGACGAGGCGCAGAAGCGCAACCCGACTCTGGACACCGACCGCATCGACGACATCGTCCTCGGCGTCGTGTCCCCCATCGGTGACCAGGGCATGGACATCGCCCGCACCGCCTCCCTCCTCTCGGGCCTGCCCGAGACCGTCGCCGGCGTCCAGCTGAACCGCTTCTGCGCGTCCGGCCTCGAGGCCGTCAACCAGGCGGCGGGCCGCGTCCGCTCCGGCTGGGAGGACCTCATCATCGCCGGCGGTGTCGAGTCGATGAGCCGTGTGCCGCTCGGTGCCGACGGTGGCGCCTGGGCGCAGGATCCGGCGACCAACCTCGCCGTCGACTTCGTGCCCCAGGGCATCAGCGCCGACCTGATCGCGACGCTCGAGGGCTTCAGCCGCAACGACGTCGACTCGCTCGCCGCGGAGTCGCACGCCCGCGCCGACAAGGCGTGGAGCAACGGCTACTTCGACGACGCCGTCATCCCGGTCTACGACAAGACCGGCAACCTGATCCTCGCCAAGGACGAGCTGATCCGTCCCGGCACCACGCCCGACTCGCTCGCGGCCCTCAAGCCCTCATTCGAGTCGCAGGGCCGTGACGGCGGTTTCGACGAGGTCGCCCTCGCGAAGTACCCGTGGATCGAGAAGATCAACCACGTCCACCACGCCGGCAACTCGTCGGGCATCGTCGACGGCGCCGCGATCATGCTGATCGGCTCCGAGCAGGTCGGCCGTGATTATGGTCTGCGGCCGAAGGCCAAGATCGTCTCCGCCGCCGTCATCGGCTCCGAGCCGACGATCATGCTCACCGGCCCGGCCCCGGCCGCCCGCAAGGCGCTGGCCAAGGCCGGTCTCACCGCCGACGACATCGACCTCTGGGAGATCAACGAGGCCTTCGCGGCCGTCGCCCTGCGGTTCATGAAGGACATGGGCATCTCCGAGGACGTCACCAACGTCAACGGTGGCGCCATGGCCATGGGCCACCCGCTCGGCGCCACCGGCGCGATCATCCTCGGCACGCTCGTCGACGAGCTGATCCGCACCGGCAAGCGCCGTGGTCTCGCCACGCTCTGCGTCGGCGCGGGCATGGGCATCGCCACCATCGTCGAGATCGTCTGACCCGGAGTGACTGACATGACTGAATCTGCTGTGAAGTACGACCTCGTCGACGGCATCGCCACGCTGACCCTCGACGACCCGACCCAGTCGGCCAACACGATGAACGAGGCCTACAAGGCCGGTTTCGCCGCGGCCGTCGAGAAGCTGTACGCCGACCAGGACTCCATCAAGGGTGTCATCGTGACGTCCGCGAAGAAGACCTTCTTCGCCGGCGGTGACCTCAAGCGGATGCTCCCGCTGCGTCGTGAGCACGCCTCGCAGATCTTCGCCGAGGTCGAGGACGTCAAGGCGTCCCTGCGGAAGCTCGAGCTCTTCCCGAAGCCGGTCGTCGCCGCGATCAACGGCGCCGCACTCGGTGGCGGCCTCGAGATCGCGCTCGCCTGCAACCACCGCATCGCGGCTGAGGGTCGCTTCGACATCGGCCTGCCCGAGGTCTCCCTCGGCCTGCTCCCCGGCGGCGGTGGCGTCACCCGCACCGTCCGCATGTTCGGCATCGTCACCGCGCTGACCGAGATCCTGGGCACCGGCGCGCGCTTCAAGCCCGAGGCCGCGCAGGGCAAGGGCCTGGTCGACGAGCTCGTCCCCGCCGACCAGCTCATCGCGCGGGCCACTGCGTGGATCAATGAGAACGCCGACGTCGAGGACTCCGGCCTGCAGCCGTGGGACAAGCCGGGCTTCAAGATCCCCGGTGGCACCCCGTCGTCCCCGTCGCTCGCCGCGTTCCTCCCGGCGCTCGGCCCGATCCTGCGCAAGCAGCTCAAGCAGGCCGACATGCGCGCCCCCAAGGCGATCCTCTCGGCCGCCGTCGAGGGCGCCCAGGTCGACTTCGACACCGCCTCGCGGATCGAGTCGCGCTACTTCGTCCAGCTGGTCACCAGCCAGCAGGCGAAGAACATGATCCAGGCGTTCTTCTTCGACCTCGGCTCGATCAACTCCGGCACCCTGCGTCCGGACGGCGTGCCGACGTACAGGCCGACGAAGGCGGTCGTGCTCGGCGCCGGGATGATGGGCGCGGGCATCGCGTACGTCCTCGCCCGCGCCGGTGTCGAGGTCGTGCTCAAGGACGTCACGATCGAGGCGGCCGAGAAGGGCAAGGCCTACACGGCCGGGCTCAACGAGAAGGGCGTCTCCCGCGGCAAGCTGACGCAGGAGAAGTCCGACGAGATCCTCGGTCGCATCACGCCGACGATCGACCCGGCCGACGCTGCCGGCGCCGACCTCGTCGTCGAGGCCGTCTTCGAGAACGTCGAGCTCAAGCAGAAGGTCTTCAACGAGGTCATCCCGCACCTGGCTCCGGGTGCGCTGCTCGCGTCGAACACCTCCACGCTGCCGATCTCGGAGCTCGCCAAGGGCGTCGAGGGCACGGACGCCGCGTCGCGCTTCATCGGCCTGCACTTCTTCTCGCCGGTCGACAAGATGCCGCTCGTCGAGATCATCCCGGGGAACGAGACCGGCGACGAGGCTCTCGCCAAGGCGTACGACGTCACCCTGCTGATCAAGAAGACCCCGATGATCGCCCACGACTCGCGGGGCTTCTACACCTCGCGCGTCATCGGCACCTTCATCGAGGAGGGGCTGCAGCTGCTGGCCGAGGGCGTGGCGCCGTACACGATCGACCGCGCCTCCACCCAGGCCGGCTTCCCGACCGGGGTGCTCCAGCTCGCCGACGAGCTCAACCTCGAGCTCATGGTGAAGATCGCCAAGACGACCCGTGAGGCCGCGGGCGTCTCCGAGCTGACGGTGACCGAGAAGGTCGCCGGTGCGCTCATCGACGCCGGTCGCAAGGGCAAGCTCGGCGGTGCCGGCTTCTACGAGTACGTCGACGGCAAGCGCACCTCGATCTGGTCGGGTCTCGCGGACCTCTTCCCGGTTGCTGCTGAGCAGCCGGCGATCGAGGACATCCGGGACCGCCTCACCTTCATCGAGGCGATCGAGACGGCCAAGACGTTCGAGGAGGGTGTGGTCACCTCGGCCGCGCACGCCAACATCGGCTCGGTCTTCGGCATCGGCTTCCCGCCGTTCACCGGTGGCGCCGCGCAGTACATCTTCGGCTACGACGCCGCCGATGGTTCCTACGGTGTGGACGCGTTCATCGCTCGGGCCAACGAGCTGGCCGACACGTACGGCGACCGGTTCCGCCCGACGCCGTACCTGCTCGACCTGGTGGCGAAGGGGGAGACCTTCCCGGCATAGCTTGGGACGACGCTCATCTCGACGCTTCCCGGTTCTCCTCGTGAGGATCGGGGAGCGTCGGCATTTCGTGCCCGAGTCGTGTGGTGAGCAGGGTGGCGCGGGTGACGGCCTGCTTGCCGAACCTCTCCCGTACGGCGTCCAGGGCTGTGTCGGCGCGCGACTCTGCTGTGGCGTGGTCGAAGAGCGGGAGCTCGAGCTGCTCGTCGTCGTGGCCGCTGAGGTTGCTGATCGAGATGCCGAGGAGGGTGCAACCCCGCTCCTGGATCATCGGCATGTTCTGGCGCAGAAGTCTTCGGCCGGTCTCGAGCCAGGCGGCGGTGGCGCCGGTGCTGTGCGGGATCGTGGCACTGCGGGTGGCGCGGGTGTAGTCGTCGAAGCGCAGCCGAAGTGTGAAGGTGCGGCCGATCCGGTCACCCTTGCGCAGCCTGCGACTCACGCGGTCGACGAGGCCGGCGAGGATCGCCTCGAGCTCCTCGGGGCTTCGTCGTCGCCGGCCGAGAGCTGACTGTGAGCCGATCGAGCCGCGCCTCCTGTCGGTCTGCACCGGTCGCGGGTCGCGGAGGTTGGCGAGTGCGTGGAGATGGCGGCCGCTCGCGACACCGACAGCAAGCTCGAGCTCGGAGGTCTGGCGCTTCGCGAGGTCGCCGACCGTGCGGATGCCTTCCGCGTGGAGCCGCTTGGTCGTCACCGGACCGACGCCCCAGAGCCGTTCGACCGGAAGCGGGTGGAGGAAGTGCTCCTCGCCGTGTGCCGGGATGAGGAGGAGGCCGTCGGGCTTGCTGACGGCGCTGGCGACCTTGGCGAGATACTTCGTGCGCGCACCGCCGACGCTGATCGGGAGACCCACCTCCTCCTTCACCCGCTGCCGCAGCGTGGTGGCGATCTGCTCCGGTGGCCCGACGAGGCGCCTCAGGCCCGTGACGTCGAGGAAGGCCTCATCGATCGAGATCCCCTCGACCAGCGGGGTGGTGTCATGGAAGATCTCGAAGACGCGGCGGCTGGCCTCGACGTACGCCTCCAACCTCGGTGGCACCACGATCGCGCTCGGACAGCGTGCGAGTGCCTGGCGGCCACCCATCGCCGACTTCACGCCGTAGGCCTTGGCCTCGTAGCTCGCCGCCAGCACCACCCCGCCGCCGACGATCACCGGCCTGCCTCGGAGTGAGGGGTCGTCGCGCTGCTCGACGGACGCGAAGAACGAGTCGAGGTCGGCGTGCAGGATCACGGCACTCGCCTCAGGCTGCGGGTTGGAGTGGTCGGCTGCCCGGTGGGAGCCAGGTGTAGCGCTCCCGATCGTCGACTCTGGGTGGCGGTTGCCAGACGGGTTGTCGGGTCTCGGGGTCGATCGACACGGTCCATGAGGTCTGATGCGTCATGGTGTGGTGCCTGCGGCAGAGCAGGACGAGGTTGTCGAGGCTGGTGGCCCCGCCATCGGCCCAGTGGACGATGTGGTGCGCGTCGCAGGCGATCGGAAGACGGTCGCAGCCGGGGAAGGCGCAGTGCCGGTCGCGGAGGACGAGGGCGAGCCAGATCGCGGTGGTGACGAGGCGCTGGGCGCGCCCGACGTCGAGGACCTGGCCGTTGCTGCCCAGGACACCGGGGATGATCTCCGCGTCACACGCGAGACGCCTGACGGCAGTGGCCGAGAGGGGGATGCCGTCGGCCATGGTCGCTGTGGGCGGTCGCTCTGAGGCCGGTGTCGGTTGCCGGAACCCGGCGGCTGCTGGCTGGTCGGCGAGCTGGCGACGCAGGGTGTCGAGGTCGGTGGTGACGAAGATGCGTGCGTCAGAGCCGTGGGCGTGGGGGAGTGAGTCGGTGGCACGGAGGCGGGTGCAGGCCTCGACCAGGGCGTCCCACATCCGGGCGCCGGAGTCGCGTGGGTCCTTCCCCGTGTGGGCGCAGCCGGGGTCGGGGCAGCCGCCGGCGTGCTCGAGACGGTGGCCCTCGGCATCCCGTTTCCCGACGAGGGCAGGGTCGCCACCGCAGGCGCCGGGTTCGGTGGTGACGGGGGCGGCCAAGGGCATGAGGGCGGCCTTGATGAGCTCGGCCTCCTCGGCGCTTCCGTAGCCCTTGATCTTCACGCCGCCGAAGCGGTCGGTGGCCAAGGAGAGGAAGCGTGCCAGGTGTGCACTGCGTTCGCGGATGGGGAGGTCCAGGTCGTAGGCGTGCAACGTGTTGTCGGGGTCGATCTCGGTGAGGACGTCGTCGAACTGCTTCTCCAGGTCCGAGGCGTCGAACCCGGCCGCCCGGGCCAGCATCGCCTCGACCGCCGCAGCCCGCAGATCCTCGGCGGGTCGCGGGAGCTTCGCCACGGACTGGGCGATCACCCGTGCCTGGGAGAGCGACACCTCACCGGCGCTGAGTGCCTCGCGGAGTCGGGGGAGGAGCTTCGTCTGTTCGGCGAGCCGGACCAGCCCGCCGCCGGAGCCCTTGTAGCCACCGAGCTGTGCGGTGAGGAAGTCCTTCGCGGACGCCCACCCGTGCTTCGCCGCGGCGTCGGTCACCTCGAGCTCATGCGCGACCGCGACCAGTGCACCCTCGATGAGGGCCTTCGCCTGCGCGAGAGCAGCTGCAGCCACCGGCAGGTCGGCCTCCTCCACGTCACTCCATCGCACGCGCGACAGCGCCTCGACCCCGCTCAGGGCCGAGAGCGCTGCGCTCGATGGAGTTCCGGATTCCACGCCCTGAGCTTATCAAGAGATCGAACGTACGTTCGAATAATTCACATAGAATCTTGAGAAATTTCTAGCGCAAGCTTCCTGAGCCGGACGGCGGAGCCCGAACCGACAGCGGCTCGGGCCCCGCCGATCGTCAGCCCAAGCGGGCGCTGAGAGCGACGTCCCACCCCGCGCCGTTGCGGGCGAGGCCCATCAGGACGATGGCGGCCCACTCGAGGGCGTACGTCGACTCCAGCCCTCCCGCGTCGAGCGGCCGCATCTCCAAGCTTTCCACGAACGCTGCGAAGCGGGCCCTCGCCTCCGCGTCGCCTCCGGCGAAGAGCGCATCCAGAGGCAGGGCCTCGGCCAACACGTTGCGGAAGATCGTGTTGAAGGCCTTGATCACGTGGGTGCCCGCAGGAGCGACCGACGCGATCTGCTGGGCGATCGAGTTGCCCACCATCGTCACGATGCCGGTCCCGTCGGCGTTGAAGGGGTTGGTGATGTCCACGAGGATCTTCCCCGACAACGCCTGGCCGTAGGAGGCGACCGCGTCGACTGCGCCCTGATAGAGGACCGCCAGGACGACGATCTCACCCGTGGGTGGGGCGCCGTACGTGCCGACGGTGGCTCCTGGGCCGATGTAGTCGGCGGCCGCCTGGGCCTTGGCCTGGTTGCGTCCGAGGATCTCGACCGTGTGGCCGTGCTTGGCGGCACGACTGCCGATGGCGGTGGCCATGTTGCCGGTGCCGATGATGCTGATGGTGGTCATGATGGTGTCCTGTCGGTGGTGGTTGGAGTTGGGTTGGTGCAGGTCAGACCAGTCCGCCGACGAACTCGTCGAGCGGCTCCGGCTGACCGGGTTCGTGGTGGAGGCGGGTGCCGCCGCGGATCAGAGCTCCGGAGATGAGGGCGCCGGCCCAGAAGGCGCCGGCGGCCCACCAGAACCCCACGGAGAAGCCGTGCACGGTGGCGTCGATGACGGCGGTTGAGCCGTGATCGGCCAGGTAGTCATTGCTGGCGGTGGCGACGAACGTGCTGATGATGGCGATGCCGAGCGCCGCGCCGAGCTGCTGGAAGACGTTGTTGACCGCGCCGGCAGCGCCCGCGTCGCGCCCCTCGACGCCCATCTGGGCGAGGGCGACAGCGGAGACGATGGCGGAGCCGATGCCGACTCCGGCGAGGATCAGCCCGGGTAGCACCCAGGAGGCATAGTGCGTGCTCGCGTCGGCCCGGGTGAGCAGCGCAGCCCCGACCCCACCGACGATCAGGCCGCCGGCCACGACGGCCCTCAGGGTGAGGTGCTTCGTCAGCAGGCTCTGCGTGAGCGTGGCGACCACGACGACCGTCAGCATCATCGGCAGGAAGGCCACGCCGGTCCGGAGGGGCGAGTAGCCCAGCACCTCTTGGAAGTAGTAGGTGAGGAACAGGAAGAGGGCGAACACGGCCGCCTGTCCGAGCAGGAGCGTCACGAGGCCGGCAGCGCGGTTGCGGTCGGCCAGGATCCGCAGCGGGACGAGAGGGTTGCGGTCGACCTTCTGGAGGACGACGAAGCCGACGAGCAGCACCGCCCCGAGGATCAGCGAGGTCAGCGTGAGGGCCGCACCCCAGCCGTCGGTCTCGGCCTTGGCGGCACCGAAGACCAGGCCGAAGACGCCTGCCGAGCCCAGGACCGTGCTCGGCACCGAGAGCTTGGGCTTGTCGGCGTCGGCAGAGTTGTGCAGCAGGGCCAGGCCGCCGAGGATCCCGACGATCGCGAAGGCGATGTTGACGTACATGGTCCAGCGCCAGTCGACATAGTCGGTCAGGAGGCCGCCGAGCATCAGGCCGAGTGCCGAGGAGCTGCCGGCGACCGCGCCGAAGATCGCGAAGGCCTTGTTGAGCTCTTTCGGGTCGGTGAAGATCACGGTGATCAGCGACAGGGCCGCGGGCGCCATGGCCGCCGCAAAGCCACCCTGCACCGCCCGGGCGGTGATCAGCGTCTCGATGTTCGGGGCCGCGCCGGCGACCGCGGAGGCGATCGCGAAGCCTGCCAGCCCGGCGATGAAGGTCGTCTTGCGGCCGAAGGCGTCGGCGAGTCGGCCGCCGAGGAGGAGCAGGCTGCCGAAGCTCAGCAGGTAGGCGGTGACGACCCACCCGCGACTTGCGTCGGAGAAGCCGAGGTCCTCCTGCATCGACGGCAGCGCGACGTTCACGATCGTGGCGTCGAGAAGCAGCATCATCTGCGCAATGAGGATGACGCCGAGCGCCAGCCATCGGCGGGCGTGGTGCGGGTCGGGCGGGGCCAGTTGGTCGGTACTCATGGTCACTCCTGCTGGGTCGTGTCGGAGTGCCAAGGTGAGGCACCCCTCCGGTATCGGATGATCACCTAACCGGAGGGGTGCCTCATTCTATTCCGGAGGGGTGCCTCAGGATCTGGATAGAATCATGTGGTGAGCGCGAGCCGAGTCGACGAGGTGCCGAAGCCGATGCGGCGCGACGCCCAAGAGCGGCGTGCGAAGTTGATCTCCGCCGCGCAAGCCGAGTTCGCGGCGCAGGGCGTGGATGCCTCTCTCGAGAAGATCGCGCGCGATGCCGGCGTCGCGATCGGCACCCTGTATCGCCACTTTCCGACCCGCCTGGACCTGCTCATGGCCGCCTTCCGCCCGCGGGTCCAGGAGTTCCTGGAGGGAGCGACGAAGGCGTTGGCGAAGGAGGACCCCTGGGAGGGCTTCGTCCACTACTTGGAGAATCTGTTCGCGATGCAGGTGGGCGACCGCGGGTTCAACGACTTCCTCTCGCGCCGTTTCACCGACAGCGCGGAGACCGAACGCATCCACGACGAGATGTGTCAGCAGATCGAGGACGTCCTCACCCGCGCCCAGGAGGCTGGGGCAGCGCGTGCCGACATCACCCAGGCCGACATCGTCAACCTGATCTGGTCGAACGGCCGGATCATCGACGCGACGAGCGCCACTGCTCCGATGGCCTGGCGGCGCTATCTCTACCTCATGCTCGACGCCTACCGTGCCGAGCGGGCGCACCCGATCCCGGAGCCACCCATGACCGACGGGCAGCTCTATGACGCCATGGTCCACCTGAGCCAGGTCAAGTAAGGCGCCCGGCCGCGCGCCGGTCAGCGACCGCGGGAGAGGAAGGCCGTCATCGCCTCGTGAGCCTCCGGGCTGTCGAAGAGTCGCGCCGACAACGCGGCGATCTCCTCGCCGCGGGCGTCGATGTCGGCGATGATCGCGGCGTTGAGCAGCCTCTTGGTCTCCCGCAGGCCTTGGGCCGAACCCGTGACGATCTCTGCCGCGGCGGCCTCGACGATCGAGTCCAGCTCAGCGGCCGCGACGGCCTTCGTCACCAACCCGGCGGAGGCGGCGTAGTCGGCGCCGAACTTCTGGCCGGCGAGGAAGGTGTACGCCGCCTGACGGCTGCCGAGTCGAGGCAGGAGCGTCAGCGAGATGGCCGCCGGGGCCAGGCCGAGCTTGACCTCGGTGAGCTGGAAGTTCGTCTGGTCGGAGGCGATCACGATGTCGGCAGCAGCGACGATGCCGGTGCCTCCGGCGCGCACCGGCCCCCGCAGGGCGACGATCACCGGCTTCGGGAGGGCGAGGATGGCGCGCTGCAGGCCGATGATCGCGCGGGCGCCCTCGATCATCGGCGTGGTCGAGGCCTCCGACAGGTCGGCGCCGCTGCAGAAGACCCGGTCGGCACTGGTCAGGACGACCACCTTCACGGAAGCATCCTCAGCAGCCGCGTCCAAGGAGGAGAGCAGCTCCGTGACGAGCTGCCGCGAGAGCGCATTCCGGTTCGCCGGCGAATCCAGCGTGATCGTCGCGACCGAGTCGGCGACGGCGTACGAGACCAGCGACATCAGTACGACTTCGGGAGGCCGAGGGAGTGCATGGCGACGAAGTTGAGGATCATCTCCTTGCTGACGGGGGCGATCCGCATGACGCGGGCGCCGCCGACGAGGGCGCCCATGCCGTACTCCTGCGTGAGGCCGTTGCCGCCGAACGTGTGGACCGACGTGTCGACCGCGAAGACGGAGGCCTCGGCGGCGGCGTACTTGGCCATGTTGGCGGCCTCGCCCGCGGCCATGTCGTCGCCGGCGTCGACCAGGGCGGCGGCCTTCTGGGTCATCAGGCGCGCGAGCTCGACCTGGATGTGGGCCTGCGCCAGCGGGTGCGCGATCGCCTGGTGGGCACCGATCGGCGTCGTGAAGACGGTGCGGTCCGAGGCGTAGGCGGTCGCCTTGGAGAGGGCGAAGCGGGCCATGCCGGTGGCGTACGCCGACGCCATGATCCGCTCGGGGTTGAGACCGGCGAAGAGCTGGAAGAGGCCGCCGTCCTCGTCGCCGATGAGGGCGTCGGCAGGCAGGCGGACGTCGTCGATGAAGACCTGGAACTGCGTCTCCGGGCTCACGAAGTCCATCGGGATGGGCGTGAACTCGAATCCGGGCGCGTCCGTGGAGACGATGAAGAGGCAGGGCTTGAGTTTGCCCGTCTTGGAGTCCTCGGTTCGCGCGACGACGAGCACGTTCTTGGACTCGTCGAGGCCGGAGATGAAGACCTTGCGGCCGTTGAGCACCCACTCGTCACCGTCCTTGCGGGCGGCGGTGATGATGTTGTGGCTGTTGGTGCCGGCGTCGGGCTCCGTGATCGCGAAGGCCATCGTCTCGGTGCCGTCGGCGATGCCCGGCAGCCAACGCTGCTTCTGCTCCTCGGTGCCGAACTTCGTGATGACCGTGCCGCAGATCGCCGGGCTGACGACCATCATGAGCATCGGGGCGCCGGCCGCGCCGAGCTCCTCGAGGACGGCCATCACGTCTCCGATGCCGCCGCCACCGCCGCCGTACTCCTCAGGGAGGTTCACGCCGAGGTAGCCGTTCTTGCCGAGCTCGAGCCAGAGCTCGGTGGTCTTCTCGCCCTTGCGGGCCTTGTCCAGGAAGTACTCCTGGCCGTACTTGCTGGCCAGCTTGAAGACCTGCTTGCGGAGCTCGAGGCGCTCCTCGGACTCAGTGAAGGCGGTGGTGCTCATGCGGACTGCTCCTCGGTTGCTGCTGTCTCGGAATCTGGGTTGTGTACGACGGCGAGGACTGTCCCGCCGGTGACCTGGTCGCCGACGGCGACATCAAGCTCTGTGACCTGGCCGGCGTGGGGGGCCGTGATCGTGTGCTGCATCTTCATGGCCTCGAGGACGAGCAGGGGCTGGCCCTCCGCGACCTCGTCGCCGACCTTGGCGTGGACGGCCACGACGGCGCCCGGCATCGGGGCGAGCAGGCTGCCCTCCTCCACCCGGTCGGCGGGGTCGGTGAACCGCGGCTCTCTCGTGAGGGCGGTGTGACCGTGGATCGAGTCCACGTCGACCGTCTCGTGGTCGGGCAGGCCCCTCACGGTGGTGGTGAAGGGAGTGCGGACACCGTCGACCTCGAGCACCACCTTCTCTGCGGTGGCGGAGATGACCGTGACGCCCTCTGCTGCGAAGCCTGTGCGAGTGCCGTAGAACTCTGCGCTGCTGCCATCGGTGAAGGTGACCCGTTGGGACTGCGACGGGACATTGCGCCAGGAGGTCGCCATGTGGGGCACGACCACACGTGCGCCGGCGGCGCGAGCCGTGAGTGCGAGAGCCGCGGCGAGCCGCTCGCAAACGGTCACCGTGACCGTTCGCGCCGTGGGTGACCCTTCTGAGCGGTCACTCTCACCGCCAACGGTCACCGTGACGTTTTGGTCGCGAGCGCCGGTGTGCGGGTCGTCGGCGAGGAACTTGGTCGAGACGTCCTCGGCGAGGAAGCGCTCGTCCTCCAGGATCGAGATGAGCTGCTCGCGGTTGGTCGTCAGTCCATGGATCCGCGCGTCGCGGAGGGCAGCGACCAGCTGGCCGGCCGCCTCCCGGCGAGTGCCGGCCGTGCTGATGACCTTGGCCAGCATGGCGTCGTAGAACGTGCTGACCTGGTTGCCGCTGGCGAAGCCTGTCTCGAGGCGAATCCCTTCCCTGCTGGGGAATTCGAAGGCAGTGAGGAGTCCGGTCTGGGGCTGGTAGTCGGCTGCCGGGTCCTCGGCGTAGACGCGGACCTCGATGGAGTGGCCCTCCTGCGTGACCGGTCTGAGGCCGACGGCACCACCGGCAGTGAGGAGCTGCAGCTCGACCAGGTCCAGGCCGGTGACCTCTTCCGTGACGCAGTGCTCCACCTGGAGTCGGGTGTTCATCTCGAGGAAGAAGAACCGCTCAGCGGAGGGGTCGTAGAGGAACTCGACCGTCCCGGCGCCGCGGTAGTCGATCGCCTCGACGGCCTTGCGGGCGGCGTCGTGCAGTGCCTCACGGACGTGGTCGGGCAGCGCGGGTGCGGGCGCCTCCTCGACGACCTTCTGGTGGCGGCGCTGGATGGAGCAGTCGCGGTCGCCGACGACGGTCGTCGACATGACCTGCACCTCGACGTGACGGCCCTCCTCGACGTACGGCTCGACGAAGACGGTGCCGTCGCCGAACGCCGACTCGGCCTCGGCGCGGGCCTTGTCGATCTCAGGGCCCAGCTCTGCAAGGGATCTGACGACCCGCATGCCGCGGCCGCCACCACCGGCGGACGCCTTCACGAGGAGAGGGAGGTCGGCGTCGGTCGGGTGCTCGGGAGCCTCCAGGACGGGTACGCCGGCGGCCCGCATGATCTCCTTGGAGCCGACCTTCGAGCCCATCTTCGTGATGGAGTCAGGAGTCGGGCCGATCCAGGTCAGCCCGGCTGCCTCGACGGCGGCCGCGAAGTCGGCGTTCTCGGAGAGGAAGCCGTAACCGGGGTGGATGGCGTCGGCTCCGGCCCTGCGTGCGGCCTCGATGATCAGGTCGCCGCGGAGGTAGGTCTCCGTCGGTGAGTTGCCGGGCAGGTGGACCGCGAGGTCGGCGTGGCCGACGTACGGCAGGTGCTCGTCGACGTCGGAGAAGACGGCGACGGTGGAGATGCCGAGGCGACGGCACGTGCGGAAGACGCGCGAGGCGATCTCGGCGCGGTTGGCCACGAGGACCCTGGTGATGGTGGTCATGGGGCTGCCTTTCATAGCTGCAGTCACATCCGGAAGACGCCGAAGTTGAGGGTTCCCTCGATCGGCTGGTTCTCGATGACGGACAGGCAGAGGCCGAGGATGTCGCGGGTGTCACGCGGATCGATGATCCCGTCGTCGTACACCATTCCGGAGAGGAAGTAGGGCAGTGACTGGGCCTCGATCATCTCCTCGACGAAGGCTCGCGTGGCGGCGCCGGCCTCCTCGTCGTACGCGACCCCCTTCGACGCGGCGGAGGCCCGGGCGACGATGTCCATGACGCCGGCGAGCTGCTGCGGACCCATGACCGCGGACTTCGCGTTGGGCCAGGTGAAGAGGAACCGCGGGTCGTAGGCGCGGCCGTTCATGCCGTAGTTGCCGGCGCCGTACGACGCCCCGATGAGGATGGAGATCGACGGGACCTTCGAGTTGGAGACGGCGTTCACCATCATCGCGCCGTGCTTGATGATGCCGCCCTGCTCGTACTCCTTGCCGACCATGTATCCGGTGGTGTTGTGCAGGAAGAGCAGGGGGGTGTCGGAGGCGTTGGCGAGCTGGATGAACTGCGTCGCCTTCTGTGCCTCCTTGCTGAAGAGGATGCCCTGCGCGTTGGCGAGGATGCCGATCGGGCGACCGTGGATCCGGGCCCACCCGGTCACCAGCGAGGAGCCGTAGAGCGGCTTGAACTCGTCGAAGGCCGCCTCGTTGGTGGCCGACGGGCCGTCGACGAGGCGGAGGATCACCTCGCGCGGATCGAACGGCTCCTTGAGATCCGTCGGGATGATGTCGAGCAGCCCCTCGGGATCGAGCAGCGGCTCGGCGTACTCACCGGTGAACCTCGCGCCGCGCTTCGGGACGTTGAGCCGCGCGACGATGCGTCGACCCAGGCGGATCGCGTCCTGCTCGTCGACGGCGAGGTAGTCGGCGAGGCCCGACGTCGTCGCGTGCATGCGCGCACCACCGAGCTCCTCGTCGTTGCTCTCCTCACCGGTCGCCATCTTCACCAGCGGCGGGCCGCCGAGGAAGACCTTCGCGCCACCGTCGACCATCACGATGTAGTCGCTCATGCCGGGGATGTAGGCCCCACCGGCGGTGGAGTTGCCGAAGACCAGGGCCACCGTGGGCTGCTTGCGTGCGCTGGCACGGGTGATGTCGCGGAAGCCCTTGCCCGCGGGGATGAAGATGTCCTTCTGGTGCGGGAGGTCGGCGCCGCCGGACTCGACGAGCGTCACCGTCGGAAGCATGTTCTCCTCGGCGATCTGCATCGCGCGTCCGGTCTTGCGCATGGAGACCGGGTTGATCGAGCCACCCTTCACCGTCGGGTCGTGCGCGATCACCATGCACTCGACACCGCTGACGACGCCGATGCCCGTGACGGTCGAGCCGCCGACGGTGAACTCGGTGCCCCAGCCCGCGAGCGTCATCAGCTCCAGGAACGGGCTGCCCTCGTCGAGGAGCAGCTCGATCCGCTCGCGGGCGGTGAGCTTGCCACGCGCGTGGTGGCGCTCGATGTACTTCCCGCCGGCGGTGACCGCCTTGAGGTGCTCGGCGTCGAGGTCGGCGAGCTTGGCGAGCATCGCCTCTCGATTCGCGGACACGGTCGGGGTCGACGTACTCATGCGGTCAGTCCTAGGAGTTTGGCGGCGAGATCGGTCATCACTTCGGTGGCTCCTCCTCCGATGGGCAGGATGCGGGTGTCGCGGTAGTGGCGCTCGACCTCGGTGCCGTGCATGTAGCCGGCGCCTCCGTGGAGCTGGACGGCCTCGTTGCAGACGGTCTGGCTGGCGTCGACCGCGGTCTGCTTGGCCAGTACGGCGGCGGCGATCGTCTCGGCGGTGGTGCCGCTCCGGTCGTACTGGTCGATGACCTGGTGCGTGTACGCCTTCGCCACCTCGACGAGGCGGTGCATCTCGACGAGCTTGTGCTGCACGACCTGCCGGGCGATCAGTGGCTTGCCGAAGGTGGCGCGCTCCCTCGCGTACGCCGTGGTCAGCTGCAGGGACCGCGCGGCGATGCCGTAGGCCTGCACCGCCAGGGCGATCCGCTCGGTGACGAAGGCCTCCGCGATGTAGCCGAATCCCTTGTTCTCCTGGCCTACGAGGTTCTCGAGTGGCACGCGTACGTCGACGAACCCCAGCTCCGCTGTGTCGCTGCAGTGCCAGCCCATCTTCGCCAGCTTGCGGTCGACCGTGACTCCCTCGGTGTCCTTGTCGACAACGATCAGGCTGACGCCACCGGCACCGGGGCCGCCGGTGCGGACCGCGAGGGTGATGAAGTCTGCCCGGACCCCACTGGTGATGAAGGTCTTCGAGCCGTTGATGACCCAGTGGTCACCGTCGCGCTCGGCCCGTGTGGTGAGGTGCGCGACGTCGGAACCCCCGCCGGGCTCGGTGATCCCGAGCGCGCCGATCTTCTCTCCCGCGAGGGTGGGGCGGACGTATCGGTCGATCAGGTCGGCGCTGCCGTGCGCGGCGATGTGGGGGAGGGCGATGCCGTGGGTGAAGAGGCCGGCGAGAAGTCCGCTGCTCGTGCCCTCGGAGATCAGGCCCTCGGTGAGGGCCACGGTGTCGCCCAACGTGCCGCCCTCGCCGCCCACCTCCTCGCGGAAGCCGACGCCCAGAAGCCCTTGTTTTGCTGCGGATTCGTGCAGGGACCGTGGGATCTCCTGCGCGTCCTCCCAGTCCTGGAGGTGGGGGGCGATCTGACGCCGGGCGAACTCCGCGCCGAGCTCGAACAGGTCTGCTGCGTGCGCACTCGTCATCGCAGGAACTCCTCGGGGATGTCGACGACCCGGCTGCGCAGCCATTCGCCGATGGCCTTCGCCTGCGGGTCGAAGCGGACGCCCTCAGCCACCCCGGCACCGAGGATGTCCTTCACGATGACGTTCACGCCACGGAGGTTCGGGAGCGGGACGATCTCGACGTCGAGCTCCTTGGCCTCGGGCATGAGGTGGCGGATCCACTCCGCGGTCACCGTGTCGAGAAGCCATTCCACTGCAGCATCCGGACGACCTGCTGGGATCCAGAGGCCGATATTCGCGTTGCCGCCCTTGTCTCCCGATCGGGCGTAGGCCAGGTCGCCCAGCGGGGTCCGGCGGGTGGGCCCGGCCCGGCCCGGCCCGCCCGGATCTGGCTCCGCCGCGACGCGACCAACTCCCTCGTGAGCGCCTTCGGCGCTCTCTCGGGACCCAGTCGCGGCGGAGCCCGTCCGTTCGGTCCGGTCCGGGCCCGGGATGCTCTCGACGTCCCCGTCGGGCAGGTGGACGGTCTCAGTCACCTCGGACCGATCCACGTACTGGGGGCGGTAGACCCCATAAGCACTGGGCTTGCCGGGGGGTGCCGTGACGTGGAAGCCGGGGATCGAGGCGAGGACGAGCTCGATGGCGGGGGCGGTGAAGGCGCGGCCGACGGCGTCGGCGTCCTTCGACCAGGCGGTGAGGCGGAGGAGGGTGGCGGCGCCTTCCTCGGTGGAGGAGTCGGCGGCGGGGGTGCGGTAGGAGGACCAGGAGTGCTTGAGCTCCGGGGGCAGCGCGGCATCGACCTGGGCGCGGAGCAGCTCGGCCTTCTGCTCGATATTGAGGCCGGTCAGGACGAACTCCACCTGGTTGCGCCAGCCGCCGAGCTCGTTGACGGCGACCTTGAGCTGCGCCGGCGGGAACAGGCCCTTCGTGCCGGCGACGCGGACCCGGTCGTCGCCGAGGTCCTCGATGGCGATGGTGGTGAGGTCGGCGCTCACGTCGGGATTGAGGTACGTCGACCCCTGGATCTCGTAGAAGAGCTGGGCGGAGACCGTGTCGGCGGTGACGAGGCCCCCGGTGCCGGGGTGCTTGGTGACCACGAAGGAGCCGTCGGACGCGATCTCGGCGATCGGGAAGCCGAACGGCTTGACAGGGTCCTTGAGGCGGCCGTCGCGGAGGGCGTCGAAGAGCCCGGCGAAGTTGCCGCCGGTGGCCTGGGTGCCGCACTCGATGACGTGGCCGGCGATCAGTGCGCCGGCGAGCTCGTCGAGCGAGTCGCGGGTCCAGCCGTGGTGGTGGATCGCCGGCCCCATCACGATCGAGGCGTCGGTGACGCGGCCGGTGATGACCACATCCGCACCCGCCTCGAGAGCTCGAGCGATGCCGAAGGCACCGAGGTAGGCGTTGGCGGTGAGTGCGCCGGGGAACAGCCCGGACGCGCGGAGGTCGTCGCCGTCGACGTACGCGACCCGCGGCTTTCGACCCGAGCCGGTGTCGATCTCGCCGATCGCGGCAACGAGGCCGGACGGGTTGAGCCCGCCGGCATTGCTGACGATCTTGACCCCCTTCTCGAGCGCGAGCCCGAGACAGTCGCGGAGCTGGGCGAGGAACGTCTTGGCGTAGCCGAGGTTCTCGCCGCCGGTGCGCATCTGGTCCTTGCCGAGGATGAGCATGGTGAGCTCGGCCAGCCAGTCACCCGTGATCACGTCGACCTGGCCGCCTTCGAGCTGCTCGCGCATGGCGGAGAGGCGGTCGCCGTAGAAGCCGGAGACGTTTGCGACGATGAGGGGCCCGGTCATGAGGCATCCCTTCCGTGGGGTGCGCGACCGGCACCGGGAGGGCCGGCGAAGGCCTGGGCGATCTCCAACCACTGCGAGGCGTCGGGGCCGGAGGCGACGAGATCGGTGTCGTCGCGGTGGACGCGCTGGGTGACCAGGCGGGCGAAGTCCCACGCGGAGCCGGTGATCGTCTGCGCGGCGTCGTCGGGGCCGAAGCTGATGACCTCCTCCGACGGCAGCACGAGGGTCACCTGGATCTCCGCATCGGGAGCGGAGCGGCCGCGCGCGGCGTAGGCGAATCCGCGGGTGCGTACGCCGAGGTGGGCGACGTGACGGACCGCGTCGGTCTGCTCCGGGACGAGGCCGAGGGCGTCGAAGACGTCGAGGCTGTGCGCCCAGGTCTCCATCAGCCGCGCGGTCGCCATGGATGCAGGCGACATCGCCGGACCGAACCAGGGCAGCTTGCCGGTCGCGGCGAGCAGGGCCGGGGGCAGGGCGGTGCGGGCGGCGTCCCATCGCTCGAGGATCTGCGCGGCCGTCGCCGTCGCTCCCGCCCGGGCCTCGGCGTCGACGAACCCCTCGGGATCCTGGATCGCCTCGAGGACGAGCTCGTCCCACTCCTCCGTGTCGCCGGCCGCGGCACGGGTCGCGAGCAGGGAGGCCTCGTCGGTCCACGCGAGATGGACGATCGTCGTGGCGATGTCCCAGCCCTCGGCCGGCGTCGGCGTACGCCACTGGTCCTCGGTGAGGAGTCCGACCGCTTCGCGCAGGCGGTCACCCTCGGCGGTCAGGGCGGTGAGGAGGTCGTCGAGAATGGTCATGAGTCACCTTTCGCGGGGCCAGAAGCCGGATTTCGAGGGGCCGAAACCCGGATCTCGGCGTCGAGGACGGTGGCCCAGTGGTCGAGGATCCGGTTACGGCGCCGGGTGTCGGCGCTGATGGTGGAGGCGAGCCCGAGCCCGCGGATCAGGTCGAGGGTGGCCTGGACGAGCTCGCGCTGGCCCGGGACGGACTCGTCGACCTCGAGCAGCCTGACGGCCAGCCGGTGGGCCGACCGGCCCATCTGCTGCTCCAGCGGGCCCACCAGCGCCAGCAGCGACGGGTCCGTCCGGGCCCCGACCCAGAGCTCGAGGGCCGCCGTGAACATCGGCGAGGTGAAGTGGTCGGCGAAGAGCTGCAGCACCGCCCGGGTACGCGACGACCCGGTCGGCAGCGCCTCGGCCGCGGCGGCGAGCTCCGCTCCCCGTGTGGTCATGACGTGCTCGACCGCCGCGAAGACCAGGTCGTTGCGGGTGGGGAAGTGGTGGAGCTGGGCGCCGCGCGAGACGCCGGCGCGCTCGGAGACGAGGGTGGTCGTCGTATTGGCGAAGCCACGCTCGACGAGGACCTCGACCGCCGCCTCCAGCAGACGGGCCCGCATGAGGCGGGTGCGCTCCTCCTGCGGAACTCGCGTGGCCTGGGTCACGTCTGCCAGTCTCGGCGGTCACAAACAAACAGTCAAGACTGACTTTTTATTCATCCTCCGTTCGGCCGCCGGCACTAGTCACCATGGCCAGGTGAAGCCAGCCGTGCGACCGTGGTCCCGACACACCGCACCCCGGGAGAATCGTTGTAGTGAGTGAGCAAGTCCCAGCTCTTCCAGCGGTGGTCGTGGAGGGTCTCCACGTCCGCTTCGGTGAGGTCGAGGCCGTCAGCGGCGTCGACCTGATCGCTGCCGCCGGCCAGAGCACCGCGCTCCTGGGGAGGAACGGCGCGGGCAAGTCGACCACGATGCGGGTCATCGCCGGGGTGGTTCCACCCACCGAGGGGCGAGTCGTGGTCGCAGGTTTCGACGTACGTCGCCAGCCCCTGGCGGTCAAGCAGTCGGTCGGCTACTGCCCCGACGTCGGTGGGCTGGTGCCGCGCGCGACCCCGTGGGAGCACCTCCAGCTCTCCGCGCGCCTGCGCCGCATGGAGCCGGGGTGGGAGGAGAGCGCCCGCGACCTGCTCGAGCGCTTCGGCCTCGGCGACGTCGCGCACCGCGTGACCTCCGGATTCAGCCACGGCATGGGCCGACGCCTCTCGGTCGCCCTCGCCGCCTTCCACCGGCCCGGAGTGCTCCTGCTCGACGAACCCTTCGACGGCGTGGACCCCATCGGCGTCGAGGCGACGCTCGAGACGATCAGTGACGCCCGCGCCCGCGGTGCCTGCGTGCTCGTCTCCACCCACCTGCGTGAGCTCGCGATCGAGGCCTGCTCCTCGGTGCTGGTGCTACGCAGCGGGGCCCAGGTCGCCACCCTCGACGCCGCAGCCATGGCCGGTGAGGAGGGGGCGCGTGCCTATCGCGGCCTCCTGGACTAGCGCCTGGACCAGGGCCGCCGCTGACCTCGGCCACCTGCTCCGCTTCCGTACGGCGACACGGGGCCGTCGGCGCTTCTGGACCGGCCTCGGAGTGTTCACGACGATCACCATCGCCGCAGCTGTGATCCCGGCCTTCTCTCCCGGTGCCGGGGGCGACGGTTACGCGTTCAACCTGCTGATCCTCCTTCCGAGCGCCATGGCCGGCTTCCTGCTGCTCGCGATCGGCTCCGCGATCGCCAGCGGTGGTGGGCGCGAGCTGGTCGCACGTGACCAGGTCGTCGCCTTCCCGATCAGCCCGACGACCGACCATCTCGGCGCCCTCCTGCTCGCGCCGCTCAACATCGCCTGGCTGATCCAGTCCTGGCTGCTCCTCGGAAGTGCCTCCTACGCCCTCGGCCGCCACGACTTCGTCCCCGTCGTGATCGGCCTGCTTCCCTGGATCGCCGCCTCGACGGCGATCGGTCAGGTCGTGGCCTGGACCTTCGAATGGCTCCGCCGCCTGCCGGGCGGCCTCATCGCCGCCCGCGTGATCGGGCTGGCGGTCGTGCTCGCCGTCGCGGTCCTCCAGGTCACCCACCACCTGGCCCCCGTCCTCGACCGACTCCCCACCAGCCGGCTCGTCGCGCTCATGGTCGGCGGCTGGAGCTGGGGCTGGGCAGTCGCCGTCGTGATCATGGTGGCCCTCTTCGTCGCTGCCACGGTGCTCGGCGCGGTGCCGGCCACCCTCGCCGCGCACCGTGTCCCGCGCGAGGAGACGTCGGTCGAGTCGGGCCACTTCCGCGCCCGGCCGACGCTGCGTTCCGACCTCGCGATGATGATCCGGATCGACCGGGCCTCCGTGTGGCGGGCCGTACCGATGCGGCGCGGCGTGACGGTCCTGGCGATCGGGCCGGGCCTGGTCGCGATCGCCGGCGGCCTCGCCTGGCACCAGCTGATGATCCTCCCGGGCCTGGTCGCCTCCGGCGGTGCGCTCCTCTTCGGCGTCAACGCCTGGACCCTCGAGGGCCGGGGCATCCTCTGGCGCGAGAGCCTCCCCGTCGAGCCGCGCACGGTCTTCGCCGCCCGTGCCTGGGTGCTCTTCGAGTTCCTGTGGGCGGCGTCCGCAGTCACGCTGCTGCTCGCCGCGCTCCGCGCCGGCCCGCCGACCTCCTCGCAGCTCGCGGCGCTGCTCTGCACCTGGATCGTCGTGCTCGGGCAGGTCGTCTCCGCCGGCCTGCGGTGGAGTGCGAGGTCGCCGTACAGCGTCGACCTGCGCTCGGCGCGCTCGACTCCGGCGCCCCCGCTGGCGATGGTGGGCTATTCCTCGAAGCTCGCGCTGACGACGACGCTGACCAGCCTGATCTTCACCGGGCTGGCTCAGGTCGACGCATGGCCGCTGTCGGTCCTCGTCGCCGCGCCGTTCGTCGGCTGGTCGGCCTGGCGGCTGCTCACCGTGCGCGACCGCTGGCTGGAGCCGGCCGAGCGGGCGCGGATCGTCATGACCGTTGCTGGATGACCACCGACGAGACGCACTTGTCGGCGAACGTCTGCTTCTTGTCGTCCCAGATCGGCCACAGGTAGCCGATGTAGCAGAAGCTGTCGAGGATGTGGCAGAGCTGGCGCAGGAACGACATGCCCGCGCCGACCGGCTTGCCGGTCTCCTCCTTCACCAGCAGCAGGCCGAGCGCACTCTTGCCGAGCGAGGCGCCGCTGCTGCCCTGGCGGAAGACGATGTTCCAGATGGTGAAGGCGATCATGAAGATCACGCCGAGGACGATCACGATGATGCCGACCACGCCGAGGCCGTTGAGGGAGGCGTCGTCGATGACCGTCGTGCCGTCGAGGTCCGTGTGGGTCGTCGCGTCGCTGCCCGCGATGAGCAGCACGATCCCGATCAGCACCGGGATGCCGGCGAGCAGCGCCACGAGCTGGTCGATCACGTAGGCACCGACGCGCTGCCACCAGCCCGCATAGGCGTACGTCGGCACCAGGACGGGTGGGACGGGCGGGAAGCCGGGGGACTGGTAGCTCATGCCGTCGCACCCTAGGGCATGCCCTGCCGCATCCGGCGCGTCCGCGCCAGCGTCACGACACCTCCGAGCACCAGGGCGATCAGCACGCCGGTGAGGGTCTCGAGGCCACGCTCGGTGACCAGCGTGTGCGCCGGGATAGGTGCGGCCAGGTTTCCCATCAGGAGTGCGAGTGGCGTGACCGCGATCAGTGCCAGGGCGTAGTTCCGTCCGATCAGCAGCTCGGCGAGCGCCTGGAGGCACACGACCACGACGATGAGCACGAGACCGCGCGGGTCCAGGGCGAGCAGCGCGACAGCGGCGGCCAGTCCGAGGGCCGTGCCGATCAGTCGCTGCAACCCGCGGGTCAGCTGGGCGTTCCAGTCACGGGCGGCCAGGGGGACCGCGGCGGCGACCATCGCCCAGTAGGGGCGGCCGATCCCGCTGCCGGTCGCGACCAGTCCGGCGACAAGCACGCCGACTGCGGACAGGACGGCGTAGGGGATCCGGCCGCCGGCACGTCCCCCGATCGGAGGCTCCCGCGGGTCGATCCAGTCATGGCGCCACAGCGATCCGACGGCACCGACCACAAGGGCGAAGGCCGCGGCGGAGGCCGAGCAGGCGGCCGCCGTACCGACGTCGGAGAGGTGGCCCGGGACGGAGGCGACGGCGGCGAAGCCGAAGACCTGGAAGAGTGCTCCGGGCGGATGCCACCCCATCCGCGCGGATTCCCATGCGGCGCCGCCGGCGATGAACGCGGCGATCGGCACCGCCCACCATGCCCGCGCGCTGCTCGCGCCGACGAGGGCGCCGAGCGTCACGCAGGCCGTCTGGGTGAGGGCGATGACGAGCTGGAGTCGGGTGCGCTGCCAGCCTCCGCGCTCGCGGCCGTAGAGGGACGCGAAGGCACCGAACGCGGCATAGAGCGACCACTCCGGATGACCGATCCCGGAGAGCACGACCAGCGGCACTCCGAGGGAGACCGAGGCTCGGGCCGCGATCAGGTGGGCGTTGTTGTGCGGCCCGACCTGGACGAGCCGCCTGTGCAGGGGGAGTCGAGGGCTCGAGGTCACGGGTGGTAGAGCTCGGCCCGGCGATCCCGGAGGTAGTCCGCGCCGAGCTTCGAGCCGAGCGGGAGATCGGCGACCAGCAGCTCCTCGTCCTCGGCCGAGGCCTGGGCGACGATGGTCCCGTCGGGCGCCACGATGGTGCTGCGGCCGTTGTAACTGAGTTGGCCGTCGGAGCCGGCGTAGTTGGCGTAGACGATCCCCACGCCGCTCTCCACGGCGCGGGCGCGCAGCAGGACGTCCTGCACCTCGTCGGCGCCCTGTGGGTTCGCCGTCGGCACGAGTACGGCGACAGCCCCCTGCACCGCGAGATGCCGGACGGCCTCGGGGAACTCCACGTCGTAACAGATCAGTGCGCCGAGCTTCCGGCCCTCGACCGGGAAGGTCGCCGGAGCCTCCGTGCCGGGGACGAACTGGGCCCGGTCGAGGTCGCCCCACAGGTGGATCTTGCGATGGATCGCGACCATCGATCCGTGGCGGTCGAGGAAGGCCGCGGAGTTGTAGACCGCCTCGTCCTGATCCTCGGGCCAACCGACGAGCAGCGCGATGTCGTGGCGACGGGCGATCTCGGCGATCGGCAACGCGGCAGGCTCGAGGGCGAGGCGCCGCACCTCGTCGGCCCCGATGGCGTAGCCGGTCAGGAACATCTCCGGCGTGACCAGTACGGACGCGCCCTGGGCAGCGGCCTCGGCCGCCACGGCGTCGAGGCGTTCGAGGTTGCCCTCGACGTCGAGAGGGCCGGGCACCGCCTGCCAGGCGGCGACGCGGACTGAGTCGGGTGCTTCGGCGGAAGGGTCGGGCGCAGTCATCAGGTCAGTCCCCCAGGTCGGTCGGATCGTCGGAGGCAGAGTGCCCGCCGATGCCCGTCATCACACCCCACGCGGCCCGGAGACCGTGCGGGACCCCGGCAATTCGTCGCGAAGGGTTGCAATTGGCATAACAAACCAACAATATGTCGTGACGCAGGTCACGTGACGGTCGTCACAGGTCGATCTGAGGGCTCTATCGAGGAGAAGCGATGCAGTTGTCGGTCAGCGACACAGGGAACGGACGGCGTCCGTCGGAGGCGGAGGCGTTCATCGACATCCGCGGGGTCAGCCAGGTGTTCAGCTCGAAGTCGGGCGGCGAGGTCCGCGCCCTGCAGGACGTGGACCTGCAGATCGCCGACGGCGAGTTCATCTCGGTGCTCGGACCCTCGGGGTGTGGGAAGAGCACGTTGATGCGGATCCTCGGAGGCCTGGCCACGGCCACGGGCGGCGAGGTGCGGATCGACGGCCGGGTCAGCGACGGCCCCAGCCCCCTCGTCGGGATGGTCTTCCAGCAGCCGGCGCTCTTCCCGTGGCGCACGGTGCTCGACAATGTCGTGCTGCCGGCCGAGGTGCTGAAGCTTCCCCGGAAGCCAGCCCGGCAGCGCGCCCTGGAGCTGCTCGAGATCGTCGGTCTCGGTCACGCGGCCGGCCTCTACCCCTATGAGCTCTCGGGCGGCATGCAGCAGCGCGTGAGCATCGCCCGCGCCCTGCTCCACGACCCCAAGATCCTGCTGATGGACGAGCCCTTCGGCGCTCTGGACGCCCAGACGCGGGAGAACATGGGCCTCGAACTGCTCCGCGTGTGGGAGGCCACGGGCAAGACCGTCGTCTTCGTGACCCACAGCGTGAACGAGGCCCTCTTCCTCGCCGACCGCGTCGTCGTCATGGCCGCGCGGCCCGGCCGCATCGCGGAGATCCACGACGTCGACCTGCCTCGACCCCGCGACCTCTCCGTGATGGCCACCACCGGCTTCAACGAGGCCGCCGACCACCTGCGCCGCCTGCTCGGCGCCAAGACGGGAGACTGATCATGGCCCTCGACGTCCAGCAGCCGGAGGCGCCCAGCGCCGTGGCGAGCGCCCTCGTGCCCACGAGGCGGACGAGCTGGCGGGAACGCCTCCCCGAGCTCATCGGAGTGCCCGTCTTCGTCGCCCTCATCATCGTGGCGTGGTGGGGCTACATCGAGCTCTTCGACGTGCGCCCCGTCATCCTGCCGACACCGAAGGCGGTGTGGGACGCGCTGGTCGACGGGCTCAGCACCAGCCCGAGCGACCCTGCCGGCTACTGGTACCACGCCCGGGTCACGATGGTGGAGATCCTGGCCGGCTTCGGGCTCGGCGCCGTCGTCGGCCTGCTCCTCGCACTGCTCCTGTCGCAGGTGCGGATCGTCGAGCGGATCGTCAACCCGGTGATCGTCGCCTTCCAGTCGGTGCCGAAGATCGCGTTCGCACCGCTCTTCATCATCTGGTTCGGCTTCGGCTCGGAGTCGAAGATCATGCTGGTCTCGCTGGTGACCTTCTTCCCTGTGTTGGTGGCCGGCATGGCGGGCTTCAAGTCGGTCGAGCCCGAGCGGCTCGACGTGATGCGGTCGCTGGGCGCCTCGACCTGGCAGCGCTTCACCAAGCTCGTCCTGCCGAACTCGCTGCCGTTCCTCTTCACGGGGCTCGAGATCTCACTGGTGCAGGCGATCACCGCAACGATCGTCGCCGAGTTCCTCGCCGGTACCGCCGGCCTCGGTGTGCTCACCGTGCAGATGCAGCAGGTGCTCGACACCGCCAGCATCTTCGCCGTCATGGTCCTGCTCGGGGTCATCGGCTGGCTGCTCGTCCTCGTCCTCGTCGCGATCCGCAAGCGGCTGACCTTCTGGTCCGCCGAGAGCCGCCGCGGCGGCCGCTGACCGCCGCCCCAACCTCTCTCTCCTCCACCTCTCATGAAAGGCACCACCATGACCACTTCCTCACCGATGCGGAAGCGACTGATCCGCGGCGCAGCAGCCGGTGTCGCCGTACTGTCCGTCGCGCTGACCGCAGCGTGCGGCGGTTCGGACTCGGGCACCGCTGCGGACGGCAGCAAGCTCACCACGATCACGCTGGCGACGCCGTTCCCCGACGGCACGCCCGGCGCGATCCCGAACTGGCTCGGCGAGAAGCTCGGCTACTTCAAGGACGAGGGCCTGAACGTCAAGGTCGTCTCCCTCGCCGGGCAGCCGGCGCAGGCGGTCGGCCTCGTCTCGGCCGGCAAGGCGGACCTGGTGAACTCGGTCCCCGACACGATCATCGTCCCGAGCGCGAAGGGCCAGGACCTCGGCCTGAAGTGGGTCTTCACGCCCTACCAGGCGCCGAGCACCAGCATCGTCGTCGCCGAGGACTCGCCCATCCAGTCGGCGAAGGACCTTGCCGGCAAGAAGGTCAGCATGAGCGCGCTCGGCGCGCCGTTCGAGACCTTCGCCCGCGCCAACGTGAAGGCCGACGGCGCGGACGGCGACTCGATCAAGCCGGTCGCCATGCCGGTCGCCGCCGCCATGGCGCAGCTCCAGAACGGTGCGGTCGACGCCATCGTGGCCAACAACTCCGAGATCGCCGTCTCGGCCCCGGCCGCCGGCGTCAAGGTGCGCACGCTCCCGCTTCCGACCTCGGTCGCCCAGACCTTCGCCGCCGGCTTCCTGGTCCGTGACGACGCGAGCAAGGCGCAGATGGACGCGTACGGCAAGTACCTCAAGGCCTACATGGAGGCCGCGGTCTTCGCGCAGACCAACCCCGAGGCAGCCGTCAGGATGAACTGGGAGAAGTACCCGGCCAGCAAGCCGAAGAACGTCTCCGAGGACGCCGCCCTGGCGCAGGGCAAGGCTGCCCTGCTCGCCACGGTCAGCCAGTTCAAGAAGGGCACCAACGGGCAGTGGGGGTACCTCGCTCCCGAGCGCTGGGACGCCGACATCGCCTACCTCGGTCTCACGGGGAAGATCGCCGACCCGTCGAAGCTCTACGACAACTCGCTGCTCGCCGCCGCGAACGACTTCGACGAGGCCGCAGTTGTGAAGCAGGCGCAGGAGTGGAAGAACTGACGCCATGATCGATCGCTCGTCGGGTGTCCCTCTCTATCGCCAGATCAAGACGATCCTGCGCGATGAGATCGTCACCGAGGTGACGCCCGTCGACCGACCGATGACGGAGGAGGACCTGATCCGCCGTTTCGGCGTCAGTCGTGCCCCCATCCGTCAGGCGCTCAAGGAGCTCTCCGACGAGGGCTACGTGTACCGGGAGCGTGCCAAGGGGACGTTCCCGGTCCACGGCGCAGGGCGGCCCGTACGTCGTCCCGACAGCCTTCGCCTGGGTGGACTGCTCGGCTTCCTCCGCAGCGAGGGCCTCGAGCCGGTCTCACGGGTCTGGGACCTCGACCTCGTCGAGCCGACGGCCGAGCAGATGGAGCGGATCGGGCTCCGCGACGACGCGAAGCTGCTGCACTTCCGACGGCTGATCGCCGTCGACGGCGAGCCGCTGGCCGTCGGTCAGATCTGGCTCGACGCCCCTGCCGGTTTCCGCCCCTCGGTCGCGGAGCTGGAGGAGAGCGGATCGGCCTTCGTGCTGCTCGAGCAGCAGTTCGGCGTCGTGGTCGCCCGAGTCGAGCACGAGGCCTGGGCCACTGCCGCCTCATCGGAGGCGGCAGAGCTCTTGGCCCTTCCGGAGGGGTCGCCCGTGCTGGAGGTCGAGTCGCGCTTCCACACCCGCGCGGGCCGCCTCGTCGGCTGGCGCGCGAACACCCACCTGCCCGACCAGTTCAAGTACCGGTTCAGTACCAACAACTGATTCGGCATTCTCAGTGTCTGTTTAGTTGACACTGTGTAAATCGTTCGCCTACTGTGACCGGTACCACAGGTGCCCTGCGCCACATTCACGACGCCGTGAGGATCCAATGACCGCCACCAGCAACACCGCGAACACCGTTCTCGGTCCTGTCCCCGCTGCCGAACTCGGCCTCGTCGCCGTCGGCGAGCGACTTCTCTCGGTGCTTCCGGGAGCGCAGTACGCCTACGACATCGAGCTCGACCGGTCCGTGATCTTCCGGGCCATCGCCGACAAGCTGACCGCCTTCAAGGCGGCCGGTGGCGGCACCGTCGTCGACGCCGGCGGCATGTTCGCCGGCCGCGACGTCCCGCTGCTCGAGGCGCTCTCCCGCGCCACGGGCGTCCACATCGTCGCCTCCGCGGGCCAGATGGAGGAGGGCATGCTGGGCGGCTACTTCCTCACCCCGCAGACCAACCCGCCCACCCCGTGGCCGGCCGAGAAGTTCGACGTCCTCTACGGCAACGAGGTGACCGAGGGCATGGTCGTGCCGCGCGTCGAGCGCCGCGGCTCCGCCGGCCTGGTCTCCACGGCCGTCACCGCGGCCGGCATGACGCCGACCGACGAGAGCCAGCTCCGGGGCTCCGCCCGCGCCGCTCTCCGCACCGGCGTCCCGCTCACCTTCCGTGCCGGCACCGACCCGGTCGCCGAGCTCGCGGTCGCGCTCTCCGAGGGCCTCGACGCCGCGCGCGTCGCGGTGTCCGACGCCGGTGATGCCGCCGCCGCGATCGCCGAGCAGGGCGCCTACGTGGTCTTCGCCGGTCTCGACCAGCTCGCCGCGGCCGTCTCGTTCGCCGGGGCCGGCAACGCGGAGCGCACGCTCGTCGCGACCGGCGGCGCCGCACTCGCCTTCGGCTACGACGAGGGTGAGATGCCGGAGACGACGTACGACGTCCTGATCACGTCCCTGCCGGAGGAGCTGCGCGAGCAGATCCTCGTGACCAACCCCGCCGCGCTGCTCTCCGTCAGCGCCGTGAAGGGAGCCTGACCCATGACGACCATCGAGCGGATCAACACCGTCCTCGGCCCGATCGCGCCGGAGGAGCTCGGCTTCACCGCCATCCACGAGCACATCGGCTACGGCATGCCCGGCTCCGAGCTCGACACGACCTGGTGGAAGACCCCGGAGGTCCGCTACGAGGAGACCGTCCCGAAGCTGCGCGCCTTCCACGAGCACATCCGCGACTACGGCGGCGGTGCGGGCGGCTACGTCGACGCGACGGGAATCTGCAACGGCCGCGACCTCGACTACTACAAGTCGCTGAGCGCGAAGACCGGCCTGCACATCATCGCCTGCACCGGCTTCGTCGGCGGCGACACGGCGCTGCCGTTCTTCGAGCGTGCCTCGGTGGACTACCTCTACCGCCAGTTCCTGCACGAGATCACCGTCGGCATCGGCGGCGACACCACCGCCAAGGCCGGCATCATCAAGGTCGGGGTGAGCCGCGGCTTCAGGATGAAGGAGCTCGACCTCCGCATCTACCGCGCCGCCGCGCGTGCGGCTGTCGAGACCGGCGTGCCGATCTTCACCCACCTCGCGGTCGACACGGACCCGGCGCTCGAGGTCTTCGCGGAGGAGGGCCTCCCGCTCGACCGCGTCCTCTTCGGCCACGCCGACGACGGCGTCAGCCAGGGCAAGGTCAAGCAGGACCTGCTCACGGAGAAGGGCGGCCGGATCGGCTTCGACACCTTCGGCTACGACCTCGAGCTGCCCGACCCGCCCTTCTGGGGCCGTCACCGCCAGGACCGCCTCGACCACCTGCTCGGCTTCCTCGCCGACGGCCACATCAAGCAGGTCCTTGCGGGCGCCGACGCCAACTGCAGCCCGCTGGGCTGGCCGGGCGTCAAGGGCCACACCGTCAACTACATCTTCGACACGCTCATCCCCGACCTGCGCAACGCCGGGGTCAGCGAGGACGACATCCACACCATCTTCGTCACGAACCCGACCGAGTTCCTGACCCTCACGCCCGGAAAGAACTGAAGGAATCCTGATGGACATCTCGAACCTCAACGTCGCCATCATCGGTGCCGGCTACGGCGGCGCCGCTGCGGCCAAGGCCCTCAGCCTCGCGGGCGCCCATGTCACCGTCTACGAGCAGGCCTCCGCCATCCGTGAGGTCGGCGCCGGCATCGGCCTGCGCCCGTCCACGATGGGTCTCTTCCGCGACCTCGGCATCTTCGACGCCATCGCGGCCGTCTCCAACCCGAGCGAGGCGTTCCAGATCCTGACCGGCGAGGGCCACCCGATCATGGAGGAGGAGTGGCCGGAGAAGGACGTCTACGAGACCACCACCCACCTGATCCACCGCGGCGACTTCATCGACGCGCTCGTCGGCGTCCTGCCGGAGGGCATGGTCAAGGTCGGCCACAAGCTGGAGAAGATCATTGACCACACGGCCAACGGCGACGCGTCAGGTGGGGTGACCCTGACCTTCGCCAACGGCGAGACGGTCACGGCCGACCTCGTGATCGGTGCCGACGGCATCAAGTCGACCGTCCGCGAGCAGCTCTTCAGCGACCAGCAGCCGGTCTTCGCCGGCGAGCACGCCTACCGGGCGGTCATCGACATCGCCGAGACCCCCGGCATGGTCGACGACGGCAAGCTGCGGATGTACATCGGCCGTGGCACCAAGGTCTACCTGCTCCCGCTGCTCTCGCGCGGCCAGCTCTCCTTCGACATCACGGCGCTCAACCCGGACTCCACCTGGGCGCCCACCGTCACCAAGGAGGACATCCTCAGGACCGTCGAGGGCTTCGACGAGCGCATCGTGGCGGCGACCCGCAACCTCGACATGAACACCGTCAACATCCGCGCCGTCTACGACATCGACCCCGTCGACGTATGGCACTCCGACGCCGTCACCCTCATCGGTGACGCCGCCCACGCCATGTGCCACCACCAGGGCCAGGGCGCCAACTCGGCGATCATGGACGCCGGTGCGCTCACCAAGGCGCTCCGTGAGGCGGACACGCTCCCCGAGGCCCTCGCCGCCTTCCAGGCCGCCCGGAAGCCGGTCACCGACGAGCTCCAGCGGCTCTCGCGCAACGGCTGGTCCGAGGACGAGGTCAACGACGTCTTCCCCGGCCAGAAGCCGGGCGAGATCGGCGCCACCACCTCCGCGGCCGGGGCCTGATCGCCATGCCGCTCCACCCCGAGATCGCGAAGGTCCTCGCGAGCCTGCCGGCTCCTCCGGCCGAGCTCGACCCGGTCGCCATGCGGGCCTTCGACGAGTCACACGTGACCCCGCTGGCCGAGCGCCTGCCGCTCCACTCCGTCGAGGACCTTGTCGCGAAGACCCCCGCCGGTGAGGTGCCGGTGCGGATCTACGCGGCCGAGGAGCGGTCGACGTACGGCGTGCTCGTCTATCTCCACGGCGGCGCCTTCTTCCTCGGCAGCCTCGAGACGCACGACCACATCGCCCGTGCGCTCGCCAAGGAGACGGGCCTCAAGGTCGTCTCGGTGGGCTACCGCCTCGCTCCGGAGAATGCCTTCCCGGCCGGCCTGGAGGACTGCTACGGCGTCGTCCGCTGGGTCGCCGACCAGGGTGCGATCCTCGGCTGGGACGGTGAGACCCTTGCCCTGGCTGGGGATTCGTCGGGTGGCACCTTCGTCGCCGCCGTCGCGGGCATGGCCAAGGACGACGGTTTCGACGTCATCACGCAGCAGGTGCTCTTCTACCCGTCGCTCGACCTGGACTTCGACATCGACCGTTACCCGTCGCTGCGCGAGAACGCCGTCGGATACGGCCTCGAGACCGCCGGCCTGAAGCCGTTCAACGCCTTCTACCTCAACTCCGGAGCCAACCCCGCCGACCCCAAGGTCTCGCCGATCAAGCGGGAGGACCTCACCGGTCTCCCGCCGGCGCTGATCATCACCGGCGAGTTCGACCCGCTCCGCGACGAGGCCGAGCTCTACGGCGAGCGCCTCCGCGAGGCCGGCGTCGAGGCGAAGGTGTCGCGCTACGAGGGCGCCGGTCACGGCTTCGTCCAGCACTTCTTCTGGATCCCGGAGTACTACCGCGCGTTCGCCGAGACCGCCGAGTTCCTCTCATGACGGACGTCCTTCCGATTGCGGCGCCGTGGGGCCGCTTCGCGCTCTTCTCCTACCTGATCGACTGCACAGAGACAGGGGGAGGCCTGGCCCTGGTCGACACCGGCGTGACGGCGTCCGCGGCCAACGTGCCGGCCGAGCTCGAGAAGCTGGGCAGGCGCATCGAGGACGTGACGTGGATCCTCCTCACGCACGGCCACATCGACCACGTCGGTGGGGCCTTCGCCCTCTGGGAGGCGACGGGCCGCCAGGCCAAGGTCGTCATCTCCGAGGTCGACGCCCACTTCCTCAGCTCGCGCCAGGCGCACGTCGAGGAGGCACTGTCGCTCCGCGGTGAGTACGTCGACACCGACGCGCTCCGCGCCAAGAAGGTGTGCGAGGTGCTGGATGCCATCTCGGGCGAGATGGAACCCTCCCTCACGGTCAAGGACGGTGACGTCCTCGACTTGGGTGGTGTCTCCGTGCGGGTCGTCGCGATCCCGGGTCACACGCCAGGCGCCGTCGCCTATGTCGTCGAGTCTGGGGACGGAGCAGCTGAGCACGTCTTCGTCGGCGATGCCGCCCAGTGCTACGGCGCGGCCAGCGGCTTCCCGGGCTACGAGGACCCCGACGCCTACCGGGCCTCGCTCGAGTGCGTCGTCGCGCTGGAGCCGCAGCACCTCTACCTCGGCCATCCCTACCGTCGCGCCGACCAGACGCCGTTCGACGTCGCGCTCGACGCCGACGGTGCCCGCGAGGCGCTCCGGGCGAGTCTCGCCCGTGAGGCCGAGATCCGCGACGCTGTGGGTCGGATCCCCAGCGGGGCAAGCGATTCCGTCTACTCACCCTTCGAGAAGCTGGCGTCCGAGCTCGGTTACACAGGTGACCCGACTCTCGAGCCGTCGCCCTTCTTCACCACCCTCCACGGCTACACGCAGGAGCACTGACATGCGCGAGACCACCAGTAAGACCATCGTCGCCGGGACGCAGAAGATCGCCGCACTCAAGGACCTCGTCGTCCCGATGCGTGACGGCATCAACCTTGCGGCCGACGCCTACACCGACTCGTTCGACGAGCCGCGGCCGGCGCTCATCGCCCTGTCGCCGTACGGCAAGGAGCTCCAGGCCCTCGCCCTCACGATGCCTCCGCAGAAGCGGCCGTCGCCGATGTGGGACGGCTGCATCGAGGCAGGCGACACCGCGCGTGTCGTCTCCGAGGGCTACGTGCACGTGATCGGCGACCTGCGCGGCTCGGGCTACTCCGAAGGTGACCACGTCGGCAACTACAACGCCGGCGGGGTGCCGCTCGGCCAGGACGCCTACGACCTGATCGAGTGGGTGGCGGCGCAGCCGTGGTGCGACGGCAACGTCGGCATGATCGGCACCTCCTACTTCGGATCGATGCAGGTGCTTGCGGCCGCTGAGCGTCCGCCGAGCCTCAAGGCGATCTTCGTCCCCGGCGGTCACTTCGACTTCTACGAGACGACCTATCACGGCGGCGTGATGTGGCTGATGCCCCGCGCGGCCCGCGAGGGTCGCGGCGGCGACTCCGGGTGGGCCTTCACCGACCGGATCACGTCGCGGATGCTCGAGACCTACAGCGTGGAGGAGATCGAGGCCAAGGTCGCCGAGCGGCTCCAGGACCCCGACGTCCAGGCGTGGCCGAACCTCGTCCACACGCTGCACTACCCGAAGAACCACGAGGCCTGGTTCGACATCGTGATGAACGACGTCGATGGCGAGTGGTACGAGGAGCGCAACCCGGTCAACCTCGCCGAGAACATCGACATCCCGGTCTGGGTGCAGATCAACCAGGGCCGTGGTTGGACGATGGACGGCACCATCGAGCTCTTCAACCGGATCCCCTCGGCCCACAAGAAGCTGTCGATCGACCCCTACCCCCCGATGACGTCACGTCCGTTCATCGAGGAGCAGGACAAGATGTTCCGCTGGTACGACAAGTGGATCAAGGGCATCGACAACGGCGTCGACACCGAGCCGGCTGTGTCGGTCTTCATCGAGGGCTCGAAGAAGTTCTCCGTCGGCGACGCGTTCCCGACGAAACCGGTCGAGTACCGCGACCTCTTCCTCCGGCCCCGACGCAAGCTCTCCTACGAGCCCGAGATCATGGGCTCCGAGTACGCCGCCCCCGACGGCTTCTACCAGGCGCCGCTCACCGTGACCGGCAAGGTGGAGATCCTCTCGTGGTCCACCGATCCGCTGCTCGAGCCGATCGAGCTGATGGGCACCGGGGCGTTCCACCTGTTCGCCTCCATCGACGCGACGGACACCAACTGGATCATGCGGATGTGGGACGTGGCGCCGGGTGGCAAGCGTCAGCTGCTGACGACGGCGTACCTCAAGGCCTCGATGCGCGAGCTGGATGCCGAGGAGTCCACCGTCGGCAGCCCGATCCACCCGCTCACCCGCAAGGTGCCGGTCGAGCCGGGCGCGATCGAGGAGTACGTGCTGCGGGTCTACCCGTTCGCCGCCACGATCCTGCCGGGCCACCAGGTCGTCGTGGAGCTCTCCTGCAACGAGCCGCTGGTCGACGACCACAACTCGATGCTGCCCCCGGACGCCTTCCACCTCCCGGTCGGCCACCCGGTCACGCACAAGATCTACCGCGACGCCGAGCACCCGACGCGTCTCGTCCTGCCGTTCGTCGTCAACGACTGAGTCGTCGACGCGGCGCTGCCGGTCTGAGTCACGTCTGATCGCAGCGCCACACAAGGAAGGCCCCCGCCAACGGCGGGGGCCTTCTCTGTGTCCGGGACTGGATGCGTCAGTGCGCGCCGGTGACCTCGTGGATCACGTCGGTGCCCATCTCGGCGGCGAACTCACGGTCGGAGTCGGAGCCGGACTTGGCGCCGATCAGGCCGACGGCAGTGAGGACGGCCGACACGAGCGCGCAGAGCGCGGCCACGAGGAACGTCGTGTTGAACGCGTTGCTCAGCGACGTGAACGCCAGGTCGTGCAGCGCGAACGGCATGTCCACGAACGGCTTACCGCTCGCGGGGTCCGTCAGCGTCTGCACCGAGTTGACGGCCAGCGGGCCGGCTCCGCTGATGCCGTGCAGGGCGCCCATGACGGCGTCGGTCGGGACGTGCGGGTCGAGCGGTTGGTGGAGGACGGTGAAGCCCTGCTTGGCCGACTCGCCGAACGCGGCGTCGAGGCCGTCGTTGAACCTGCCCTTGGCGATCGAGTTGTAGAGTGCGCCGCCGAGCACCGGACCGAGCGCGAAGCCGAAGTCACGCAGCAGGTTGGTGGTGGCGGACGCCATGCCGGCGAGGCGCAGCGGCACGGAGTTGATCGCGACGGCGGTGATCGAGCCGACGGTCAGCGCGAAGCCGATGCCGTTGAGGATCATCGGGCCGATGAACCGGACCCACTGCGAGTTGTCCGGGGCGCCCTGCGACGTCACGAAGTCATGCGCATCGAAGGTCGAGGACCAGAAGGCCGCGACGCCGATGAAGGCGAAGCCGGCCGTGAGGACCCACTGCGGGCTGACCGAGTGGATCAGCTTGGCGACGAGCGGCACGAGGAGCAACGCCGGGACCTGGATGACCAGGAAGAGGATGCCGATCCAGACCGCGCCGATGTGGGCAACGGAACCGAGGAACATCGTCATCGAGAAGCAGGTCGCGAGGTAGGCGAACATGCCCACGACCGCGGTGATGCCGGTGATCGCGAAGGCGCGGTTCGTGAAGAGCGACAGATGGATCAGCGGCGAGGCCGAGCGGAGCTCGACGATCACGAAGGCCACGAGGAACACCGCGGCGAAGAGGAGGCCGACGATGATCCGGCCCTCGCCGTAGCCGATCTCCGAGCCCTGGGTGAGCGCCCAGATGAGGGAGACGAGACCGATGATCAGCGTGGCCTGGCCGGGCAGGTCCAGCTTGCGACCCTCCGGGGCCGAGGAGTTCGACGCGGCGAAGGAGATCACGAAGGCGACGGCCGCGAGAGCGAGCGGGATCCAGAAGCTGGACTTCCAGTGGCCGTTCTCGGCGAGCGCGCCGGCGGTGATCGGCGAGACGGCCGCACCGACGGAGAGGAACCCGGCCCACAGGGCGATCGCGTTGGCACGGGCCTTCGCGTCCGGCGCGGCGGCGGCGATCATCGTGAGCGAGATCGGGTAGAGCGCACCCGCGCCGATGCCGGCGACGGCCTGGCCGATCCACAGCGTGTGCACGTGCGAGGCGCCGAGGATGGTGATGAGCTCACCGGCGGCGAGGAGCGCGAGGCCGCCGAGCAGGAGCTGCTTGCGGCCGAAGATGTCACCGACGACGCCGAAGGTCAGCTCGAAGATGACCATCGCGGCGGCGAAGGCGGCGCTGACCCAGGTGAGATCGGCGCCCGAGATGCCGAGGTCCTGCTGGATGGTGCCGAGGATGGATGCGGGCAGCGAGTACGCCACCTGCGCGACGAAGACGCCGAGACAGCCGGCGATCAGGGTCGGTACGAAGCGGCTCGGGGCCTGTGCTCCGCTCATGGGTGTTTCTCCTTGCATTTCGGGCATGGTGCCTCAGGTGAACGCCGGCTCGGTGAGCCGCCGCAGTTTGGGGATGGGGATTCGGACGTTGAGCGCCGCCGCGGCACCGGGCCACTGCAGCAGGACGCCCGCCGCCGGATCGGCGGGGTCGCCGTCGACGTACGTCGGCTCGGAGGCAGGGATGTCGCCGACGGCCTTGAGGTTGAGGCCGAATCCCTCGGTCCAGAAGTAGGACTGGAAGGCCAGCTCGGGCGCCTCCTCGCCGAGGACCAGGGCGCGCGCGGCGACCTTGGCCTGCTCGATCGCGCTGCTCCACAGGGGCACCCGCCGCATCCCGTACGCCGACGGGAACGCGGCCAGGTCACCCACCGCTGCGACGCCGGGGCCGACGAGGCCACGCGTGTCGACCGTGATCGGGCCACCGGCGCACAGGCCCGACGACGCGAGCCATTCAGTGTTGGGCACGTCGCCGACGGCGCTGACGACCAGCTCCGCGCCGATGACACTGCCCTCCGCGAGCACCGCAACGGTCACGCCGTCACGTTCCTCGAGACGCGCGCCGGCGCTCTCGACGATGGTCAGCCCATGGGCGCGGGCGGCCGCGACGAAGACGTCGGCAAGGTGAGGACCCAACTGCGCGACGAGCGGCATCCCCTGTGACACCAGGGTGACGGCGCATCCGGCCTCGAGGCAGCCGGAGGCGACCTCCATGCCGAGCGGGCCGCCGCCGATGACGAGCACGCTCGGCCTCTCCGCCACCCGGTCCCGGAGGGCGAGGGCGTCGGAGAGGCCGCGCAGGGTGAGCTCGCCCGGCAGGTCGGAGAGGCGGCGGGCGCGCGAGCCGGTCGCGATCACCAGGCCGTCGAAGGGCAGCAGCTCGCCGTCGTCGAGCGTGACCTCACGCGACTCGACGGAGAGCGCCGTCGCACGCACGCCGATGAGCTCAGTCGCTCCGTGCGTCGTCGGCGGGAGCTCGTGTGCGGTGAGGTCGTTGCGCAGCAGCGCCTTGGAGAGCGCGGGACGGCTGTAGGCCGGCTCGTCGCCGACGATCGTGAGCTCGCCGTCGAAGCCGGCGTCGCGCAGCGTGTCGGCGGCGGTCAGCCCGGCGATGCCGTTGCCGACGACGACGATCCGACGCATCCTCAGGCCAGCTTCAGCGCCGCGACCGGGCAGACGCGCACGGCCGCAGCAGCGGCGCGGGCCTCAGGAGTGTCCTCCTCGACCTGCGCCACGTCGAGGACGAGGTCGCCCTCGTCGTCGAGGTGCATCAGGTCGGGTGCGGCCTCCTCGCAGAGGCCGTGGCCCTCACAGCGCGGGACGTCGAGCTCGATCGTGAGAAGAGTGCTCATGCGGGGACGACCTCCAGGACGGGGAGCGAGTCGATGCTCCGGGTGATGTTGTGCGGGACGCGGAGCTCGTCGCCGACGACGAAGCGCTCGACCCGACGGGCGAGCGCGTCGATCAGCGCGTGCGCCTCGAGGCGGGCGAGTCCCTGGCCGGCACAGCCGTGGACGCCGTACCCGAGGGAGAGGTGGTCGGTCGGGTTGCGGGTGATGTCGAACGTGTCGGCGTTCTCGTAGTGCCGCTCGTCGCGGTTGCCCGAGCCGAGCAGGAGGGCGACGCGGGCGCCGGCGGGGATGGTGATCCCGGTGTCGTCACCGCGGGCGATGGTGACCTCGCGGGTCGTCTCGCGGCCCCACGCGTTGATCGGCGCCCAGAAGCGGAGCACCTCGTTGAACGCTGCGGGGATGAGCGACGGGTCCTCGCGGATCTGGGCCAGCTGGTCGGGGTGCGCGGTGAGCAGCGACAGGATGTTGCCGAGGGCGCTGACGGTGTTCTCGACGCCCGCGGCGAGGTACTGGTGGATGATCGGGCCCGACGCGTCGGCGGGGATGTCGCCACGCTTCTCGGCCTCGAAGATGCCGTAGCCGATGGAGTCGGGAGCGAGGTCCTCCTGCTTCACGCCCGCACACCAGGCGTAGAGCTCGCCGGCGATGGGGAAGGACTCGATCGTGCGCGGGTTCATCGGGCCGATCACCTGGTTGGCGGCCTTCCCCCAGGTGAGCATGTGGTCGCGGACCTCGCCGGTGAAGCCGATCAGGTCGGCCACGACCTCGAGCGGGAACTGGCGGGCGATGGCGTCGATCGCGTCGAAGCTGCCCTGCTCGACGAGCGAGGCGACGAGCGCGTCCGCCTTCGCGTCGATCTGGCCCTTGAGGCCGCGCAGTGCGCGGGGCGAGAGGTTCTCGGTGAGTGCGGCGCGCAGCGCGGTGTGCTGTGGCGGGTCGCTCGCCAGGGAGGTCCCGGCCAGTGCCTCGTTGACGCCCGGGTTGAAGCCGACGCCGTGGGCCGAGGAGAAGGTCTCCCAGTCAGCGAGTGCGTCACGCACGGCGTCGTAGGAGGTGAGCGCGTAGACGTCGTTCGTGGTCAGGTGGACGACCGGGCCGAGGGCGCGGAGTGCGGCGTACGTCGGATAGGGGTCCGTCAGGACGGCGTCGGCGAAGAGGTCGAGATCGGAGGTCGGCGCTGCGGCGCCGGTCGACGTGGTCGAGGTCATCGTTGCTCCTTGAGTGGCCGGGGGCACATCGCGTGTGACTGCTGTCACGCGAACGCTGTGCACTGTGTCACGTGTCTTGACACACTGTCAATGATCTGAGCAAAGAGGTAGGGTTCTTGCATGGCCTCCCTCCGCGAGCAGCAGAAGCAGATGACGCGACGCCTGCTCCTGGACTCGGGGCTCCGTCTCTTCACCGAGCAGGGCTATGCGGCCACCACGGTCGACGACATCGCGAAGGCGGCCGGCACGACCCGGGTCACCTTCTACGCGTACTTCCCCTCGCGCGCCGACCTGATGAAGGCGCTGATCGACGAGCAGCTCAACGAGACCCTCCAGCGCAGCCGCTCACCGCGGCATGGCTCGACGGCGCGGGAGCTCGTCGAGGTCGTGGCCGAGGGCACCCCGGAGGCGATCGGGGCCTGGATGCGGCGCACGTCCGAGCGCTGGCCGGACATCCGGCCGCTCATCCGCATCGGACGGGAGGCCGCCGCGGTCGACCGCGACCTGGGCAACCTGGTCGAGCGCTGGATGGAGGAGGCCATCAGCGACGTCGAGGACGGCCTCACCGAGGCGAACCGCTTCGACGTCGGCGTACGGCACTTCAAGGGCGTGCTCGCGATGGCGGAGCTCGACTTCATCGCGCAGAACTACGAGGACGGCGCCTGGAAGGTGGACCGCGAGACCATGCTCGCCGAGCTCACGGCGAGCTGGGTCCGTCTCCTCGGCAGCTGACGCTCACGTCGACTCGCGCTGGATCACGTGCGCGGTCTGGGTGACGAGGTCGTCGACCGCGAGGCCGAGGACACTCCGCGCCGTGTGGCGGCCGTGGGCCTCGGCGTCGATGTGCACCGTGCTCAGGGCGGGCGTGGCGAGCTCGCCGTACGGCGTCGCGTCGTACCCGATCACGGCGAGGTCCTCGGGCACACGCAGGCCGAGGTCGAGGGCCGCCTTGACGGTCCGAAGCGCCGTCTCGTCGACGAAGCCGGCGACGGCGGTGATGCTCCCGTTCTCGGCGAGCAGCTCCTCGAGTGCTCGAGCGGCGTCACGCCGCGAGGCGGGGATGAAGAACGGCTGGAGGGGAGCCAGGCCAAGGTTCCGAGCGGTCTCCTCGGCGAAGTGGAGCCTGACCGTGCTCAGCGGCGGTCGGTCCTCGGGGATCGCCATGGCGATGCGGGTGTGACCGCGCTCGGCCAGGTGGCCGATCTGCGCGGCCGTGTGTGACGCCAGGCCGGACTGCCAGCCGCCGTCGTCGAGCTCGTGCCCGGTGAGGTAGCGCTGCGCGAATCGAATGACCGCGCGCGGTGAGACGGCATCCTGGATCTGCTTGAGCGAGTCGTCGGTCAGCTCCTGGTGCTGCACGAGGAGGACGTGCTCGTGGCGGGCCAGCTCGTCGCCGAGGCCGCGGACGTAGGTCTGGGAGTAGTTGCCCTCGAGGTTCTGGCCGATGTTGAGCACGACGATGCGCGAGGAGCCCTCCCGCAGGGCGCGGGCGATCCCGTGGGGCACGTAGCCGAGTGACCGCGCCGCCTCTTCGACACGCTTCCGCGTGGTGGGGGAGATCGTCTGGCCGGCGACGTTGTTGAGCACGAAACTCACCGTCGCCGGCGAGACACCGCTCGCGGCAGCGACATCGCGCATGCTCACCCGACCCGCCATCTCTTCTCTCCTCTCGACGGCGTCACACCCTACGGCGGAATCCGCGGTGTGAGCCTTGCCACCACATCATCGCCGACATATGATCCGGTTACTAATTCGATTTAGTGACGTGGACCACGTCGCCCTTCAGAGGAGAAGCAGATGGCAACACCCAGCGTTCAGGACGGACTCGACAGGGCCGGATCCGCGGTCAACCTGCTCTGGAAGCCCAACGCCGCACCGTGGTTCCCGGACGTGGTGCTGCCGGAGTACGCGGGCTGGAAGATCGAGCAGCACGCCTGGTACGACCGCGTGACGCTCGCCGACCTCTCGTTCCACATGTCCGACACCTTCATCAGTGGGCCCGACGCCACCAAGGCGCTCTCCCTCACCAGTGCCAACAACTACGAGAAGTTCGCCATCGGGCAGGCCAAGCAGTTCGTCCCGGTCGCCGAGGACGGCAACATCATCACCGACGGCATCCTGCTCCGGACCGGCGACGAGGAGTACACGCTCAGCGGCCCGCCGCCCGCCCAGAACTGGGTGATGTACCACGCCGAGCGTGAGGGCCTCGACGTCGAGTTCAGGGTCAACCGCGAGACCGGGGCCCGCCGCGACGGCCGTGACCCGGCCCTGTTCCGCTACCAGATCCAGGGCCCGCTGGCCGCCCGGCTCATCGAGGACGTCCTCGGTGGTCCGTTCCCGGACATCAAGTTCTTCCACTCCGCCATGGTCACGATCGCGGGACGCCCCGTCCGTGCGCTCCGCCACGGCATGGCCGGCCAGGCGGGCGCCGAGTTCATCGGCGACTGGAAGGACGCGGCCGCCGTCAAGGAGGCCCTCCTCGACGCCGGACAGCAGTACGGCCTGGTCCACCAGGGCGCCATGTCCTACCCGACCGCCAGCCAGGGCAGCGGGTGGATCCCGTCGCCGACGCCGGCGATCTACACCGACCCGACACTCAAGGACTACCGCCAGTGGGTCTCGCTCTTCTCCTACGAGGGCCAGAAGCCGCTCCAGGGCAGCTTCTACTCCGAGAACATCGAGGACTTCTACTGCTCGCCGTACGAGCTGGACTACGGCCGCTCGATCAACCTCGACCACGACTTCATCGGCCGTGACGCGCTGGCGAAGGCGAAGACGGACGCCCCGCGCACGAAGGTCACGCTGGTCTTCGACCTCGACGACGTGAAGCGCGTCCTCGGCGAGGACCCCGGCTACGTCCACCACTACTGGCGCAACCGGGTCGAGACGGCGAGCGGCGAACTCGTCGGCGTGACCTTCCAGACCGACTGGCTGGACCCGGTCGGCACCGTGATGGCGCTGACCCTCGTCGACAAGGAGTACGCAGCGCCCGGCACGCAGGTCGAGGTCGTCTGGGGCCTTCACCCCGGCGCCGGAACCGCGCCCGACGCCGACCTCGGCTTCCCGCGGCTCCGTGCGACCGTCGAGCCGGCTCCGTACGACGTCACGGCCCGCACCGCGTACCGCGACAAGGCGTGACCGCGTGAAGTCCACCCAGACGGCCACCACCGAGGCGGTGTGCACGCTTCTCGCCGACTTCTCCCTGGAGATGACCGGCAAGGACGTCGACCACCTCCGTGAGGCGGCGCCCTCGATCCCGCAGGGCACTCGGATCAACGTCACCTATCTCGAGCACGAGGACCTGGACACGCGCCTCGTCGCGGCGCGGACTGCACGGGACCTCGGGTTCGTCCCGGTCCCGCACGTCTCAGCCCGTCGTCTCGCGTCGGTCTCGCAGTTGGAGGAGTTCCTCGCCGGCCTCGAGAGCGTCGGCGCGAACGACAGCATCTTCGTCGTCGCCGGCGACCCGTCGGTCTCGCACGGACCGTTCAACGACTCACTCGACGTGATCCGCAGCGGCGCCCTCGCGAGCCACGGCGTGCGCCACATCAGCGTCGCGGGCTACCCGGAAGGTCACCCCGAGATCACCGCGGACGTGCTGTGGTCCTCCCTCGAGGCGAAGGCCGCGGCCCTGCGCGAGGCACAGATCCCGGGCGACGTCATCACGCAGTTCGGTTTCGACGTCGACGCCGTCCTGGAGTGGATCGCCGAAGCTCGTCGACGCGGTGTCGAGATGCCCATCCGTGTCGGTGTGCCCGGGCCTGCCGGCGTACGACGACTGCTGCGCTACGCGACCCGGTTCGGCATCGGGACGAGTGCCGGGATCGCCAAGAAGTACGGGCTCTCCATCACGAACCTGATGGGCACGGCCGGCCCCGACCGCTTCATCCATGCGCTGGCCGAGCAGCTCCGTCCGGAGGTGCACGGTGAGGTGAAGCTGCACTTCTACACGTTCGGTGGCCTCCAGGCCACCTCGGCGTGGATCGACGAGTTCAAGGAGAACCTGCAGTGAACCATGCCTCCCTGATCGTCAAGGGACGCGACCGCACGGGCATCGTGGCCACGGTCGCCAACGTACTGAGCAAGCGGGACGCCAACATCATCTCGCTCGACCAGTACTCCGACGACCCCGAAGGCGGAACCTTCTTCCAACGGACCGTCTTCGGGGTCGAGCACCTCGCGGCAGTGCTTCCTGACATCGAGGCCGACCTGACGGAGGCACTGCGCGCCGGCTTCGAGCTCGAGTTCGCACTGCGCGACATGTCGGTGCGCAAGCGTGTGGCGATCTTCGCCTCCAAGTCGGACCACTGTCTCCTGGACCTCCTCTGGCGCCACCGCCGCGGTGAGCTGCCGATCGACGTGGCGATGGTGATCTCCAACCACACCGACACGGCCGAGGAGGTCCGGTCCTTCGGGATCCCGTTCTTCCACGTGCCTTCCTCCGGGCCGGACAAGTCCGCCGCCGAGGCGGAACACCTCCGACTCCTGAAGGGCAACGTCGACTTCATCGTGCTGGCCCGGTACATGCAGATCATCTCGGGCAGCTTCATCACCGAGGTCGGCGTCCCGATCATCAACATCCACCACTCCTTCCTGCCCGCCTTCATCGGGGCCGGACCGTACGCGAAGGCCAAGGAGCGGGGCGTGAAGCTGATCGGAGCCACGGCTCACTACGTCACCGAGGACCTCGACGAGGGCCCGATCATCGAGCAGGACGTCGTCCGGGTGACCCACGCCGACACGGCCGCCGACCTGCAGCGGCGCGGCGCGGACGTCGAGCGGGCCGTGCTCTCGCGTGCCGTGGCCTGGCACAGCGAGGACCGCGTCGTACGTCACCAGAACCACACCATCGTCTTCGCGTGAGGAGGCCGTTGTGACCAGGAGGATCGACGGAACGGCGGTGGCTCGCCGCATCCGTGCGGAGGTCGCCTCGGAGGTGGCTCGCCTCCATCCCGACCCGTCCACGGCGCCCGGGCTGGCCACCATCCTCGTCGGAGACGATCCGGCCAGCGCCGTCTACGTGGCCGCGAAGCGGAAGGCGGTGCGTGAGGCGGGCATGCAGGACCTGCATGTCTCGCTTCCTGCCGAGGCGACGCAGGCGGAGGTCGCCGGGGTCATCGACCGCCTGGCTCAGGATCCGGTGGTCTCCGGCATCCTGCTGCAGCTTCCGCTGCCGGCGGGACTGGAGAGCGGTGCCCTGATCAATCGGATCCCGCCGAGCAAGGACGTGGACGGGCTGACGACGGCGAGCGCCGGCCTGCTCGCCCGGGACCAGCCGGGGCTGCGACCCTGCACCCCGGCGGGAGTGATCGAGCTCCTCGACTCCGAGGGCGTCACCATCGAGGGCGCCAAGGCGTGTGTGGTCGGCCGTTCCGACCTCGTCGGGCGACCGATGGGGCAGATGCTCCTCAACCGCGACGCGACGGTCACCGTCGCGCACAAGGAGACCCGTGACCTGATCTCGGCGACCCGGGAGGCCGACATCCTCGTGGTCGCCACGGGAGTGCAGGGACTGATCGGGCGGGAGCACGTCAAGCCGGGTGCCACGGTCATCGACGTCGGGATCCATCGCACGCCGACCGGGCTCACCGGCGACGTGAGGGCCGAGGAGCTGGAGGGCTTCGCGAAGTGCCTCACGCCGGTGCCCGGCGGGGTCGGGCCCATGACCATCGCCATGCTGATGGTCAACACACTGCGGGCAGCGCAGTGGGCGGTGGCAGTTCCGTAGGTTCGACCACGCAGAACAGGGCGACCGCGGGGGCACTCGCACGTCATAATCGCGGCCGTGAGCACCACGTCCGAGCGGATCCGCTTCGCCAGTTCGACCGGCCCGTCGCTGGCCGGGATCATCGACCTTCCCCAGGGCGAGGTCCGTGGATGGGGCGTCTTCGCACACGGCTTCACGTTGGGCAAGGACTGCCCGGCCGCCTCGCGGATCTCTCGGCAGCTGGCGGCCGAGGGGATCGGCATGCTGCGCTTCGACAACCTGGGGTTGGGCGACTCCGAGGGCGACTGGGGTGATGGTTCCTTCACGGTGAAGGTGGCGGACACCCTGCGCGCCATCGATGCCATGACGGAGCGCGGCACGACCGCCGATCTCGTCGTCGGGCACTCGTGGGGCGGGGCGGCGGCGATCGCGGCCGCGAGCGTCCACCCGACCGTGCGGGCCGTGGCCAGCATCGCGGCGCCCAGCGACCCGAGTCACGTCGAGCACCACTACGACGCGCTCGTCTCCCGGGTGCTGGCCGAGGGTGACGCCGAGTGGCTGATCGGCGGTAAGGCGCTCACCCTCAAGCGCGACTTCGTCGAGGACGTACGCCGTGCCCATCTGCTCGACCGCGTGGCTGCTCTGGGCCGACCCCTGCTGGTCATGCACTCCCCGACCGACGACACCGTCGGCGTCGACAACGCCGCTGACATCTTCAACGCGGCGCGGCATCCGCGCAGCTTCGTCTCCCTGGAGGGTTCCGACCATCTGCTGACGCTGCCCGGTCGGGCACAGCGCGCGGCACGGATCATCAGCGCCTGGGCCGACCCCTACCTCGGCAGCTCGTCGCTGCCGCGCAGGGCGGCGTACAGGGCCGTCAGCGCCTCCTCGGCGGCGCCGAGCGTGCGCTGATGCTTCTCGCTCAGTGAGGAGAGGGCGGCCTCGATCGGCTCCGACCAGCCGGCGGTGATCGCCTCGTGCTCGGAGCGTCCGAGGTCGGTCGCACGCACGTGGGTGATCCGCCGGTCGGTCGGGCTCGACTCCTTGGTGACCAGGCCCTGCGCGCAGAGCGTCGCAACCGCCCGGCTGACGTTGGGCTGTCGCAGCCCCAACGCCTGGGCGAGCTCGCCGACCGTGGCGCCGGGGTTCTCGACGACCTGCTTGAGCAACGCCACCTCGGTCGTGGGGATCGGGCCGACGCCCGCGCGCTCGGGGGCCCGTCGGTGGATGGTCCACCCGAGCTCGCGCAGGACGTCGGCGAGATCGCGTCGTGGTTCGCTCACCGGCGAATCGTAGCGACGCACGATCCCGGCATGGCTCGTCAGAGCGGCTGCGCCATCACCTCGAGGACGTGCTCGGTGGCCGCGACGTTGTCGTAGCCCGGCTTGCGTCCCATCTCCCACTCGGCGATGTCGAGCGAGGTGTCGACGACGAGTTTGCAGCGCTCGAAGCGGCGGTCGGTGTACTCGGCGAAGGCGTCCTCGAGGTTGTCGTGCTTCGAGAGTGAGTCGGCGAGCACGACGCCGTCCTCGATCGCCTGCGCGGCGCCCTGGCCGAGGTGCGGGGTGATGGCGTGGACGGCGTCGCCCATCAGGACGATCCTGCCCTTGTGCCACGGGGCGTCGACGATGAGGGACTCCTCGGGGCGCAGCACGATGTCGCACTCGTCGGTGATGAACTCGTCGCGGATCGTACCCATGAAGCCGCCGAACGGGGCGAGGTACTCGCGGAGCTTCTCCGCGCTGTCCATGCCGGAGTCGGGAGCCTGCTTCTCCATCTGCGCGTTGTAGAAGAGGTAGGCGAGGTCCTTGCCGATCGGCACGAGACCGGCCATGCCGGCCGGACTGGCCTGCAGGATGATCGAGTCGATCTCCGGCAGGAGCGGGATGTTGACCCGGTACGCCGACTGGCCGATGTAGTAGGGCGCGACCTCGCCCTCCACGACGTACTCACGGGTCTTGGAGTAGACGCCGTCGGCACCGACGACGAGGTCGTAGCGGCCGGTGCTGCCGTCGGTGAACGTGACGTCGACGCCGTCACCGTCGTCCTTGAGCTCGGTGAAGGTCGTCGCGTAGCGGATGGTGACGCCGGCCTCGAGGGCGTGACGGGTCAGGATCTCGTGGAGCTTCGGGCGGGTGAGGCCGTTCATCGGGGGGAGGTCGACACCGGGGACCGGGGTGCCGGGCATCTCCTTGATGAAGTGACCGTCGGTGGAGTAGAGGCCGCCCCACCGCTTGGCCGCATAGCCCTCGGCGATGCAGTCCTGGGCACAGCCGATGATGTCGAGCGCGCGGAGCGCGTTCATCGGCTGGATGATGCCGACGCCGAAGACCGACGAGTGCACATCGGACTGGCGCTCGACGACGGTGGTGTCGATGCCCTTCTGCTGGAATGCGAGGGCGGCGGAGAGACCGCCGATGCCGCCGCCGACGACGAGCGCGCTGCTGACCATGGGTGAACCTCTTTCAGAGTCTGGGAACGGGAGTGAGCCCCGTCACAGAGAAGATATGCGGTGATATATATCACCGTCAATAGGTTCGTGTACGAAATCGGATGTGATCACTGGGCGGGGCGGAGGTCCGCCTCGAGCGCGCCCGCAGTGCGGTGAAGGACGGAGACCAGCGCGGGCACCCGCTCGACCCGGAAGCGACTCGTCGGGAGCGAGATCGAGACGCCCCCGACGAGCAGGCCGTCGGCGGAGCGCACCGGCACGCCGACGCAGGAGACGCCCTGCGCGCTGAGCCCGTGACCGATCGCGAAGCCCCGGTCGCGGACGCGGAGCAGCTCGCGGCGCAGCCGCGGGAAGTCCGGCTGCACCTCGGGCTCGGCCGAGAAGCCGTCGACATAGTCGGCGAGCTTCTCGGCCGGGAGCGAGGCGAGGGCGAAGAGGCCGGCGCAGGCCCGGTGCGCCGGCACGACACGGCCCTCGTGCGACTCGATCCGCGGCGTTCGCGAGCACTCCGCCGACGCGACGAAACGCGTGCGCAGTCCCGTCGCCACCGCCAGGTGCGCCGACTCGCCGACCGCCCCCGCGAGCACCGTGAGGTGTGGCCGCGAGAGCTCGCGCAGGGCGGCGTGCGGCTCGGCCGGCTCGGCGCCCGTGAGGGCCGAGCCCGCACGGTAGGCACGCGCCTCGTCCTGCCTCGCGAAGTTGCGGTAGACGAGCATCCGGAGCAGGCGATGGGCCGTCGATCGGGCCACCCCCAGCTCGTGTGCCGCAGCCGTCACCGTGACCGGATCGCCGGCCTGGAGCAGGACGATCAGCCGCAGCGCGTGGTCGACGCTGGCGATGGCATAGGCCGGTCGGCGTACGTCGTCGAGCACGGCTCAGCCTTCGGGGGACCGTCGGCCGAGGGCGGTCTCGACAGCCCGGCGCAGCGTGGTCTCGGGGTCGTCCGCGAGACTCGCCGCCCGGAAGGCGGTGTAGCGGTCGGGACGCACGAGCAGGCAGCCGTCCGCCGACGTCCCGCGGAGCTGCGCCCAGTCGCCGTACGGGTCCTCGACCTCGAGGCCCGGGCCGATGGCGACGCAGTCGAGGTCGACGCCGAGGTCGGCCGCGACCTTGCCTGCGGCCTCGAGCCACCGCTCGCCGCCGATCCCGGTCAGCAGGGTGAAGCGGCCGCGGCCGACGACGTCGTGCGAGGAGAGCAGCTCCCGGCCGCGGGTGAGCCATGCGTGCGGGAGGGGCGAGCCCGGGACGGACGAGGGCGTGTAGGAGAGCGCCTCGTCGGGCTCGGTGGGAAACGCTGAGCCGTCACTCACGATGGTCGCGGAGACGTAGCGCTGGCCGAGTTCGACGCCGAGGGCGTTGAAGTTCTCGTCCTGCAGCACCAGCGCCTCGGCCAGGGCCGCGCGGCGGGCGGCGCCGTCGGGTCCGGCCGAGAAACGCGAGGCGAGTGCGGCCTCGGCCTCGTCGACCGCCTGTCCCGGCCGCAGGCCGATCGCACCCGGGATCGCCATCAGGGCGGCGAACGAGGCGTTGGCCCGCTCGACGATCTGACGGGCGACGGGAGCGCGTTCGTCGGTGTAGGAGCCGAGCAGCGTCTCGCGGTCCGTGCCGGCCTCGTCGTCGAGGAGCAGCTGCAGCTTCCACGCCAGGTTGAAGGCGTCCTGGACGCAGGTGTTGGCGCCGAGCCCGCCGGCCGGGGGATGGCGGTGGGCGGCGTTGCCCGCGATCACGACGCGGCCGCGGTGCATCAGCGGGGCGAAGACCTGGTTGACCGTCCAGGTCGAGGCGCCGATCAGCCGCAGCTCGAGGGAGTCGTCGCCGACGTACCTCCGGGCGAGGCGGGTGGCCTCGGCCTCGCTGCGGTCGAGCTCGCCGGCCTCGGGGTCGTAGGGGATCGACATGACCCACTCGTGCCAGGGCCGGACGTTGACGAAGACGGCGTTGTCGACCATCGGGCCACCCGGACGGAAGACGACGTAGAGGGCGCCGGGGCGGTGCTCGGCGTACGCCGTGAGGTCGGCCTCGATCCAGTAGTTGACCATGTGGCCGAGCCCGCTCGCGCCCTCGACCTCGAAGCCGAGCTCGCGGCAGACGACCGAGTTGTCCCCGTCGGCGCCGACGGCGTAGCGGGAGACGACCTCGACCTCCTCGCCGGTGATCCGGTCGCGGCACTGCGAGACGACCCGGTCGCCGTCGTCGCGCATGGAGACGAGCTCGAGGTTGAAGATCACCTCACCGCCGAACTCCCGGACGGCGTCGGCCAGGATCGGCTCGAGCACTTGCTGCGGGATGTTCGTCGGCACACAGGGGCTGGCGGCGGCGTAGTCGGAGAGCCGGTCGGCGCCGGCTCCCCAGCCGCGCCGGCGGGCGATCTCCGGGCCGGCGAAGCTCTCCATCCAGACGACCTGTCCCATGAGGGACGCCGGCATCGCGGCGTCGGCCACGCGCTGCTCGAGGCCGAGGTCGCGGAAGACCTCCATCGTGCGCTGGTTGATGATGTGGGCGCGCGGCGAGTTCGCCAGGCCGGCGTAGCGGGTGATGGCCGCGACCGTCGCACCGCTACGGGCGAGGAGGGCGGCGGTCGAGAGCCCGGTCGGGCCGGCGCCGACGACGAAGACGTCGAGTTCCAGGGTGCGCATCGGCTCAGTCCTCTCCGTAGTCGTGGTCGGGGTGGTTGGCCGCGCCGATGCGCCAGTAACCGCGGGTGGTCACGTGGTCGCGCGGGAGGCCGAGCTCCCCGAGCGCGTGGGCGCGGATCCGGCGTACGGCGGCCGCCTCGCAGCCCGCCCAGAGGTGGGTGCCGGGGGAGACGTCGGCGGAGGTGACGGCCTCGAGGAGCGTCTCGCCGGGCGTCTGGCCCTCGGCGCGGACGTGCCAGGTCACGGTGGCTCCCGCATGGTCCGGCAGGGTGATCTGGTCGTCGGCGCTGTCGACCTCGAGGTGGATCTCGGCCGTGGCGTCGGAGGGGAGTGCCTCGATCAGCGTCGCGACGGCCGGGACGGCGCTGGTGTCGCCTGCGATCCACCACTGCGTGGCGTCGGGCTCGATGCTGAAGCGACCACCGGGGCCGCCGATCGCGGCACGGTCACCGACCGTGGCCCGGGCCGCCCACTGCGCGGCGGGGCCGTCACCGTGGAGGACGAACCACACCTCGATCGTCTTCGACTCGGGATCGAAACGGCGCGGCGTGTAGGTGCGCATCGTCGGGCGGCCGTCAGGCCACTCGACCATGCCGTCCGCACCGGCGACGCCGACCCGCATGCTGCCGTCGGCCTCCGGCAGGAAGACCTTGAGGTGGCCGGTCGGCACCGGCTCGGCGAAGGTCGCCAGCGACTCCCCGCCGAACGTGATCGCGAGCAGGTTCGGGGTCAGCCGACGCGTGGCGACGACCTCCACCTGACGGGGCGGGGGCCGACGCGGGCCGCCGGGGCGACGAGGGGTCTCGGTCATGGTCTTCTCCGTCATCGGGTGGGTCGGTCGAGGATCGTGGCGAGTACGTCGCCCAAGGTGCGTGCCGGGTCGTCCGGCAGCCCGCGGCTGCGCCAGGCGACGTGCTGGTCCGGCCGGACGAGGAGGCAGCCGTCCTCCTCGATCTCCGAGAGTCGGGCGAAGTCGCCATAGAGGTCGGCGACGTCGGCGCCGGGCCCGATCCGGACCGCCTCGATCGGAATGCCCAGCTCTGCGGCGACCGCGGTCGCGGCGTCGGCCCACGCCGCTCCCCGGACGCGCGTGAGCAGCGTGAACCGCTCGGGCGAGGTGAGGTCGAGGGTCGAGACCGTACGACGTGCGGAGCCGACCCAGCAGTGCGGGAGACGGGCGCCGGGGGTGCTCGTCTGCTGGGCGACCAGCTCGGGATCACGGTCGAAGGTGAACGGCGTGCCGTCGCCGACGATCGCGGAGGAGGCGTAGCGCTGGTTCATCTCCACGCCGTGTGCCTCGAAGATGTAGGCCTTCTCGGCCAGCACGGTCGCGAGGGCCTCACGACGCTTCTCGCCCTCCTCGCTCGGCTCGGAGAGCAGCCCGTAGGCCGCCTCGCGCTCGGCCACCGGCGCGGTCGGGTCGAGCCCGAGCGCGGGCAGCAGGTCGCGGCCCTGGTGCCAGCTGGTGATGGCACGGTCGACGATCTGCTCGCCGACCGGGCGACGCTCGGCGGTGTAGGAGTCGAGCAGGCCCGTTCCGGCCCTGCCCTGGAGGACGTAGGCCAGCTTCCACGCGAGGTTGTAGGCGTCTTGGATGCACGTGTTCGCGCCGAGGCCGTTCATCGGAGGGTGGCGGTGGACGGCGTCGCCGGCGAGGAGGACCCGGCCGACGGCGTACGTGTCGGCGACGACGTGGTTGACCCGCCAGGGGAAGAGGCCCGTGATGGTGACGTCGATGGAGTCGTCACCGATCAGTCGGCGGACCTCGACCAGGGCCTCCTCGGCGGTCAGCTTGGAGTTCGCCTCACCGAGGTGGACGAAGCCCGCGATCCAGTCGTGCCACGGCTGCACCATCCGCACCATGCCGTGGCCGAGCCGGTCGGGACGGTCGGGCTGGATCACCTCGAAGAGCGAGCCCGGCCGGTGGGCGACCAGGCCGGACAGGTCGGCGGTGAACCGGACGTTCATCGCGTTGCCGACCCCGGCCTTGCCGGTGAAGGTCACGCCGACCGCCTCGGCGACCGGGCTCTGGCCGCCGTCGGCGCCGACGACGTACGACGCGCGAAGCGTCTCGGTGCGACCGGTGAGCTGGTCGAGCACCTCGACCGCGACACCGTCGTCGTCCTGGGTGAGGTCGAGGAACGTCGTCTGGAACCGGATCCGCGCGCCCAGACGGGCCGCTTCGCCGATGAGGATCGGCTCGAGCCGGTCCTGCGGGAGGTCGCAGCCGACGCCGGGGCTGGAGGTGAGGTAGTCGCCCATCCGTCCGGGGTCGTTGCCCCACGACCAGACCCGCCCGAACTCCTCGCCGGCCAGCGAGGTGCACAACACCTGGTTGGCCATGGACCCGAGCGGGGAGGCCTGTGCGCGGCACTGCGCCTCGAGCCCGACGGCGCGCAGCACCTCCATGGTGCGCTGGTTGGTGATGTGGGCCCGCGGTGAGTCGGCCGCCCACGTGGCCCGGCTGACCAGCGTCACCGAGAGGCCGTGGCGGGCGAGGAGCAGCGCGGTCGCGGCGCCGGTCGGCCCGCTCCCGACCACGAGGACGTCATTCATACGGAGTCCTCCTTCTCAGTAGCCGGCGCGGCCGGCGTCGTCGACGCCGACCCATCGGGCGGCCAGTCCCTCGGTACCGCGCGCGAGCATCGCGACGTCGGCGGCGACGAGGATGAAGTCCGCACCGGAGGCGAGGTAGTCCTCGGCGGCGGTCGGGTCGAAGGCGTTGACGCCGACCGGCTTCCCGGCGGCCTTGACCGCGGCGAAGGCACGCTTCACCGAGGAGACGACGTCGGGGTGCGTCTGCTGGCCGATCAGGCCCATCGACGCGGCGAGGTCCGAGGGGCCGACGAAGACGCCGTCGACGCCGTCGACCGCGGCGATCTCGGCGGCGTTCTCGACACCGGTGGCCGACTCGATCTGCACGAAGAGCGAGACGTACTCGCCCGCATTCGTGAGGTAGTCGTCGATCCGGTTCCACCGGGCCGAGCGCGCGAGCGCGGAGCCGACCCCGCGGATCCCATCCGGCGGATAGCGGACCGAGCGGACGGCGGCCTCGGCCTGCTCGGCGGTGTCGATCATCGGCATCAGGATGTTCTGTGCACCGAGGTCGAGGACCTGCTTGATCATCACCGGTAGGTAGCCGGGCACCCGCACCACCGGGGTGATCGGATAGGCCGCCACCGCCTGGAGCTGGGCGAGCACCGACTCGAAGTGGATCGGCGCGTGCTCCATGTCGATCAGCAGCCAGTCCAGGCCGCTGCCGGCGCAGATCTCGGCGACGACGGGACTTCCGCTGCAGACCCACATCCCGGCGAGCGGGCGGCCCTGGCGTCCGGCGTCGCCGAGGCGATGACGCAGTGTCGGAGTCACTGGAACCGGCATGAGATCGTCCCCATCGGTCCGAAGTCGCAGAGCACCGAGTCACCGCGCTCGACCCACATCGGGCGGGTGAACGACCCGGCGAGGATCACCTCGCCGGCCTCGAGCCGGTCACCGTGCTGGTGGAGCTTGTTGGCCAGCCAGGCGACGCCGGTCGCCGGGTGGTTGAGTACGCCGGCGGCGACTCCGGTCTCCTCGATCGTCTCGTTGCGGTAGAGCAGCGCCGAGATCCACCGGACATCGACCGCGTCGGGCGGCGTCGGATTCCCGCCGAGCACCAGGCCGCCGTACGCGGCGTTGTCGGCGATCGTGTCGACGATGGTGCGACCCTCAAGCTCGAGGTGGGAGTTGAGGATCTCCAGCGCCGGCACGACGTACTCGGTGGCACGCAGGACGTCGAAGACCGAGCAGTGCGGGCCCTCCAGCGTGGACTTGAGCACGAAAGCGAGCTCGACCTCGATCCTGACGTTCGAGAAGTTGTGATGAGGCACCACAGCGCCGTTCTCCCACACCGTGTCGTCGAACATCACGCCGTAGTCCGGCTCGGTGATTCCCGTGGAGGCCTGCATCGCCTTGGACGTGAGCCCGATCTTGCGACCGATCAGGCGTCGGCCCGCTTTGAGCTGCTGGTCACGCCACGCCCGCTGGATCGCGTAGGAGTCCTCGACCGTCGCCTCGGGGTGGCGCGCGGTGATCCGCGGGATCACCGTCCGCGTCCGGTCGGCCTCGGCCAGCTCGGCCGCGAGGCTGTCGAGAGTCTCAGGGGGCAACATGAAGGGCTCCTTCGGGACGCGCAGGCGGCGCGTCGTGGGTGGTGAGGAATGCGGACAGCGAACCGGTCCGGTGTCGGCGTACGGCCTGCTCGATCTCGTCGGCGGAGGCACCGCCCTCGATCAGGCCGAGCATCGCGTCGTGCTCGGCGACCGACTCGGGTGCGCGACCCGGCACGAACGTCGAGACCGAGTCGCGCAGATGGCCCAGCCGGGCCCACTCGCCCTCGACGATCTCGAGCAGTCGCGGGTTGGGGCACCGGGAGTAGAGGATGTGGTGGAACTCCTGGTTGAGGCTGCTGAACAGCCGTGCGTCGAGGTGGTCCACGCGCTCGCGCATCAGGTCGTTGATCTCGTGGGCGCGGCGCAGGTCCTCGGCGGTGAGGTGGGCGGCCGACAGTGCGGTCGCCGCGCTCTCCACGACGCTGATCGCCTGCATGGCGTGCTGGTACTGCGCCGGATCGACCATCGTGACGCGGGCGCCGACGTTGCGTTCGAACGTCACGAGCCCCTCGGCGGTCAGCTCGCGGATGGCCTCGCGCACCGGGACGACGCTCATCGAGAGCTCGGCGGCGAGCGAGGTGAGGACGAGGCGGTAGCCGGGCCCGTAGGCACCGCTGGTGATCCGCTCCCGGATCCAGGCGTGGGCGCGGCGGGACTTGCTGATCTCGACCGGCTCGCCGTGGGCAGGCTCGGCGAGGCTCATGGCGTCGACTGTTCGGCGTCGTACTTCGCGCGCCACTCGGCGTTCATGGGGAAGAGTCCCTGGATCGGGTGGCCCTCCGCCACACGTGCGGCGATCCAGCCGTCCTCGTCCTCCTGCGCGAGGGCGTCGTCAGCGACCTCCTCGGCCAGCGCCGGAGGGATCACGATGACGCCGTCGGCATCACCGACAAGGATGTCGCCGGGCTGCACGGTCGCGCCGCCGCAGGCGATGGCGAGGTCCGCGTCCCAGGGGACGTGCTTGCGGCCGAGGACGGCGGGGTGGGCGCCGGCGCTGAAGACGGGGATGCCGACCGCGGCGACAGCCTCGGCGTCACGGACCCCGCCGTCGGTGACGATCGCGGCAGCCCCGCGGGCGTGGGCACGGATCGCGAGTACGTCGCCCAGCGTGGCCGAGCCCTTCTCTCCCCGGGCCTCGATCACGAGCACCTCGCCCTCCTCGACGGCGTCGAAGGTGCGCTTCTGGGCGTTGTAGCCACCGCCGTACTCCGTGAAGAGGTCTTCACGCAGGGGGAGGAAGCGCAGTGTCCTGGCGGTTCCCACGAAGCTCTGGCCGGGGGCCAGGGGGCGGACGCCGTCGATGAAGACGCCCTCGAGCCCACGCTTGCGCAACTGGGCCGAGAGTCCGGCCACGGGCGCCGTCGTCAGCTTCTCGCGGAGAGCGGGATTCATTGGGGGTTCCTTCCGATGATTCGTATACGAAGTCAGATATGTGATGGCACAAGGATTTGTGCGCGGTGCTGCCGTACGATGTGGCCTTCACACGACCGGCGTACACGCGAGGGGGTTCGATGCCGAGCAAGGCCGACCAGGCGTTCGAGATCCTCAAGGCGCGGATCATGGACGGCACCTACGGTCCCGGCCACCGCCTCGTGATCGACCAGCTGGTCCGGGAGCACGGCATCAGCTCCGTGCCCTGGCGGGAGTCCCTGCGCCGGCTGGAGGCAGAAGGCTGGATCGAGATGGTGCCCAACGTCGGCGCGCTCGTCCGCACCTTCGACACCGACGCTTGGCAGCGCGGCCTGAGCCTCGTGGCGCGCTTGGGTGGCTACGCCACGGCCCTCTCCGCGCCGAACCTCACGCCGGTGGACATCGAGGGCGCCCGCGCCCTCAACCGCCAGATGGCCGAGGCACTCTCGGCGTTCGACCCGGCCCGGTTCGGTCGGCTCAACCGCGAGTTCCACCAGGTGCTCGCCTCGCGGTGCGGCGACAGCCGCCTCGCGGACATGGTCGAGAACGAGTGGGCGCGGCTCGAGCTGATCCGCAAGGCGGCCTTCTGGTACGCCCCCGGCCGCGCGCAGGCCGCCCTCGCCGAGCACGACGGCATCCTCGAGCTGATCGAGTCCGGCGCCTCGCCCGAGGCGATCGAGGCCGCGACCAAGCAGCACGAGCTCAACACCGTCGAGGCCGTCACGAAGTACGAGGCCCAGCTCGCGGCCGAAGGTCACCACTGAGCGATCAACGCCTTGCCGTAGTCGTTGCCGTTCGGGTGGCGCAGCGTCGTGTGGACGTGGAAGCGCGCCGGCAGCCGGTTGCTGAGCCAGACACCCGCGTGGTGGTCCAGTTCCGCGATGATCACGGGGCTCTGGATCCGGAAGTAGAACGGCTGGCTGCCGTCAGTGGCGCCGTACCAGCTGAACCAGGTGTCGGAGAGCTGGGCGTCGTACTCGGCGAGCGTGAGCGCCCGCTGCTCCTCGGTCAACAGCAGGAGGAAGTCCTCGGCGATCCGGCGGACCAGCTGCTGCTGGGCGTCGTCGAGCTCGGCGACGCGGATGCCCTCATAGGGCACGACGCGGTTGTCCCGGAAGGCACCCGCCACGTGCCGCTCATCGGCCGGGTGGAGCCGGCCCTCGGGCATCGCCGGGTCGAGCACGGAGTCGAAGACGACCGCTTGGGCGCGCTGCGCCTCGGTCCACGACGAGGCCAGCTCGAGGGCGACCTGCTCGCGGGCGGCGAAGAGCGGCGGGTGGGCGCCGTCGTCGGTGAGGGCCGGCTCGCCGCCGATGAAGACGGGGGCGATCACGTGGCGACCGCCGACGGAGACGAAGTTCAGGGCCACGTGATGACCGAAGAGCTGCCAGCCCCACGGCTCCAGCGGATCGGGCGTGCCGAACAGGGAGAACCAGTAGCTGCGGTCGTTCATCACCGTCGGAAGGTCGCAGAGCTTGCCGAGGTAACCGTTGAGGGCCATCGCCTCGGTGACGCGGTCGAAGCCCTCCGTGCTGAGGCTGGCGCGCAGGATCTCGAGGATGGCGTCGACCTTGTTGTCGGTCAGCACCTCCATTCGCAGGCCGACGCGGTAGACCTCGAACTCCGGGTTGCTCCACGCGCGCCACTGGGGGGCGTCGATCGGGTGGCAGAGCTCGTCGGTCTCACCCGGCGTCAGCAGTGAGACGAGCTGCTCCGCGGCTCGCGCCGGGCCGTCGTACGACGTCGGCTCGGTCGGGAGCGAGTAGAGACCCTCGAGCACCACACCGTCCGAGGTCAGGCCGACGAACGGCTCTCGGTAGAGGCCGTCCCAGTAGGAGAGCAGGTCGCGCAGGAACGGCGCCTGGTATCGGTCCTGCGCGAACTCCTCGTAGGTCATCCCACGGACGTCGGCCAGCTTCGGGTCGTCGGTCGGGTAGAGATGATCGCGGTAGGAGTCGTCGGCAAGCTCGACCGCCTCCTCCCGGCCCGCGGTGCGGGCCGTGGAGAAGAAGCCGTCGATGTCCTCGTCAGGTGCGGTGCTCATCAGATCGGAAGGTTGAACATCTTCTTGGCGTTGCCGTAGAGCACGGCCTCGCGGTCGGCGTCGCTGATCTCGAGCTCGTTCTTCACGAACTCGACGCCCTGGCTCATCCACGAGCGGAAGACTGGGAACGAGGAGCCGAACATGTAGTGGTCGGCACCGTTGATCTTCAGCGCGGCCTCGACCTGGACCTTGCCCCACGAGTGCGGGTGGGTGAGGTCGAAGAAGATGTTGTTCTCGAGGTACTGCTTGATCTTGTCGCCGCCGGTCGTCGACAGGCGCTGCATCGCCTCGCCGGCCTTGGGGGCGTGCGGGGTGAGGAGGGCGGTGGCCGCGAACCAGTTGCCGCCGAGCATGGTGTGGGTGAACTTCAGGTCGGGGAACTCGTCGAACATGCCGCTGAAGACCTCGCGGCCGACGGCGATGCCCTGGTCGATGATGCGGCCGTACTCACGACGGAAGTTCTGGTAGTCGATGACCGACTTCCACTCCACCGGCAGCGGCGTGTGGTGGACGATGACCGGGACCTTCTTGTCGTTCAGCACCTTGAGGTAGGGCTTGAAGACGTCGTCGTCGAGGTAGAGCTCGCCGTAGTGGCACGCGAGCTGGACGCCGACGGCGCCGTTGTCGAGGCAGCGCTCGAGCTCGTAGATGTTCTCCTTGCCGCCCCACGGCGGGACGCAGGCCGTGGAGAAGAGGCGGCCGTTGGACTCGGCGACGATCTTGGCGGCGTTGTCATTGACCTCCTGGCAGGTCTCGAGGCCGAGCCACTCCTGCCAGACCGGCACGCGCATGACGCCGTAGTCGACGCCGGCGTCGTCCATCGCCTTGAGCTTGGCCTCGGTGGAGTAGTCACCCTCGACGTAGTTGAGGTTCGGGTAGCCCTTCGGCTTCTCGAGGACGAGCTGCTTCTTGCCGTCCTCCATCGTGATGACGCTGGCGATCTCGCCGAAGCCGCGGGGAGCGCTGTTGAGGAAGCCGTTGAGGATCTTCTCGTTGGTGAAGAGGTCCTCGGGCAGGTGGTGGATGTTGATGTCGACGACAGTCATCGGAATCTCTCGTGTGTAGGGAGGTCAGGTGTGGTCATGCCATGGTCATGCAGTGGGCTGGCGCTGGCGGAGCTTGGTGCGCTCGCCGCCGGTGTAGATCGCGTCGACGATCTCCTTCGGGGTGATGTCCCCGGTGAGCTCGCGCTCGACGACGCCGTTGTTGAACACGAGCACGCGGTCACACAGCAGTGCGAGCTCGTTCTCGTCGGATCCGGCCACCAGGACGGCCCGACCCTGGGCGGCGGCCTCGCGGACCGCCTCGACGATGGTCTTGCGGGCACCGACGTCGACCGCCTGGGTCGGCTCGTGCAGCACCAACAGCGTCGGGTCGGTCGCCAGCCACTTGGCCAGAAGCACCTTCTGCTGGTTGCCGCCGCTCATGTTCTGTACGACGGCGTGCGGCCACGGCGGACGTACGTCGAGCCGGCCGATCCAGTCGGCGGCGAGCGCCTTCTCAGCGCCGGACTTCAGCGGCCGCACCTTCCCGGAGCTGGACACGGAGCAGGTCTGCGGGAAGGAGATGTTCTCCGTCACCGTCATGTCGCCCACCAGTCCCGCGGACTCACGGCCCTCGGGCACCAGCGCGATGCCGCTGCTGATCGCCTTCGCGGGGGAGAGGTCCTTGAGCGGCACGGTCCGGTCGGGCAGCGTGACGGTCCCACCCTGGGCGCGGCTGACACCGCTGATCAGGTAGGGGACGTCGTCGTGGCCCGAGCCGCTGAGACCGGTGAGCCCGACGACCTCACCCGGACGCACGCTGAGGGAGAGGTCGCGGACCTCGAGGCCCTTCAGGGAGTCGACGACGACCGGCGCGGCGCCCGTGTCGGCGGAGGCCGGCGTACGGTGCTCCAGGCCCTCGACCTCGCGGCCGAGCATGAGGTGGGCGAGCTCGGACTTGGTCATCCCCTCCACCTCCTTGCCGGCCACGACGATCTCGCCGTCGCGCAGCACCGTCACCCGGTCGGCCGCCTCGACGACCTCCTCGAGGCGGTGGGTGATGAGGAGGGCCGCGGTGCCCGTGGAGACGATCTTGTCGAGCAGGCCGAAGAAGCGCTCGAGCGACTCACGCCCGAGGGCACGGGTCGACTCGTCGAAGATGATGAGGCCGCCGCCCTCGGTCAGGTCCTGGACGGCGCGGGCGATGGCGACGACCGCCTTCTCGTCCTCGCGCAGGTCCTTGACCTTGAGGTCGAGCGGGATCTGCCGCGGGCCGAGGCGCTCGAAGACGGCTCGCGTCGCGGCGGCCTCGGCCTTCCAGTCGATCCGGCGCAGGAATCGGGAGCCCGTGAGCCGGCCGAGCCGGGTGTTCTCCAGGACGGTGGAGTCCTGGACCAGGCCCAGGCTCTGGTGGACGACCGCGACGCCGGCCGCGCGGGCCTCGTCGGGCCGGATCGGCAGCTGGAGGTCGACGCCGTCGACCGTGACACGGCTGCCGGCGTCGGGGCGGTAGAGACCGGTGAGGATCTTCGCGAGCGTCGACTTGCCGGACCCGTTCTGCCCGATCAGGGCATGAATCTCACCGGGGCGCACGTCCATCGAGACGTTGCGCAGGACCCGGGCGCTGCCGAAGGTCATGTTGATGCCCTCGACCGCGAGCCGGGGGCCCGGCGGGAGGCTTGCGCCTCCCGCCGGGACCCGGTTGTGGAGCTCGCTCACGCGACGCCCCAAAGCTTCGCGAAGTCGTCCGTGAAGGTGGTCGGACCGAACCACTCACCGGAGTCCTGAGCGGCCTCGGTCACCTTGGTGTCACCCAAGGTGTCCTTGGTGAAGAGGCGGACCGGGATGGTGTAGTCCGGGACGGCCGAGCCGGCGGTGAGGCGGGCGACAGCGTCCAGGTAGACCCAGCCCTGGTAGGTCGAGGCCTGACCGGCGGTGGCGACGAGGGTGCCGGCCTCGACAGCCTTGACGCTCGCGATGCCCGCGGCGCCGTCGAGGACCTTGATCCCGGTGCGGGAGGCCTGCTGGATCGCCGTCTGGGTCGGCTGGAGGAACTGCTCGTACTGCGACTGGACGTAGGTGATGTTCGGGTCCTTGAGCAGGGCCGAGCTGGTCGACGGCACGACGAGGTTGAAGTTGGCCGACGAGACGTTGTTGGTGGCGACCTTGCAGTCGGGGCACTCGTCGTCGAAGATCTGCTGGCCCTCCTTGACCCACGCGAGCGGCGACGGGCCGTCGGTGTCGGCGTTGATCAGCAGGTTCGCCTTGCCGTCGGAGTCCGCGATGACGAACCGGGCCAGAGCCTTCTCCATGTCGCCACCGGCTTCGGGGCCGACGTACGCGAGCGTCTTGCTGGCCGGGTGGGCCTCGTCGGGGATGTTGTTGCCCACGATGACCGGGATGCCGGCCTTCTGTGCGGCATCGAGGCCGTTGGCGGCGAGGCCATACGGGATCGCGTCCACGATGATGGCGGCGGCCTTCGCCGACGTGGCCTGGCCGACGCAGGCGCCGATGTCGGTCGGCGTGCCCTTGCCGTCACACACCTGGACCTTGGCACCCACCTTGGCCGCTGCCGCGGTCAGGCCCTTCGCGGTGATGGAGAACTGCGGCGCCTGCTGACTGATCGGGATGTAGTAGATCGTCTTGCCGGACAGGGCCTTGGCGTCCACGGCGTCGGTCGGGACGGGGTAGGCGTCCAGCGGCTTCGTCAGGTCGGCCAGCGCGTCGGAGCCGGTCGAGGTGTCGGTGCTCGACGAGGCGGCCGCCGTCGTCGAGGAGTCGGAGCCGGCGTCGTCGGAGCTGCTGCCGCAGGCGGACAGCGCGACGCCCGAGAGGGCGAGACCGGTGGCGAAGGCCCAGTTGCGCATGCGCTTCCAGGCGACAGGGGTGGTGGTGCTGGTCATCGTTGACTCTTTCTGTGGGCGGTGTTCTGAGGTGGAGTGCTGCGGGGACATGTCAGTGCGCCTTTCTGTTGAGCAGGGTCGACAGCGTCACCGCGACGACGAGTACGCCGCCGTAGAAGACGTTGGAGACCCACGCCGTGGCGCCGAGGAGCTGGAGTCCGAGCACTCCGGTGGCGAGGAAGTAGACGGCGATCAGGGTGCCGAGCGGGTTGAACCGTCCGGGCTGGAGGATCGCGGTGCCGAGGAACGTCGCCGCGAAGATGGGCAGCAGGTAGCTCTGCGAGACGTTGGGGTCGAAGCCTCCGGTGGCGGCGGCGGACAGGACGCCACCGATGCCGGCCAGCAGTCCGCCGGTCGTGAACGCGCCCCAGCGGACCCGGGTCACGCGCACACCGGCGAGCCGGCTGACCTCGCGGTTCTCGCCGACGAAGCGCATGTTGCGGCCCAGCGGCGTGAAGTGCAGGAGGTAGGCGAACCCGAGCATCAGTGCCAGGCCGTAGAAGAAGCTGACCGGAAGGCCGAGCACCGGTTGTGAGGCGATCTTCTGGAAGTCCGGGGCGAGGCCGCTCACGGGCATCAGGTTGGTGAGGTAGAGCGCGAAGCCCAACAGCAGGGTGCTCATGCCGAGGGTGACGACGATGGTGTTGACCCCCATCTTCACGACCAACCACCCGTTGACGAAGCCGACGAACGCGGCGAGCGCGAGGGCCACGAGCGACGCGACCCAGACGTTCCACCCGTGGTTGACGTTCATCACCGCGACGAAGACCGCGGAGAGGCCGAAGTTCGAGGCACCGGACATGTCGACGAACTCGCCGACGACGATCGTGCACAGCAGCGAGGCAGTCAGGAAGACGAGCGCGGACTGGCTTCCGAAGATCACCTTGAAGCTGCCGGAGGTCATGAACGTGTCCGGGCGAAGAGCCGAGAACAGGACGGCGAGGGCGATCCAGACGCCGATGACGGCGAAGCGCGACAGGAACCACACCGCGTCGCGACGGGGGCGGCTGGGGCGGGGGGCGTCGGGCGTGCTCCCCGAGCCGCTGGTGGCGGCGTCGACCGGCGCGAGGGAGACAGCTTCGGACATGAGAAAGGACTCCTGAAGGGTTGTGACTGGGGTCACTCGATGGGATCGTGTACGAAACGATATACGCTTTTCGATGTGACGCAAGTCCCAAAATCTAAGCTGTCAAATCATGCTTGAAATCGTACACGATCCTGATCTAGGCTCCTCGGCATGCTGATCCGCGACCTCCCCTACGCCTACGACGGCACCCCGATGCTCGGGTGTGTCGTGGCTCCGGACGCCTCGGATCCCTCTGCCGACGACGTACGTCGGGCGGGAGTGCTCCTCATCCACGACGCCTTCGGGATCAGCGACGAGATGCGCGACAAGGCCCAGCGCCTCGCCGACCTCGGTCACCCGGTCCTCCTCGCCGACGTGTGGGGCGAGCGGCTGCTCCCGCACGGCAACGACGAGATCGGTCCGCTCATCGGGGGGATGGTGGCCGATCGCCCGACCTGGCTCGGTCGCCTGCACGCGGCGTTGGCGGCGCTCGCCGGCGAGCCGGAGTTCGCCGGGCGACCGCTGGCGCTGCTGGGTTACTGCTTCGGTGGCTCCTCGGCACTCGAGCTGCTCCGCACCGGCACCCGGGTCGACGGCGTGATCGCCATCCACGCCGGACTCGACCTGCTCGAGGACGACTGGTCGGCGCCGGGATCGGCACAGGTGCTGATCTGCACCGGTGCCGACGACCCGATGGCCACCGGTGAGCAGCGGGGCGCGCTCCATCGCAGCCTCGACGCCGCCGGCCTGGACTGGGAGCTCCAGATCTACAGCGGCACGACGCACGCCTTCACCAGCCCCAAGGCGGCCGACTCACCCGTGCCGCACCTCTTCAAGTACCACCCCCGCAGCGCAGCCCGCGCGTGGGACGCAACTGTCCGCTTCCTCGCGGATCTCACCGAGAACAGGTAACTCCTCATGACCGACACCGCCCTCGACATCGCCATCATCGGAGCTGGCCCGGCGGGGCTGCTCACGGCTCTGCGCATGCACCAGGCGGGCCTCCGTCCGACGGTCTACGAGGTCGTCCCGGAGCTCAAGCCGCTCGGTGTGGGCGTCGACATCAAGACGGTCGGCACCGCGGAGCTCGACGACCTCGGCCTGCTCGAGGAGTTCCGCGCGATCTCCGTCGACGCCGAGGACTCGATCTTCTACAACCACTTCGGCCAGGAGATCTACGCCGAGAAGTGCGGCACCCACATGGGCTACCTGCACGAGCAGCGCTTCGTGCACCGCGGCACGCTCCAGATGCTGCTCTACAAGGTCGCGGTCGAGCGTCTCGGCGCGGACGCGTTCCACCTCGGTGCCGGGGTCAACGGTTACTCGCAGGACGAGACCGGCGTGACCCTCGAGCTGCAGCTGGCCGACGGCAGCACCGCCACGGCGCGCCACGGGGCGGTCATCGCCGCGGACGGCATCAAGTCCGCGATCCGCAAGCAGATGTTCCCTGAGCTGTCGGCCCCGCACTTCTCCGGCATCACGATGTGGCGCGGCACGACGCTCATGGAGCCCTTCCGCGGCGGCCACACGATCCTCCACATCGGCGACCCGAACATCTCCTCCCTCATCGTCTACCCCATCGCGGACAACTTCGAGGGCACCGGCAAGACGCTCGTCAACTGGGTCGCGGAGACCAACGGCGAGGAGACCATCGAGGACTGGAACCAGGTCGGCGACATCAGCGAGGTCATCCCGCTCTTCGACACCGTCAGGCTCCCGTTCCTCGACGTCCAGGAGATGATGCGCAACGCCCGCGAGGTCTACCTCTTCCCGCTGATCCGGCACGACCCGCTCGACAACTGGGTCGACGGCCGCGTGGTCCTCCTCGGTGACGCCGCGCACGCGATGTACCCGCGCGGCGGCAACGGCATCACGCAGGCCATGCTCGACGCCCGGGTCATCGTCAACAAGCTCGTCGAGAACCCGGACGACCCGCACGCCGCCTTCGTCGCGTACGACGCCGCCCGCCGTGAGGGCGTCAACCGGATCGTCATGAACATGCGGGGCGAGGGCTACGAGGTCATCCGTCGCATGGTGGCCGAGCGCACCGAGGGCAAGCCGTTCGAGGACGTCGAGGAGGTACTGCCGCTCGCCGAGGCCGACGAGATCTTCAGCAAGTACCACGCCCTCGTCGGTGCCCCGCGTCCCGGCTTCGAGGCCGGCGAAGCCACGGGCTTCCGCACCGAGCACGCGCAGACCAAGGCCAAGGCATGAGCGCTGTCGTCCTCGCGGACGAGGCCACCCGCGCGGAGATCCTCGCGGTGGAGGAGCGCCGTCAGCAGGCGCTGCTCGACCTGGACCTCGACACCCTGAGCGACCTCTACGACGACTCACTGATCCACACGCACGCGCCCGGCCTGACCCACACGAAGGCGCAGTTGCTCGAACATGTGGCCACCCGGGCGCCGTACAAGGGCGCGACCCGCGGCGAGCTGACCATCCGCCTCATCGGAGACGTCGCGATCATGACCGGCCGGCTCACCAACCGGCTCGGCAGTCCTGACGGCTCCGAGCGCACGGTCGCCGGGCAGGTCATCCAGGTCCTTCGCCGCTGCGAGGACGGGAAGTGGCGCTTCGTCAGCTTCCAGATGACGCCCGACGGCGAGCACGTGTGGAAGCCCATTGCCGGCGAGGCCGAGGATCTCGCCCGCCGTACCGAGGAGAATCAGTCATGAAGATCGCACGCTTCCACATCGGCGACAGCCCGACCCGGATCGGCCGCGTCGACGAGACCGCCGACGGTGTGAGGATCACCGACGTCTCCGACATCCTGGGCACGTCGCTGCGCACCATCCTGCCGATCCTGCCGGGGCTCACCGACCAGGTGCTCGGTGCCAAGGGCACGACGTACGCCCTGGCCGACGTCGTCCTCGAGGCGCCGATCGACAACCCGCAGAAGTACCTGGGCATCGGGATGAACTACAAGGAGCACGCCGAGGAGGCGCGCCAGGCCGGCATCCCGATCCCGGAGAACCAGATGTGGTTCAACAAGCAGGTCTCCTGCATCGTCGGTCCCTACGACAGCATCGTGAAGCCGAACATCTCCGACGCCCTCGACTACGAGATCGAGCTCGGCGTGGTGATCGGCCAACGCTGCAAGAACGTCTCGGTCGAGGACGCCCGGTCGGTCATCGCGGGCTACCTCGTCACCAACGACGTCTCGGTGCGCGACTGGCTCCAGAAGCGCTCGCCCACCTTCACCCTCGGCAAGTCGTTCGACACCCACGGTCCCATCGGACCGTGGCTGACCACGGACGACGAGATCGCCGACCCGCTCGACCTGCAGATGACGCTCACCGTCAACGGCGAGGTCCGCCAGGACTGGCCGACCAACGACATGATCTACAACATCTACGAGCAGATCGCGTATCTCACGCAGGTGTTCACGCTCATGCCCGGCGACATCCTGGCCACGGGTACGCCGTCCGGGATCGGTGCGCCCACCGGCAACTTCCTCAAGGTGGGCGACGTCGTCCGCGCCGAGATCCAGGGCCTGGGGGCGATCGAGAACCGCGTCGTCTCCGAGGGCTGAGCGATGGCCGAACGCACCAGCATCCATCTCGCCGGGTTCTCCCACGTGAACCCGATCCCGGCGGCCAGCCGGATCGGTCCCTTCCTCGCGACCGGCGCCCTCACCGGGCGCGACCCGGAGACCGGCGAGATGCCGGCCGACGCGGACACCCAGTTCGCGAACGTGTTCGGGCACGTCCGTGCACTGATGGCCGAGGTCGGCGGCAGCACCGACGACATCCTCAAGATGACGTTCCACCTCACCGACCCCGACGATCGCGAGGCGCTCAACCGCGAGTGGCTCGCGACCTTCCCCGATCCCGAGAGCCGGCCCGCGCGCCAGGCGATCGCGGCGCGCCTCGACCGCGGCGCCGTCGTGCACTGCGACCTGCTCGCCGTGCTCAGCAACTGAAGAAGGACCCATGAACGCACAGCGAGAGGCGACCCTGCTCGCCTCGGTCAACGACGGCCTCTACATCGGCGGTCAGTGGCGGGCGGCGTCCGACGGCGCGACCCTGGAGGTCCAGAACCCTGCGACCGGCGCCGTCATCCGCACCGTCGCCTCGGCCTCCGTCGACGACGGCCTGGCAGCACTGACCGCGGCCGACGAGGCCTTCCCCGCCTGGGCCGCGACGCCGGCCCGCGAGCGCGCGGAGATCCTGCGGCGCGCCTTCGACCTCCTCATGGAGCGGGCCGACGACGTGGCCCTGCTGATGACCCTCGAGATGGGCAAGCCGCTGGCCGAGGCGAGGGGCGAGGTGGCGTACGGCGGCGAGTTCCTGCGCTGGTTCAGCGAGCAGACCGCCCATGTCTCAGGGCGCTACGGCGCCAACCCGGAGAACTCCGGCCGGATGATCGTCACGCAGCACCCCGTCGGGCCCTGTTACCTGATCACGCCGTGGAACTTCCCGCTGGCGATGGCCACCCGGAAGATCGCGCCGGCACTGGCCGCCGGCTGCACGGTCGTCATCAAGCCCGCCGCGCTCACGCCGCTGACCACGACCTACTTCGTGCAGCTGCTCGAGGAGGCCGGCCTGCCCGCCGGTGTGGTCAACGTCGTCACCACGGAACTGCCCGGCCCGATGTCGGAGGCGATCATCGCCGACCCGCGGCTGCGCAAGCTCTCCTTCACCGGCTCCACGCCTGTCGGGCAGCAGCTCCTCACACAGGCCGCTCGGGGCGTGCTCCGGACTTCGATGGAGCTCGGCGGCAACGCTCCCTTCGTCGTCTTCGACGACGCCGACCTGGACAAGGCCGTCGACGGCGCGATGCTCGCCAAGTTCCGCAACATCGGCCAGGCCTGCACCGCGGCCAACCGCCTGCTCGTCCACGCCGACGTCGTCGAGGAGTTCACCGACCGGCTCACCGACCGGGTGAAGAACCTCGTCATGGGCCCGGGCACCGAGCCGGGCGTGGCGATCGGCCCCCTCATCGACGAGCGTGCCGTCGCCAAGACCGACGAGCTCGTCCAGGACGCCGTCACGCATGGCGCCACGGTGCGGACCGGTGGCGCACCGGCCGGGGGTGCGGGGTTCTTCTATCCCGCAACGGTCCTGGCCGACGTACAGGCTGGAAGCGCGCTGCTCACCGAGGAGATCTTCGGCCCGGTGGCGGCGATCGTGCCGTTCGCCGACGAGGACGAGGCCGTCGCGCTCGCGAACGCCACCGAGTACGGCCTGGTCTCCTACGTCTTCACCGAGTCCCTCGCCCGCGGCCAGCGCATGATCGAGCGCCTCGAGACCGGGATGATGGGGCTCAACGTCGGCGCCGTCTCCAACGCGGCCGCGCCCTTCGGCGGCTGGAAGATGTCCGGACTCGGCCGCGAGGGCGGCGACGAGGGCATCCACGAGTACCTGCAGACGAAGTACACCCTCACCGCCAACCCGTTCCAGGAGTGACCATGCACTACGAGGCCCCGCAGACCATCAAGCGCATGCTCTTCACCACCTGGGCACTGCTCGACTCCCTGGCTCCCGACCTGCGCGGCCAGATGCACATCCCCGCGATGGACGACCCGCGTCGCCTCGACTGGGACTTCATCCCGAAGCCCGACCGCACCGGCGTCGCCCTCAACAAGCTCGACCACCACCAGCGGATCCTGGCCCACGCCCTGATCAAGTCCGGCCTCTCCATGCGCGGCTACAGCCAGGTGCTCTCGGTCATGGCGACCGAGAACCTGCTGCGGGAGATGGAGGTCATCGAGCGCGGTTTCGGCGTCATCGCCGGCGAGTTCCGTGACCCCGAGAACTACTGGATCACGATCTTCGGTCGCCCCGGGTTCGAGGACACCTGGGGCTGGCGGATCATCGGCCACCACCTCTCGCTCTCATTCACGATCGTCGCCCAGCGCTACCTGACGATCACGCCGTTCGCGATGGGTGCGATGCCGATCCCGGCCGGCGTGCTCAACCCGCTGGGGCAGAGCGAGGAGATGGCCTTCGAGATCCTCGACGGCCTCTCGACCGACCTGCGCGAGGAGGCCGTCATCCACGACGTGGCCCCGGCCGACTTCGTCACCCGGCAGGTGCCGTACGTCGGCGCGGAGGAGTGGTCCGACCCGGTTGACCTGGGCATCGTCGGCTACGAGATCACCGACGCCGACCGTGAGGCGGTCCGCTTCGTGAAGGCCGCGCCGTCCGGGGTGAGCGGTGCCGACCTCGACGGTGCGCAGCTCGAGGCCGTGCGCAACCTGCTCCTGCGCTTCGTGGAGACCGGTCCCGAGGAGATCAGCGCGCAGTACCGCGAGCAGGTGCTGGCCGAGGACCCGAAGCTGCTCCACTTCGCCTGGGCCGGCGGCACGCGGCCCGACACCGCGCACTACTACCGGGTCTCCACCTCGGGCCTGCTCGTCGAGGCGGACAACGCGGTCGCGGCCGGCCAGCACGTCCACACGGTCTGGCGCGACCTGCACAACGACCTCGGCCAGGACCTGCTGCTCGACCACTACCGCCAGCACGGCGCCAACGGCGAGCACCTCCAGCGCCGCCTCGTCTCCCACCGCGCCACCGAGGACGCCGCACTCAACACCGAGGCATGGTATGTCCCGCAGGTCTACAAGAGGCCGTGACGCGACGATGCAGTTCCACCACCACGGCTACGTCACCACGGACCCGCGGATCCAGCCCGCGGCCGGGCTCGGGCTCGACCGACCCGACGAGCTGCCCGACGAGATGGATCTGCTCATCGTCGGCGCCGGCCCAGCCGGCATCCTGCTCGCTGCACAGATGTCTCAGTACCCGACGATCAACACCCGGATCATCGAGCGTCGCGGCGGCCGGCTCGAGATGGGACAGGCCGACGGCATCCAGGCCCGCAGCGTCGAGACCTTCCAGGCGTTCGGCTTCGCCGAGCGCGTCATCGCGGAGGCCTTCCACCTCACCGCGATGAACTTCTGGTCGACCGATCCCGATGATCCGTCCCGCATCGTCCGCACCCAGCGGACCGTCGACGACCCGGACGGCTTCAGCGAGTTCCCACACCTGATCATCAACCAGGCGAGGGTGATCGACTACTTCGCCGAGGCAGCGCGCTTCGGGCCGGGGCGGATCGCACCGGACTACGGCTGGGAGCTGATCGACCTCAAGGTGCTGCCCGAGGGCGAGCGGCCGGTCGAGGTCACCCTGCGTCGGACCGCCGGCGAAGGAGCGGGGGAGGAGAGGACCGTGCGGGCGGTGTACGTCGTCGGCGCGGACGGCGCGCGCAGTGCGGTCCGCGAGGCGCTCGGCATGCGACTCGAGGGCACCCAGGCCATGCACGCCTGGGCCGTTCTGGATGCGCTCGCCGTCACCGACTTCCCGGACATCCGCACCAAGTGCCAGGTCCAGACGCCGAAGGGCGGCATCCAGCTCATCCCGCGCGAGGGCGGCCACCTCTTCCGGATGTACGTCGACCTCGGCGAGGTCGACGAGAGCGACCGTGGCGCGGTGCGATCCACGAGCCTCGACGCCGCGATCGCCAAGGCCAACGAGATCCTCGCGCCCTACACGCTCGATGTCCGGCACGTGCCGTGGCACAGCGTCTACGAGGTCGGCCACCGTCTGACGTCGCGCTTCGACGACGTGCCGGCCGACGAGGTGGGGACGCGTGCGCCGCGGGTCTTCATCGCCGGCGACGCCTGCCACACGCACAGCGCCAAGGCCGGGCAGGGCATGAACGTCTCGATGCAGGACACCTTCAACCTCGGCTGGAAGCTCGGCCAGGTGATCAGCGAGCTCAGCCCGGCCTCGCTGCTCGACACCTACGCCGCCGAGCGGCAGGTGGTCGCCAAGAATTTGATCGACTTCGACCGCGAGTGGTCGACGATGCTCACCAAGGACCCGGCCGAGATCCCGCCGGACGAGTTGGCGGAGTTCTACGTCAAGACCGCCGAGTTCCCCGCGGGCTTCCGCACGCACTACGCCCCGTCGATCATCACGGGCAGGGACCAGCATCAGGCACTGGCCACGGGGTTCCCCCTCGGCAAGCGGTTCCATTCCGCCGGCGTCGTACGCGTGGCCGACGCCAACCCGATGGAGCTCGGCCATCACGCGCGTGCCGACGGCCGTTGGCGGATCTACGCCTTCGCCGACGGTGCCCGCCCCGCCGACTCCCCGGCGCTGCAGGAGTGGGCCGAGTGGATGCTCGATGCGGGCGACTCGCCGCTGGGCAGCTTCAACCCGGCCGACGCTGAGCTCGACGCGCTCTTCGACGTGAAGGTCGTCTTCCAGGGCCGGCACGACGAGGTCGACCTGCGCGCAGTGCCGACGCTCTTCCTCCCCCGCGTCGGGCCGTTCGACCTGATCGACTACGAGAAGGTCCACGCGACGGACCCGGCTCGCGACATCTTCTCCGAGCGAGGAGTGGCGCGGACCGGTGCGCTCGTCGTCGTCCGCCCGGACATGTACGTCGCCCACGTGCTGCCCCTCGCCGCGCGCGATGAGCTCACCGCCTTCTTCGCGCTGAGCATGCGGTCGACCGGCGGATCGTGAGTGCGACCCCGCCGGAGAAGGCGCTGCCGCTCCGCCTGATCCTCGTCCTGGCGCTCCTCTCGGCGACCGGGCCGATCGCGACCGACATCTACCTCGCCTCCTTCCCTGAGATCAGCCACGGCCTCCGGACGGACGCGCCCCACGTCCAGCTGACGCTCACCGCTTTCCTGCTGGGCATCGGGGTCGGACAGCTCTTGTGGGGGCCGCTGTCCGACCGCGTGGGTCGGTGGCGACCGATGGTCGTCGGCTCGGCGATCGCCACCGTCGCCTCGGTCGTCGTGATGTTCTCGCCGAACGTCGAGGTCATGATCGGCGCCCGTTTCGTGCAGGCCGTCTGTGCCGCCGCGACGATGGTGCTCGCCAGGGCGGTCATCTCCGACCTCTCCCGCGGTTTCGCCGCCGCCCACTCGATCTCGCTGATGATGGCGGTGCAGGCGATCGCGCCGATCGCGGCGCCGGTCGTCGGCGGCCTCCTCTCCGGACACGTGCCGTGGCGTGGCGTGCTCGGCGTCGTCACGCTCTGCATGGCCGCCCAGCTCGTCGGTGCGGTCACGGTCGTGCGGGAGACCCTCCCGGCCTCACGTCGAACCGCGACGCTGAGCTATCGGCCCCTCGGCGTCGTACTCCGCCGTCCGGCGTTCGTCCTGCAGGCCCTCACGCAGGCGCTGTCGATGGGCGCGATCATGTCCTTCATCTCCTCCTCGTCGTTCATCTACCAGGGAGTGCTCGGCCTGCCGGGGTGGGTCTTCGGCCTCGGGTTCGCGCTCAACTCGGCAGGCGTCTTCTGGGCGGGTACTCGCTCGGCGGCGCGCGCTCGCGCCCGGATCCACCCGGCACGGACCATCTCCCTCGCCCTCCCCGTGGCCGCAACGGCCGCGCTGCTCGTGCTGGGTGCGGCGGCCTCGCCGCATCCGATCCTTCTGTTGGTCCCGTTGTGGGTGGTGATCGCCTCGCTCGGCTTCGTCACCGGCAACGCGGTCAGCCTCGCGATGGAGCAGGTGCGCGACCGCGCCGGCGCCGGCTCGGCTGTCGTCGGCGGCCTGATGTTCCTGACGATGTCGCTCTGCTCGGTCCTCTCCGGGCTGGGTGGCGAGGACACCGCCGTCCCGATGGCCCTCACCACACTCGGCGCAGTCCTGCTCTGCGCAACCGTCTTCGTCGTGGCCCGCCGGGTGGTCGAGCCCGGCAGCGAGGCGGCGTTCGTTTCCTGAGGCGGGTCCGTGCGGGCGTACGACGCCGGGCACCTGCGCTGGTGGAGAAGCTCAGCGGCCTTGGTCTCGGGGTGTTTCGTTGGTTCTGTTTCAACGTCGACCCAAGGAGAAGCAATGAGCGATCAGAGCGGCCCGCGGAACGAGAAGAACGACCCCACGGAGGAGGACGGCCGCGACGGGATCCGCGCGGACCCCGCCGACCTTGACGACGTCCGCCCCACAGAGAACACCAAGGACGGTCTTGTGGTCGATGGGATTCCTACGGATCCCAACGGCGGAACTTCCTGACGCAGTCCGGTCGCTCGCGGAACGCTCATCGCTCGTTGAGCGCCGACGCGAACGCGCGGTGCGGAGTCCTTCATAGCGGTGACCGCGGCTCTCCACTGGGCGTGATCGCTGCCATGTCGCCTGAATTCAGTCGATCTCGGCGTCGAAACGCTTGCGTTCGATTGTTCGAACAGATAGGATCGGCGCATGTCGCTAGCTGTAGACGCCGGATCCACCGAGAACATTCTCGGCCCCAGCGTCGGCATGCCCATCGACAACCCCCTCGCCATGATCGCGCTCACGAAGCAGAGCGCGAACATGGCTGAGATCGCCTCGCTGTTGCACACCATCGACTGGGCCCAGCAGCACCAGACCAACGACCCGGCACACGCAGCCTCCGGCGACAAGGTCCACGACATCCCCCTGGCCGGCGAGGGCACGCCCTGGATCGACGAATCCGCCCTCATGGACCTCGCCGCCGAGACCGGGATGAACGACCACCAGACACGCCTCTGGATCGGCGACGCCCTCGAACTCCACCACCGCCTCCCCCAACTCTTCTTCCGGCTCTACGACGAACAACTCCCCGTCTGGAAAGCACGCCTCGTCGCCCAAGCCTCCCGCGTGCTCACCGCGGAGGGTGCGGCGTGGCTCGACAAAGAACTGCACATGCGGTTCGAGAAGATCGGCCCCACCGCACTCAAACGCTTCATCGCCCACGCCATCGACCGCTTCGACCCCGCAGAGGCAGCCCGACGCGCTGAAGCAGCCGCCGAGGCCCGCAAGGTTGACCTCCGCCCCCAGGACGACGGCACCGACGACCTCTACGGCAAGACCGACCACGCCGACGGCCTCGACCTCGAAGCAGCAATCCAGAAGGCCGCCGCCGAGTTGAAGGAGCAAGGCTCAGAAGAGTCCCTCGACATCCGGCGATCACAGGCACTCGGCGTCATCGCCCGCCACTACCTCGCCGGTACGTCGGCCGGTGCCGTCACACGGACCGTGAACCTCTACGTCCACGCCGACAACGAGGGGCAGTTCACCACCGAAGGCGCCACCGGCCTCACCACGCTCACCCAGGTCCGTGAGTGGTGCGAGACGTCGAACACCAAGATCGTGGCCCGTCCCGTGATCGACCTCAACCGCAACCTCAAGCGGAACGGCTACGTCCCCTCAGTCGAGATGCGGGAACAAGCCATCCTGACCGACAAGACCTGCGTCGCACCGAACTGCGAACGCACCGCCCGCACCGCGGACCTCGACCACATCGAGGCCTACGACAAAGAGCACCCCGACCGCGGCGGACCCACCAGTAGCGAGAACCTCGCCTGCCTGTGCCGGTACCACCACCGGATGAAGACCTTCACCGACTGGACCTACACCAAACTCGAACCCGGCTACTACCTCTGGCGCAGCCCCGCCGGCAAGCACTACCTCCGCACACCGGCGGGGACGATCAAGCTCAGCTGAGCCGAGCCACTTGTGAAAGACCGCACAAGTGCGCTCGTGAGAATTGCTTAAAGCGGTTCACATCCAGACCTGTGCAGGCTTGGCGCGTGACCACTGAACGCGTCTGGTTCGAGAGCTCCAGCGGCCCCGCCCTGGCCGGACTGATCGACCACCCCGAGGGGCAGGTGCGCGGCTGGGGCGTCTTCGTCCACGGCTTCACGCTCGGCAAGGACCACCCGTCGGTGGCGCGCACCTGCCGGCAGCTCGCGGCCAAAGGGATCGGCATGCTCCGCTTCGACGCCCTCGGCCTCGGTGACTCCGAGGGGGAATGGGGAGAGGGCGGCTTCTCGGTGAAGGTGGCCGACACCGTGCGTGCCGTCGCGTTGATGGCCGAGCGCGGCGCGCCGGCCGGTCTCCTCGTCGGACACTCGTGGGGAGGCTCCGCGGCGATCGCGGCGGCCGCCCGCATCCCGGAGGTCACGGCGGTGGCGACGATCAACGCCCCGGCCGACCCGACCCACGTCCAGCACCACTTCAGCAGCGTGATCGACCAGGTGATGGCCGAGGGGTCGGCGCCGTGGACGGTCGCCGGCCGCACTCTGACGCTGACGCGCTCCTACGTCGAGGACGTGCGCCGGGCGTCGATCCTCCCGGAGGTGTCTGCGCTCGGCCGTCCCCTGCTGGTGGTGCACTCACCCTGCGACGCGACGGTCTCGATCGACCATGCGACCGAGCTCTTCATGGCCGCTCGGCACCCGCGCAGCTTCGTCTCCCTGGAGGAGGCCGACCACCTGCTCACCAAGGCGGGGCGTGCCCAGCGCGCCGCCAAGGTGATCAGCGCCTGGGCTGGCCCGTACCTCCGTCAGACCCTGGCGCTCAGCGCCTGACCTCCGCCACGCGGCCGTCGCGGTGGACGACGACGGCACTCCGGCCGCGGCTCTGCAGCCAGTGCTCACCGACGCTGGCAAGCACGAAGGCGGCCGTCGCGTCGACATCGGCGGTGGTGAGGTCTTCGGCGATCACGGTGACACTGGCGAGGGCGGTGGGGGTCGAGCCAGTGCGGGGGTCGGTGAGGTGGGCGCCGCGGCGGGCGAGTCCACTGGTGGCGACGGCACCGTCGCGCACCGGGACCGTCGCGACGACGCGGGCGAGCTCGTGCGGATCCTCGATCCCGATCCGCCATGCCGGCCGGTCGTCGGCTGCCACGTACGCGACCAGGTCGCCCCCGGCGCTCAGGCAGAAGTCGGTGTCCCCGAGATGACGCAGCGGTCGTGCCGCACGGTCGACGGCCCATCCCTTGACGATGCCGCAGGGGTCGAGGCGTCCGTGGCGACGTACGTCGAAGGCGCCGTGGGACTCGATCCGGGCCTGTTCGGCGAGACCGAGGACCTCGGCGACCTCGGGAGGGGCGTCCATGAGATCGATCTCGCCGCGGTCGAGTCGGGAGATGACGGAGTCGGTCCGGAACGGGCTGAAGACCCGGTCGACGTCGCGGAGCGTCGCCATCGTCTCGGCCCACGCCGCCTCGCCCTCGAAGGTCCCCGCGGCGCGGCCCCGCAGCGCGAGGCTGATCGGCATTCCCATCACATGCGCCACGCGCCGTACGACGCCGGGCCGGCGCTGCGCCACGGCGGTGGTCACAGGCCCGCCTCGTCGAGCGCGCTCTGCAGGGAGCCGATGTAGCCGTCGCTGGTCACGGTCGCGCCGCTGACCATGTCGATGTCGGCGCTCTGGGCGTCGAGCGTCTCCTGGATCAGCTGCGGCAGGGCGTAGGAGTTGATCTCCTGGTCCTTGCCGTTGTTGCTCGGGTAGACCGGCACCTGGACGTCGGTGATCTTGCCGTCGCTCACGGTGATCGCGACCTGGACCGGGCCCCACTGGGTGTCCACCGAGTCACCGGTGACGGTGCCGTCGCTACTGGAGTCGTCGGTCGACGGCGTCGGGGTGGCGTCGAGCGTGCCGTTGCCCTCGGGTGCCTGCCAGGTGTCGGTCGAATCGGAGTCATCGGACCCGTCGGATCCGCTCGACCCACTGGCGGCACTCGAGCCCGTCGTGCCGGCGCTGATCGCAGCAGGGGCCGCGGTGGAGACGGCGCCCTCGGTCGAGGTGCGGTAGCCGAAGAGGAGGACGACCGTGGTGACGGTGCCGAGTCCCCAGAGGACGATGCGTTTCATTGTTCACTCACCATTCGAAGGTCTCGACGTGGAACTGGTCGGAAGGGAGGCCGGCGGCGAGTGCCGCGGCCCGGAGTCGCGCGACCCACGCGGGGGGTCCACAGACGAAGAGGTCGCGCTGGGTGAGATCGGGGACGTAGCCGAGCAGGGCCCGGGTGTCGTCGGGCGCGTCATGGTCGGCCAGCCAGGAGTCGTCGCTGCGACGGTGTCCCGGAAGCCATGCCAGCCGCAGCGGTCGGAGCCCGGCGAGGGTCGTGAGCTCGGTCGTGAAGAGCGGCTGGTCGCGGTAGCGGTGGAGCAGCACGGCGTCCTCGTACGGGAGGCCCTCAGCGAGTGCTCGCAGGGGTGCGAGGCCGAGGCCGGCCCCGATGAAGGCCACCTTCGGACGGGTCTGGCTCCGCTCACCCAGCCGGCCGAACGGCCCCTCGATGAGGACCCGCGATCCCGGACGGAGGTGGGCGAGGGCTCGGGATCCGTCGCCCACCTCCTGGACGGTGATCCGCACGTGGTCACGTTGGGGGACCGCGGACACCGAATAGGGGTTGGCGCGTGTCCAGCCGCGCCGACCGAGGAAGCGCCAGGTCAGGAACTGACCGGCACGGATGTCGAGGTGCTCGATCGCGCGGCCCTGCATCCAGACGGACACGACCCCGGGGGCCTCGGGCACCACGGCGACGACGCGCAGTGAGTGGCGCAGGCTGCGGCCGAGAGGAAGGGCGATCCGCCAGATCAGGACGGCCGCGGCCGCGGCGGCCCAGAGGGTCCACCAGAAGACGGTGCGCGACGTCGAGCCGAGGAAGTCGGTGCCGGTCCACAGCTGGTGGGGAAGGGCGAGGCCGACGCCGAGGTAGGCGTAGAGGTGCATCAGGTGCCAGGACTCATAGCGCAGCCGGCGGCGTGCGGCCTTCACCGAGGTGACGACCACCATGACGAGGCAGGCGGTGCCGGCGACGGCGAGCAGCATGCCGGGGTAGTTGACGCTGAGATCCCACGCCGTCGGCACGAGCTCGGAGACGCGAGCATCGGCGTAGCCGATCGTGATGAGGACGATGTGGGCGAGCATCAGGTTGAACGAGGTGAAGCCGGTCAACCGGTGGCGGTGCGCGAGACGGTCCTGGCCGAAAGCCCTTTCCAGCAAGGGGATCCGGGCCATCAGGATCACCTGGGCGAGCAGGAGGACCGAGGCCCAGAGTCCGGTCAGGCGACCGACGCTGTCGAAGCCGTCGGCGACGGTGTGGATGTCGGCCACGCCTCCGCCGACGATCCACCAGTACGTCGGCAGCAGCATCGCCAGCCAGAGCGCTGCGGCCGCGGCAAGTCGGAGGGAGGCGTCACGCCGTGCGAGGAGACCCCAGCCCGGAGCCGTCGTGGTGGTCGGCTCGGTCGCCGCGATCACTGCCATGACGACAAGCCTGCGGCTCCTGGCTGAGATTGCCCTGACTGCTGGTCAGACAATTGATGAGGAGTTCAGGCCGGATCGCGGGTCACCGGCAGTTGCGCCGGCGAGACCTGCTCACGGAGCACCTCGACGAGGAAGGAGACCAGCCACCGCTGGGCTGCTGTGCGCGAGGCGTCATGACGTGCGTAGACCGCCACCTCGAGGGGCTCGGTCTCGAACGGCAGCTGGACGATGCGGAGCCGGTGCGACTCGATGAAGGCCTCGGCGACGTACTCGGGGAGGATCGCCACGAGGTCGGTGGTCTCGAGGAGGTAGGGCAGTGCCGAGAACCGGCTGACCTCCACGGTGACGCGGTCGAGCAGGTCGTGAGCGGCCAGCGCGTCGCGGGGCCCGCGGTGGCCACTGGGTCCGACCACGCTGGCATGGTGCTCGCGGCGCAGTTGGGCCATGGTGACCGCCCCGGAGCGGATCCGTGGGTGGTCGTCGGCCACCATGCCGACGTACCGCTCCCGGAAGAGCGGCACCCGGACGGTGCGGTGGGAGGTGAGGACGGGAGTGGCGACGAAGGCATCGACCTCACCTCGGCCGAGCTGGCGTTCCACGTCGTCGACGTCGAGCGGGCTGACGGTGAACGACACATGCGGTGCGGACTCTCGCGCCGCCGCGACCAAGCGCGGCAGGAGGGTGACCTCGCCGAGGTCGGAGAGGGCGATCGCGAACCGCGCGGAGGTGGTCGCGGGGTCGAAGTCACCGACCTGCTGCAGCACTCCGTCGATCTCACTGACCGCTCGGTGGAGCGGCTCGTAGAGACGCTGCGCCACTGCGGTCGGTGCGAGACCGCGGCCGGTACGGCGGAACAGCTCGTCGCCGAAATGCCGGCGCAGC